>CAXUFS010000082.1:0-11091 GCA_964250315.1 uncultured Kineosporia sp. | reverse complement strand
GTTGCTCACCCGTGGGCGGTTCAGCGTCGGCAGGCACGGTCATACCTCGAGCAGCTCGGACTCCTTGTGCTGCAACAGGTCGTCGATGTTGTCGACGTGACGCTTGGTGACCTGCTCCAGCTCTTTCTCGGCCCGGGCGCCGTCGTCCTTTCCGGCCTCGCCGTCCTTGACCAGCCGGTCCAGCTCCTCCTTGGCGTGCCGGCGCACGTTGCGGACGGAGACCCGGGCGTCCTCGGCCTTGTGCCGGGCCAGCTTGATGTAGTCCTTGCGCCGCTCTTCGGTCAGTTGGGGCAGGTTGATCCGGATGATGGTGCCGTCGTTGGCCGGGTTGACGCCCAGATCGGAGTCACGGATGGACTTCTCGATATCCGGCATCGCCGCCCGGTCGTAGGGGGTGATGATGACCGTGCGGGCTTCGGGGATCGCGAACGAGGCCAGCTGCTGCAGCGGCGTCGGGGAGCCGTAGTAGTCGACCAGGATCTTGCTAAACATCTGCGCGTTGGCCCGGCCGGTGCGGATGGTGGAGAAGTCTTCCTTGGCGACCTCGACAGCCTTGTCCATCTTCTCCTCGGCCTCGAGGAGGGTCTCGTCAATCACTGTCGCTCCTTCGTCCGCGGCGCTTATCGGATCCCATCGGCTGAATCAGGCTAACCAGGCGTTTACCCCGCAGTCACCAGGGTGCCAATTCTTTCACCCCGGACGGCCCGGGCGATGTTTCCCTCGCCCTCCATCCCGAACACGATCATCGGCAGCCGGTTATCCATGCACAGGCTGAAGGCGGTGGCGTCGACCACCCTGAGCCGCTGGGCCAGCGCATCGCCGTAGGTGACCTGCTCGAGCTTGCGCGCGGACGGGTCGATCCGGGGATCGGCGGTGTAGACGCCGTCCACCCCGTTCTTGCTCATCAGAACCGCGTGTGCCTTGATCTCCAGCGCCCGCTGGGCCGCGGTGGTGTCCGTGGAGAAGTAGGGGGCCCCCAGTCCGGCTCCGAAGATCACCACCCGGCCCTTCTCGAGGTGCCGGATCGCCCGCCGCGGAACGTAGGGCTCGGCCACCTGGCCCATCGTGATCGCGGTCTGCACCCGGGTGTCGATCCCGGCCTTTTCCAGGAAATCCTGAAGGGCCAGGCAGTTCATCACCGTTCCGAGCATGCCCATGTAGTCGGCCCGGGCCCGGTCGATGCCGTGTTGGGACAGCTCGGCGCCGCGGAAGAAATTGCCGCCTCCCACCACCACGGCGACCTGGGCCCCTTCGCGAACCACTTCGGCGATCTGACCAGCCAGCACCGCCACGGTCTCCGGATCCACGCCGAGCTTGCCCGCGCCGAACACTTCACCGGACAGCTTGAGCAGCACCCGGCGATAGATCGGGCCGCCCATATCGGGGCGGCCGGCCAAGGCCTGGTCCGAGAGGTCCTCCACCACCTGGGTCACCCACAACTCCGTTCGCCGGGCTGCCGTTGCACGCTGGCGCTCAGTCTGCCGTACCCGGCCGCACCTGACTGCCCGTGACGCAGCAAGAGCCGGGCTGGGCGCATCCGGTGAGGATGCGGCCCGCCCGGCCCTGGCTGGCCGATGCTCAGGCGCCGACCCGGAACCGCGCGAAGGCGGTGACGCCAACACCCGCGGCCTTGAGCACCTTGTCGACCGTGAGGCTCTGATCCTTGGCGTACTTCTGCTCCAGCAGGACGTTCTCCTTGTAGAAGCCCCCGACCCGGCCCTCGACGATCCGGGCCAGGGCCTGCTCGGGCTTGCCCTCGTTGCGGGCGGTCTCCTCGGCGATCCGGCGCTCGGTCTCGACCACCTCGGACGGGACCTCATCGCGGTTGAGATAGGCGGGAGGGAGGGCGGCGATGTGCAGCGCGACGTCGCGAGCCACGTCGTGCTGCGCGTCGGTACCGACCAGCACCCCCACCTGCGGGGGCAGGTCCGGATTGGTCCGATGCAGGTAACTGGCCACATGCGCGGCCTCGATCCGGGCGATCCGCCGGATCACGATCTTCTCCCCGA
Source organism: uncultured Kineosporia sp. (assembly GCA_964250315.1). Lineage (GTDB taxonomy): Bacteria > Actinomycetota > Actinomycetes > Actinomycetales > Kineosporiaceae > CAXUFS01. Next base: position 9,082 of record CAXUFS010000082.1, on the reverse strand, counting down.
TCGCGGCGTTGCCCTCGTCGATCAACTGCTGCACCGAGCGACCGCCGGGCAGCTCACTCTTCAGCAGCGTGTCGGCGTCCTCGGCCCTGACCGCGACGGCCTGCTCCAGCACCTGCTGAGCGAGCGCCTGGAACGTGTCGCCCTTGGCCACGAAATCGGTCTCGCAGTCCAGTTCGAGCAGCACGCCGACGCCCTCATCGACATAGGCGGTGACCAAGCCGTTGGACGTCGTGCGGCTCTCCCGCTTGGCGACTCCCTTCTGGCCCTTCACCCGCAAGTACTCGACGGCCTTGTCGAAGTCGCCGTCGCTCTCGACCAGTGCGTTCTTGCAGTCCAGCATTCCGGCACCGGTCTGCTCACGCAGTCTCTTGACATCGGCGGCGGTGTAGTTCGCCATTCTCAGCTGACTCCTGTCATACCCGTTCGTTGAAAAAGTGAGGCAGCGCGGATGCGCGCATCGCCGGACCGCGCGACCCAGCCGGTCTAGCTCCCGGCGTCGACGGACTCGGCGATGGTCTCGCCCGGCTGGTCCAGCGGCGTGCCACCGCTCTGGGTCTCGGTCTCCGCCTCGGCCGCATCATCCCTGAGCGTGGCCGCCGCGACCGCCTCGGTTCCGGCGATTTCGGATGCCTCGTTCGCTGGTACAGCACTGGCCGCGCCCTCACTGTTCCCAGCCTCTGGCGCACCAGCCCCGGCGTCCGGCCCAGCCTCTGGCGCACCAGCCTCAGCGTCCGGCCCAGCCTGGGCGTCCTGACCGGCCAGCAGGTCACGCTCCCACTCGGGCAGCGGCTCATCGGCCGCGACCGTGCCGTCACCGGCTGCTCCCGCGGCGGGGGGGGCGGCCGCGCGCCGGTAGAACAAAAAGAGGCCCCCCGCACACGGGTGAGCAGGGTGACCGAGCGGATCGCATCGTCATTGCCCGGGATCTTGTAGTCGATCTCGTCCGGGTCGCAGTTGGTGTCCAGGATTGCCACCACCGGGATGCCGAGCTTCCTGGCCTCGTCGACGGCCAGGTGCTCCTTCTTGGTGTCGACGATCCAGACCGCGCTGGGCACCCGGTTCATGTCCCGGATCCCGCCCAGGGTCTTGCTCAGCTTGTCCTTCTCCCGGCGCAGGACCAGCAGTTCCTTCTTGGTCATGCCGCTCTTGGCGACGTCCTCGAAGTCGATCTCCTCGAGTTCCTTGAGCCGCTGCAGGCGCTTGTGCACGGTCTGGAAGTTGGTCAGCATGCCGCCCAGCCAGCGCTGGTTCACGAAGGGCATGCCGACCCGGCTGGCCTGCTCGGCAATGGGTTCCTGGGCCTGCTTCTTGGTGCCGACGAACAGGATGCTTCCGCCGTGGGAGACGGTCTCCTTGACGAAATCGAAGGCGTTGTCGATGAACGCCAGCGACTGCTGCAGATCGATGATGTAGATGCCGTTGCGCTCGGTCAGGATGAAGCGCTTCATCTTCGGGTTCCAGCGCCGGGTCTGGTGCCCGAAATGGACACCGCTGCCGAGCAGCTGGCGCATGGTCACGACGGCCATGGACATGACTCCTTGCGGCACCGGCCAGAAGCGGGCGCCCTCGGTTGTTCGCGATCCCGGGCTCGGGACCGCGCCTGGTGTCCGCGACGACGTCGTGACCGGTGAGCCATCCTCCGGCTGGACGCCGATGGTGCTGGACCCGGACCGAGTGACGCCGCCCCGCTCGGATGCTGTCCGGCTTTCGCCGGAGCATGATGAGCGGTCCGCGAGCACGCGAAGTCGGCCAGCGAACCGGCCGCCCGTCCATGCTATGCGGCCAGCAGGCCGACGGCCAAAACGAGCAAGGAGGAAGTTCGGCCAGTCCACAACCCGTACGACCTCCGAGTTGTCCACAGATTGCGCCGACCGGGATCTGCGTGGCGATCGACGCGCCAGGCTCCTCGACATGGTCTTTCGCCGATCCCTGGTGGTTCCGATCTCGGCCGCCCTGCTGCTTCTGGGCTCGTCTCCCGCCGCCTCGGCTGCGCCTCCACCCGCTCTGTCCGATCCGGCTCGGCCAGATGACTCCTCCGGCTCAGGCCTTCTGCTCTGGGGCCTGGCGATGATCAGGGGATCTGGCTCCCTGGATCCGGGTCCTCGCGGCTCCGCTCCAGCCGCTCAATTCTCGGCGGCGGCTTGGTCCCAGAGCCGGGCATTGGCCCGCTCCGGCCTGGCGGCGCCTCGCGTCTGGCGCTGGCCCCTCGAACCGGCCCCAGTCGTGCTCCGGCGCTTTCAGATGGGGCCCTATCGCTGGTCCGCTGGCCATCGCGGAGTGGATCTGGCGGCCGGGCCTAGCTCGATGATCAGAGCGCCCGCCGATGGCCAGATCAGTTTCGCCGGCCTGGTGGCAGGCCGGCCGGTGCTGAGCATCGACCACGGCAAGTCGATGATCAGCAGCGTGGAACCGGTGGCTGCGCTGGTGCGGACTGGCCAGTTCGTGCGAGCCGGTCAGGTCGTCGGCGTCTTGAGTGCCGTTCCGGATCACTGTGCTCCGGTCAGCTGCCTGCACTGGGGCGTTCGCTCCGGGGTGCCTACATCGATCCGCTGTCCCTCGTCCGCCGGTTAACCGGCCCCATCGTGCTGCTGCCCCTCCGTTAGGGTCCTGGCCCGGCTGATCCGATCCGGCCAGTCCGGCCTACCCGAATGGTCAGCTGACCTCGGACATTTTGACCCGCAGCTGCATCACGGCCTTGGTGTGCATCTGGCAGATCCGGGATTCGGTGACGCCCAGAACCCGCCCGATCTCGGCCAGCGTGAGGCCTTCGTAGTAATAGAGGGTGACGACGATCTTTTCCCGCTCGGGCAGCTGGTTGATCGCGCGGGACAGCAGGAACTTGGTCTCTTCCGATTCGAAGGCGGCGACCGGATCCTCGGCCTTGGTGTCTTCCAGGGTGTCCACGAGGGAGAGCTTGTCGCCCTTCTCACCACCGACCGTCAGCAGCTCGTCGAGGGCGACCACGTTGACGTAGGACACCTGGGAGAACACCGCGCGCAGGTCGTCCATCGACATGCCCAGCCGCTCGGCCACCTCGGACTCTGTGGGGGTCCGCCGCAGTTCCCCCTCCAGCGCAGCGTAAGCCCGTTCCACCTCGCGAGCCTTGTAGCGCACTGAGCGCGGGATCCAGTCGATTGCCCGCAACTCATCAATGATCGCGCCACGGATCCGGGCAATGGCATAGGTCTCGAACTTGATCGCCCGATCGATGTCGAACTTCTCGATCGCGTCGATCAGCCCGAAGATCCCGTAGGAGACGAGATCGGCCTGTTCGATGTTGGGGGGAAGGCCGACGCCGACCCGTCCCGCCACGTACTTGACCAGAGGCGAGTAGTGCAGGATCAGCCGTTCACGGGTTCCCGGGTCTCCGGTGTGCTTGAACTTCTCCCACAGGGCGCGCAGGGCAGCTTCGTTGGCCGCCACCTCGTCCTGAGTGCTCACCGAATCGACCAGCGCATCGCTGTCGGTCGTCACCGCGGGTTCCTCCCCTGCTGGCCTGCGCCCGGCACTAGGCCCGTGGGTGGGCCTGGCGATAGCTGCTGCGCAGCCGTTCCACGGACACGTGCGTATAAATCTGCGTCGTCGTTAGCGTAGCGTGACCAAGCAACTCCTGTACGCTACGAAGGTCCGCGCCGCCGTCGAGAAGATGAGTTGCGGCGCTATGTCTTAACCCGTGTGGCCCAAGGGATGTCACGCCATCGGCGGCTCCGAGAAGCTTGTGCACGACGGTGCGGACCTGCCGTTGCCCTATTCGTCGTCCGCGCCGGCCCAGGAACAGGGCTCGCGTCCGGCGTCCCGGTGCGGCGGGATCCGGAATCACCTCCCGCCGGGCCTCGATCCACTCGCGTAGCGCCGTGGCGGCGGGGACGCCGAAGGGAACCACTCGTTCCTTCGCGCCCTTACCCATCACTCTGACCGTGCGCCGGGCCTCATCCAGATCGTCCAGGTCGAGCCCACACAGCTCCCCTGCTCGGATGCCGGTCGCATACAGCAGTTCGACCATGGCCAGGTCCCGCCGCGCAATGGCGACGTCGATCGGGCTCTGAGCTGTCTGAGCTGCACCGGCAAGGTCGGATCCGGTCCACTCCGAGCTGGACCGTCCGGATTGGGCCGGGCCGGGTTCGGCCCCGCCGGGCTGGAGGCCACCGGCCTGGCCTCCCGCCTGCTCCCATCCTGGCTGGGAGCCCACCGGCTCGCCCCCTTGCTCGCGCCTGCCGATCTCGCCGGCTTCGCCGGACTCGCCGAAACTACTGACCGGTCGTGAATCGATCCGGCTCCGGGCCAGGGCCATCGCGTCCCGAGCTTGTTCCGCACGCAGAACAGCGGGCAAGGGACGGCCACGCTTGGGCGATTGCAGCCGCAGTCCAGGGTCGGCGGCCGCCCGGCCAGTGCGCGCCAGCCAGCGGGTGAACGCCTTGGCGCTGGCGGACCGGCGAGCAATCGAAGATCGAGCCTGGCCAGACACCGACAGGCCAGCCAGCCAGGAGCGCAGCAGGCCCAGGTCCAGTTCTGCCGGGTCATCCCGTCCGCGCTCGGCCGCGTGCGACCCGAGCGCCCGTATGTCCGAGAGATAGGCCCGCACAGTGTGCTCCGAAAAACCGCGCTCAGCAGCCAGGAAGCGGCTGAATCCATCGATCGCCGCCACCCACTTCGCCGGAAGCGCCGGGGCCACTCTCCAACTATGGCGACCGGCGGCGCGAATTCACCGGATTGCGGGCCGCCTGCCGTTCCGCCGCCGCTACCGCCATCGGCTCACCGCCCATCGGCTCACCGCCCATCGGCTCACCGCCCATCGGCTCACCGCCCATCGGCTCACCGGCTCACCGGCTCACCGGCCCGTCGGGCTCACGAGCGCGGCGGCCGTGGACGTGAGGACGGGCTGGCCTTGCGCCAACCGGGCCCCTCCGAGTCCCCCGAGTCCGTGAAGTCACTTGAGCCACCCGGGTCACCCATGGCGCTGCTTCCGGCTCGTTCGGCCAGGCCTGAGAGTTCCAGCCGGCCCAGGGCAGCCTGTACCAACGCGGGCTCGACCCCCGCCACCCGGCTCAGGGACAGCAACCCGGCGGGCCGGTTCCGGGGAAGCGCGTCGAACACCCGCAGATCAGGGGGGCTCAGGCCATCGTGCGCAGCGGCGGGCCCGGCCACCTGATCAGCCAAGCCACTTCCGATGGGGCTGAGCAGCTCGATCACTTCATCCGCACCAGTCACGCAGACCGCTCCTTCGCGCAGCAGCCGGTGGCATCCGTACGAGGACGGCGATGTCACCGGGCCGGGGACCGCGGCGACGGTGATGCCGATGTTGGCGGCCCGTCCAGCCGTCCCCAATGCTCCCGACCGATGCCCGGCTTCAACCACGACCACCAGCTGGGACAGCCCGGCGATCAGCCGGTTCCGCTCCAGGAACCGCCAACGAGCAGGCATTGAGCCCGGCGGGAATTCGCTGATCAGGCAGCCGCTGGCCGCGATCCGGGCGATCAGGTCGTCGTGACCGCGGGGGTAGGCTCGTTCGACTCCGCAGGCCAGGACCGCGACTGTCGGACCCTCCCGGCTGAGCGAACCACGGTGCGCTGCCGCATCGATGCCGAACGCCGCTCCGGACACCACTGTGATCCCACGATCGGCGCATCCCTCAGCGAGCTGCCGGGCGATCTGGGTGCCATAGGTCGTTGCGGCTCTGGCACCAACGATGGCCACACAGCGGGCCGAGGCGGCCCCAAGATCCAGCGGGCCACGAACCCAGAGGCAGAAGGGACTGCCCTGTCCCAGTGCTTCGAATCCTGGTGGCCACTCCTCGTCGCCGGGGATGATCAGCCGGGCCCCGATGACGTCAGCCACCTCCCGATCGGCCAGCGGGTCCACCTCGCCGAGCCGGACCTGCCAGCGGGCCGGACCTCGTCCGGCGATCACCCGGTGGAAGGCGTCCACGGGGCCGACCTCAGCGATCAGTCTCTGCGCGGTGGTGTCCGACGGCTCGGCCAGCCGGCTCCAAGCAGCGCGCACCAGCCGCTCGTCAGTGCCGTCAAAACGCAGCCGCCCGATCAACCCGGATCGGCTCGCCACGCCCGTCGTGCCGGCGTGCCCACTCGTACCCAGCTGGCCGGCCTCGTTCATGCCGCCACCTGGCCCCGCTGGCGCAGGGTCAGTGCCTGGCCCACTTCAGTCTCGCCCGGTCGATCGAGGCCAGCCAAGTCGGCCAAGGTCCAGGCGATCCGCAGAACCCGGTCATAGCCACGGATCGAAAGTGATCCCCGGTCCAGGGCCGAATCCACTGAACGAGTAGCGGATTTCGGCAGTTGCAGGGCTCCGCGCAGCCAACCGCCGGGCACCTCGCCATTCAGCCGCCATGGCGTCCCGGCCAATCGTTCCCGCTGCACATCGCGAGCAGCGGCCACCCGGACCGCGACCGTGGCGCTGGTCTCCGGCTGTTCGTCGCTGGCTAAGTCGTAGCGGCCGACCGGCGCCACCTCGACCTGCAGATCGACCCGATCGAGCAGCGGCCCGGACAGCTTGGCGAGATATCGGCGGCGCACCGGCGACGAGCAGGTGCAGAGCAGCCCCGAGCCGTAGCACAGGCCGCACGGACAGGGGTTGGTGGCCATCACCAGCTGGAAGCGAGCCGGAAATCGAGCCGTGCCCCCGGCGCGGTGAATGACCAGCTCACCGTGCTCCATCGGTTCGCGCAACGAATCCAGTACCCGGCCACCGAACTCAGCCGCCTCGTCCAGGAACAGCACGCCCCGGTGGGCCCGGGACGCAGCCCCCGGATGTGGCATTCCACTACCGCTGCCACCGCCGACCAGCGACACCATGGTCGACGAGTGATGCGGATTCTCGAACGGCGGCCGACGGATCAGCCCGGCCGACGGATCCAGGGTTCCGGCCAGGGAGTGCACCGCGGTCACCTCGACCGCCTCCTCCCCAGACAGGTCGGGCAGCAGCGTGGTCAGGCGCTCGGCCAGCAACGTCTTGCCCGCACCGGGCGGGCCGATGAAGAGCAGGTGGTGCCCACCGGCCGCAGCCACCTCCAGCGCCCTGCGAGCCTCGTGCTGGCCCATCACATCGGCCAGATCGCCGCGACCGGTCCGGGCCGGATCGCCGAACAGGCAGTCAGCCCGGCCAGCGCCGTCTCCAGCCACGCCGGTGCTGGCATCCTCCGGCTCCGGTCCGTCGGACACCCTGACCGGGACGCCGCCGAGCAGCGCGATCACGTCGGACAGGTGGCTGGCCGGCCACACTTTGGCCTCACTGACCAGCGCCGCTTCCCGCGCGTTCGCGGCCGGGACCACGACGTCCGGGAGACCGCGGGCAACCGCGGCCAGCACGGCCGGCAACACGCCGCGGACCGGCCGGACCCGGCCGTCCAGTCCGAGCTCACCGATCAACACGAAACGGCTGGCCGGCTCCACGGGCACGACCTGGGCGGCCATCAGCAACGCCGCCGCGATGGCCAGGTCGAAGCCGGTGCCTGCCTTGGGCAGGGCCGCTGGCGACAGGTTCACGGTGATCCGGCGCTGCGGCAGCGCGAAGCCGGAGTTGGCCGACGCCGCGCGCACCCGATCCCGGGACTCGTTCAACGAGACGTCGGGCAGTCCGACCAGCCCGAATGCGGGTAACCCGTTGGCGATGTCGGCCTCGACCTCGATCAGGTGCCCCTGCAGCCCCAGCACGGAGACTGCGCAGGCCCGGCCGAGCGCCACCTCAGCCCACCCCCCGCAGGTGCTGGACGATCTCGTCGCCGGCGGCCGGGCTCCAGATCGCGACCACGTCGATCCGGACATCCGGGTAGTACCTCGGCTGCTCGGAAAGCCAGGCGCCGGCCAACCTGCGCAACCGGCCCAGCTTGACTGGGGTGACCGCATCCAGCGGATCACCGCAGACCGCTGTCCGGCGGGTCTTCACCTCGCAGATGACGACGCAGCCGCCATCCACAGCGACGATGTCGATCTCGCCCTGAGCACACCGCCAGTTCCGCGCGACGATCTGAAATCCCTGCGCCGTCAGGAAGTCCGCCGCAACCAGTTCACCGTGCCGCCCCACCGCCGAGTTGGACATCGGCCTCACCCCCGGCGATCACCTTGCCGGGAGGAGGAACGGCAAAGCAGGGCGCGGCTCAGAATGTGGATAACTGGAGGGTCGTGCAGCTTGTGGACTACTCGAATGTCAGCCCGGGAAGCCGCCCGACTTGGGCACCTGCAGCTCGTTGGGATTGAGCTCCTCGACGTTGACGTCCTTGAAGGTCACTACCCGGACCGCCTTGACGAACCGGGCCGGGCGATAGATGTCCCAGACCCAGGCGTCGGTCAACGCGACCTCGAAGTAGACCTCACCATCGGCCGAGCGGACCTTGAGGTCCACCTGGTTGGCCAGATAGAAGCGCCGCTCGGTTTCGACCACGTAACTGAACAGGCTGACCACATCGCGATACTCGCGATAGAGCTGCAGCTCCATCTCGGTCTCGTAGTTCTCCAGGTCCTCGGCGCTCATCGCCCCATCATGTCGCAGCCGCAGCGCCGAGCCACATTCCCAGCGTCACCGCGGCCAGCCCGCCCGCCACCGTGATCACAGCATTCACACCGGCCAGCAGCAGCAGCCGGCGCCGGGCCAGCCGCACCATTTCGTAGCCGAACGAGCTGTAGGTGGTGAAGGCGCCGCACCAGCCGGTGGACAGGCCGAGCACCAGCGCGCCCGGCAGCGCCCGGCGATCGGCGAATCCACTGATCAGGCCCAGTACCAGCGACCCGAGCAGGTTGACCACCACCAGGCCCCACGGAAAGACAGTCCGGTGCCGGGACTGCACGAACCGGTCCAGCAGGAAGCGGCAGGGTGCACCGGCCGCCGCACCCAGAACCACCGCCAGCAGGTTCACCGATCCACTTCCGGCTCCGGAGCCTCCATCCGGCCCCCGCCGGACAGCGCCTCACCGGCCGCGGTGGCCAGCAGGGCACCAGCCAGCGTGAACACCAGATAGCTGACCGCCGCGGCCGGCCGGCCCGCGCTGAACAGGTGGTACCCGTCCAGTGAGGATGCCGACACGGTGGTGAAGCCGCCCAGCACAACCACCCCGAAGAACGGCCGAAGATAC
>CAXUFS010000081.1:1552-11099 GCA_964250315.1 uncultured Kineosporia sp. | reverse complement strand
CGGCGCCTCGCGGGCGATCGCGGCGGCTCTGGACGACGCCGGCCTGGCGCCGTCCGACGTCGTCCACATCAACGCGCATGCCACCTCCACCCCCGTGGGCGACGTGGCCGAGGTGGCCGCCATGCGGGCCGCGTTCGGCCCGGCTCTGGACGGCGTGGCGGTCTCGGCGACCAAGTCGATGACCGGGCACCTGCTCGGCGCGGCCGGGGCCCTGGAAGCGATCTTCACCGTGCTCGCCGTCCGGGAGCGGGTGGCCCCGCCCACGATCAACCTGGATTCGCTCGACCCGGCCGTCACCGTGGACGTCGTCGGCAAGGACCCCCGCCAGCTCGGCGATGGCACCGCCCGGATCGCGGCTCTGAACAACGCTTTCGGCTTCGGTGGGCACAACGCTGCGCTCGTCATCACCAGCAATTGAGCAATCAGGAGCCCGAATGACGACCACCTCTCCGCTCAAATCCTCCTCTGACTCCGGCCCGCAGGCCAAGGCCGCCCCCGGCGCTGCGGATGCGGCGGCCAAGGCCGAGCGTGACCCGAAGCTGCGGCTGGAGAGGTTCTTCGACCCCGGCACCATCGAGCTGATCAGCGCGCAGGACAACTCCGGCATGCTGGCGGCGACCGGGCTGGCCGGCGGTACGCCCGCGGTCGCCTTCGCCACCGACGCCCGGACTCAGGGCGGGGCGATGGGTGCGGCCGGGGCCCGGGTGGTGGTGGCAGCATACGAGCAAGCGCTGGCTCGCGGAGTGCCGATCGCCGGGCTGTGGCACTCGGGAGGCGCCCGGCTGGCCGAGGGCGTCTCGTCCCTGAACGGCTTCGGCGAGATCTTCGCCATGATGACCAGGGCCTCGGGCCGGATTCCGCAGATCTCACTGGTCCTCGGCCCGGCCGCCGGAGGAGCGGCCTATGGCCCGGCCCTCACCGATCTGGTCGTACTGGGACCGGACGGACGGGTTTTCGTCACCGGACCCGACGTGGTGCGCTCGGTTACCGGCGAGGATGTCGACATGCTCCGGCTGGGCGGCCCGGAACCGCACGGGCGCCGGTCCGGCGTCGTGCACGTGATCACCCAGACCACCGACGAAGCGTACGAGCAGGCCCGGCGGCTGGTGCAGCTGATGGGCCAGCCGGGATCGCTGGACCCGGCGTCGGTCGGTGACCGGCAGCTGGCCCAGCATCTGCCTGAGTCCAGCAAGCGGGCCTACGACGTGCATCCGCTGGTGGCGGACGTGCTGGACGCTGGCCCGTCCCTGGTGGAGCTGCACCCGAAGTGGGCGCCCAACATCGTCACCACACTGGGCCGGTTCGGCGGCCGGACGGTCGGTGTGATCGCGAACAATCCGCTGCGGCTGGGCGGCTGCCTGGACTCGGCGTCGGCTGAGAAGGCGGCCAGATTCGTGCGCATGTGCGACGCGTTCGGCGTTCCGCTGATCGTGATCACCGATGTACCCGGCTACCTGCCTGGCGCGGGCCAGGAATGGGACGGCGTGGTGCGCCGCGGGGCCAAGCTGCTGCACGCCTTCGCCGAGGCGTCGGTGCCCCGGGTCACCCTGGTGACCCGCAAGGCCTACGGCGGCGCCTACATCGCGATGAACTCCCGGGCGCTGGGCGCGACTGCGGTGCTGGCCTGGCCGACCGCGACGGTGGCCGTGATGGGCGCGGTGGCGGCGGTGCGGATCCTGCACCGGCGGCAGCTGGCCGACGTCGAGCCGGCCGACCGGGAACGGGTGGAGAACGAGCTGGCCGCCGACCACGAGAAGGTGGCGGGCGGCCTGGCCAAGGCTCAGGAGATCGGTGTGGTGGACCAGATCGTCGAGCCGGGAGCGACCCGGTCAGCTCTGGCCGCGGCGCTGGCGGGCCCATTCGTGCGCGGCGCCCACACCAACATCCCGCTCTGAGCATCCAGTGCGCTAGCCGACGCGGTGCAGCCAGCGGACCGGCGCGCCGTCGCCGGCATAGCGGAACGGCTCGAGTTCATCGTCCCAGGCCCGGCCGAGGGCAAGATCCAGTTCACGGGTCATCAGTTCAGGCTCGCCGTAGCCGATCTCCATCGCAGCCCGGACCCGGTCCTCCGGGATCATCACGTTGCCGTGCACGTCGGTGACCGCGTGGAAGATGCCGAGCTCGGGCGTATGGCTCCATCGCCCGCCGTCCACCCCAGGGCTGGGCTCCTCGGTGACTTCGAAACGCAGGTGTGCCCAGCCTCGCAGTGCCGAGGTCAGCCGCGCTCCCATCCCGGGTGCTCCCTGCCAGGACAGCTCGGTGCGGTACAGCCCAGGCGCCGCCGGCTGGGCGATCCAGTCCAGCGAAAGGCGCAGCCCAAGAACGCCGCCCGCCGCCCACTCAACATGTGGGCAGAGCGCACTCGGCGCGGAATGCACGAACAGCACACCACGCGTGACGGCACTCGACATGTGGCCCTCCTCGTCCGGTTTGAGATGCGTCTTCCCCAACGACCTCAACTCGGGCGCGACGACCAGCCGACATCACCGGCCACTGACATCTGATGCGCTGAGCTACTGCTGATCCGTCTGTGATCCAGCACTGCAGGCGCCATTGTGCCGTAGCACCGGCCACCCTCGCCAGGGCTGGATCTCCACCGGCTGGCCGAGGCCGCCGTCATCTCAACGGCCGATCCCAGAACCGGCTATGACTCCTGCCAGCTGACCCACGCGGGAAACGGCCGGAATTGCACGCGCGGCAGCAATTCATTCGCCCGGCAGAGTGAAGGAGCCCGGCCACTCAGCCGAGTAACCATTGGTCGAACACTGGCTGGGTCAGGGAGAGGCGCCCCGCGTGAGAAAGGACCAGGCACAGGGCATGGACGTGATCACCGAGGTCATCCGGCCGGCCGCGATCGTGCCGGAGGAAGCCGCCCGGAAGATCCTGTCCGGAATGGCCGACAGCGGCGTCTACGCCGGTGGCTTCTGGCTGGCCGAACCGAGCCGCTGGGTGCGCTACGACCGTCCCTGGCAGGGCCCAGGCGAACCCGGCAGCTCCACCCGGCTGGGCACGCTCCAGGTCGCCTACGGCACCCCCACCAAGTACGAGATCACCATCTATCAGGTCACCATCACCCAGGCCGGTCAAGATGCCGGTTACATGGTGGCTTCGCTGTGCGACGAGGCCCTCGGCTTCGGGGACCTCACCCTGGCCCAGTGCCCCCGGGCCGCGCTGGCCGCACCCCCCAAGCCGTTCCGGTTCTGAACCGCAGCCCGCATCCGCGTTACGGATGCGACAACTGAGGCGGGTGAGACACCAGAAGGAAATGCCTATGCTGTCCGGGCATGGGCCATTCATCGCCAGAAGAGCCTGCTTGGGGTACTCCGCCCCGGCAGACCAGGCCTCTTCCGGACGAGTCCGTCCCCAGCTGGGGCGCCCCACCGAACAGTCCTGAAACCACCGCTGGCAGCGAATCAGACCAGGCCGTCGTCCAAGCCCCATCATCGGCGGCCGCCTCCGATCTGCTCACAACCGAGTTTGTCGCGGTGATCGAGCAGCCCGGCTTCCTCACCGGCCGGAGCTACGAGCTGATCGCCAGTGACGGCGCCGTCCTGGGCTACCTCACCGAGCACACCTCGGCGGGAGCCTGGTTCTTCGGTGGCGCCGCCGCGTCCACCTTCGTCCTGGAGGATGCCCGCGGAGGACTGGTCGCCTCGATGTACCGGCCCGGGACGCTCAGCCGTTTCCAGTTCATCGTGACCGATGCGGACGACGTCGAGGCCGGCCTGGTTGAGCAGGAGAACACTTTCTTCGCACCAGAATTCGAGTTGCGGTCCAGCGACGGCCCGGTGATGCGGCTGACCGGCGGATCATTCGGCAGCACCGAGTGGGAGCTGGTGGACGCCGCCGACGAGAACCGGCTCTACGGCCGGGTATCGCTGGAGTTCGCCGGGCTGAGCGGGATGTTCAGCGGCACCCAGCGGTTCGCGGTCCGGCTCGGCCCGGCCCTCAGCGGCTCGGCCCGGCTGCTGGCACTGATGGCCACCGTCTGCCTGGACTACGTGCGCGACACCAAGAGACGCAACTGACCACAGCTCACAGCGCGGTGGCGCCGGACCGAACGGCTCCGGCCCGCACATCCGGAAACCGGGCCGGGTGGCGACCCAGCGGACCGGCCGGAACATCCAGCCAGGGACTCGCACCCTCGATCCCCCCTGGCTGGGTCACGGCGTTGACCGGTCCCCAGTCAGTGTCTCGTTCTTGCCGCCGGGATCCGAAGTCCGGGCGCTCGTCAGATCCTGAAAAAGGCGCGCCCATCAAGACATTCGCCATTCCGGTCAGGCTGGCCTGGATCCGCGCGGTGCCCTGGCCGCGCAGCCGCCCGGTCAGCGCCCGGCAGACGGCCGCAGCCAGCAGATATCCCGTGCCATGGTCGAGCGCCTGAGCCGGCAATGGCTTAGGCCGGTCCTTGCCCGACTGCGCCATCCCCGCCGCCGCGATCCCGCAACTCATCTGCACCAGGCTGTCGAAGCCACGCCGGCCCGCCCACGGACCAGTCCAGCCATACGCGTCCAGCGTGGCCAGCACGGCACCGGGATTGATCGCTTGCAACGCATCTTCGCCGTAACCCAGTCCGTCGAGTGCTCCTGGCCGCAGCCCGTGGACGACCACGTCGGCCCGGGCGACCAGCGCCTCGAACCGCGCCCGGTCGGCTTCGTCGGTCAGCTCCAGAGCCGCGCAGACCTTCCCGGCCGTGGGCGCCGCCAGCCGCCCGGGCACTTCCGTGAACCCCGGCGGAGCGACCCGCAACACCTGCGCCCCCCAGGCGGCCAGGGTCCTGGTGGCAACCGGGCCGGCGATCACCCGGGTCAGGTCCAGCACCCGTACCCCGGCCAGCGGCTGGTCCGCAGCGATGTGGTCCCTGGAATCGCCCGGCTCGGATGCCTGCCGGTAGAGCCGGACCGGCTTCTCTCGCACCGCGAACTGACCGTGCGGATGCTTGGCCCACTGCTTGGCCGTGTACATCACGGCTGCGCAGCCACCGGCCTGCACCACCGCCGCTTCCAGTTCGGCGGCCGGCCTAGCCGCCACCTGGGCTGCCACCGCATCCTTGGTCAGCGCGGGATCGTCGCGCAGATCGAGCGCCCGGATGGCGGCCTTCCGGTGATAGCTGTAATTCGTGTGCAGCCGGATCCAGCCGTCACTGGCCGGATAGTCACCGGCGATCGGGTCCCACATCTGCGGCAGCTGCCAGCCCAGTGGCTGCAGCAGCGCCTCCGATCGGAACGCCGCCGAGGCCGCTAGCCGGTTGACCCGCACGGCCGGGAAACCAGCGCCGGCTCGAACCGCGCCGAACTCGGCCACGGCCAGGGTGGCGGCGGCCACGACCGCCGTGGCCAAGCCGGTGACGTCGTACACCGACGGCAGCGCGCCTGGCTGTCCTTTGATCCGGACGTCGTTCAGGCGGTCCGGGTCACCGTCGAGAGCTGCCCAGAACGTCTGCAGGAATTCCTGCGCGGCATCGTCGTCAGACATGTCACTGCTCACCCTTCCAGCAGCGGCGCCAGCACGCCAGTGCGGTCACGGTTCCAGGCGGCACCTCGGTGAATCCGCCGTCCGAGACCACGACCGGCCAGCGCCGGAGACTACGATCCCAAACGGCCTGGCCGGGAGTGCTGACCCGGATCGCCCATCCGGTCCGCTGCCACCGGGAGATGTCATCGAGCGACATGCCAAGCAGTGCCAGCTGAGCGGCGTGCCCGCTCTGCGCGGCCGCCTTACCGGTGGTCATCGGGAAGTTGGGAGTGAGGGCGATCTCCAAGCCGTACTCGACCGGCGCCGAGGGCTCGCCGCGCTCGGGCATGTCGGTGCCGCCCACTTGCAGCTTAGCCAGGGCCCGGGGCACGTTCTCGACCGGACCGGGCACGAAAGCCTTGACGTAGGCGCCGTTTCGCTGCGCCGCGACCCCATCCAGCTGGATCGCCGCCTGGAATGGGGCGTTCCGGCCGCGCCGGGCCACCTTGCGGATCCGGCCGTCCATCCAGCGCTGAACCGGCCGGGTCCAGTCACCATCGAGGGCCCGCGGATCAGTCAGCAACCCGACGACGGCCATCGCAGCCGCCTCACAGACGGCCAGATGAGTGGGCCGGTCCGGCCGGTCGTCCCGGATCACCAGTTGCATCGCCCAGGTGTTACCCGGCTCGTACCAGTGCTCCTCGATGCCGCCGCCCTCGCTCGCCTGCTCGTCCGGCACGCCTCTCCTCTGCGGGGCCCGGCCCGGCCCGCTCATCTGGCTGGCCGCCCCGCGCGCCTGCGCAATCAAGCCAGCCGGTCCTGATATCCAGGATGTCCTATGGACGGCAGCACCCACCGCCTGTTCGCGGCGTCCGCCAGTCTGGCGGTTTCCACGGCGGCCGGGGCACCCGGGTGGCAGACCGCCGCTTCCGCCGTGATCGCGACCGCGTCCTCGGCCGGCTGGACCAGCCCGGACTCCGATCAATCCTGGCTGTGGTGGGTGCCCGGCGGGCATCGCGGGCTCACTCATTGGTGGGGACTGCCGGGCGGGGCAGCGATCGCCACCCTGATGTTCGTGCCGCCGCAGGCGGCGTGGGCGATCTGGGCGCTGCTGCTGGGCTGGAGTTCGCACCTGCTCGGCGACTTCATCTTCGGCGAACGGCCGCCCGGCATCCCGATGGCGCCATGGTGGGCCTACGCCGGGCTGGGCCTGGACTCCGGCGGCCTGATCGAACGGGTGCTGCGCTGGGCCTGGCCGGTGATGTTGCTGGCCCAGGTCTGGTTCTACCGGGTCGGCTGGCCGGCCATGACCGCCTGAGTCCTCAGTGCCGCCCGCCGGAGCTGGCGGCGGCTCCAGTGCGGCTCTAGTGCGGCTCTAGTACTGCCGCTTGCGGCTGGCGTCACGGCTGGGTGGAGGCCTCTGCGTCCGGTGACCGGCCAGAGAATGGCCGGGACCGCCGCCCTCCTGCTGACGGCCCCGAGGATCCGGGCGACTGACGTCCTCCGCTGGAACCCAGTCCCGGCGCATACCCAATTCCGCTGCGCTCCACTGGATCTCGACCGCATCCTTGGTCCACGCCACCGCCAGGGCCGGAATCAGCACCTCTTCGCCGCTGTACCAGCGGATCAGCACATTGACCGGGATGCCCTCGGCCGGAGTGGAGACCGGTCCCTTGGGGGCGGCCCGGACGATGCGAGGAGCGCTGGTCATATTCGACCATACCTCGATTCGAACATCAGTTCGAAGAGTGGAATCTCAAGGATCTTCGTTCCGCCCTGCAGGTCACCCGAATGGCCCAAGGATGAGCACTGTTCGCGATCGCATAGCCAACGTCCAGGAGAGCCGCATCGGCGTATCAGCCGGGCCCGGCACAGTCCTCGGCATGATCACCACGCAACAGCTGGCCAGCCCCAGGCGCAGCCTCGATCAGCTCCCGTCCGCGCCTGCACTGGACGTCGTCGTACCGGTCTACAACGAGCAGGCCGGACTGGAGCGCTGCATCCACCGCCTGCACAGCTATCTCAGCACGCACTTCCCCTACGGCTTCCGGATCACCATCGCCGACAACGCCAGCACCGACGCCACCTTCTCCATCGCCCAGCAACTGGCCAGCCGTTACCAGCGGGTCAGCGTCGTACATCTTGATCAGAAGGGCCGGGGGCGGGCCCTGCGCCAGGTCTGGTCGGCGTCTGACGCCGCCGTCCTGGCCTACATGGATGTCGACCTCTCCACTGATCTGGCCGCTCTGCTGCCGCTGGTCGCGCCGCTGCTGTCCGGGCACTCCGAACTGGCCATCGGCACCCGGCTGGCCCGCGGCTCCCGGGTGGTTCGCGGCCCCAAGCGTGAACTGATCTCCCGCTGCTACAACCTGATCCTGCGCGGCGCCCTGGCCGCCCGCTTCTCCGACGCGCAGTGCGGTTTCAAGGCGATCCGGGCCGACGTCGCCCAGCGGCTGCTGCCGCTGGTACAGGACCCGGGCTGGTTCTTCGACACCGAGCTGCTGGTGCTGGCCGAGCGGGCCGGCCTGCGGATCCACGAGGTACCGGTCGACTGGGTCGACGACCCGGACAGCCGGGTCGACATCGTGGCCACCGCGATGGCCGATCTGCGCGGGGTGTCACGGGTGGGCCGGGCGCTGGCCGCTGGCCGGTTGCCACTGCGCGACGTCCGGGTTCAGTTGCGGCCAGGGCCGGGGCCCGAACTGGATGGCGTCCCGGCCGGGCTCACCGGGCAGCTGATCCGGTTCGCCGCAGTGGGCCTGGTCAGCACCCTCGCCTACGTGGTGCTCTACGCGCTGCTGCGGATGGGCCTGGGCCCGCAGTCAGCCAATCTG
This sequence comes from uncultured Kineosporia sp., assembly GCA_964250315.1. Taxonomy (GTDB): domain Bacteria; phylum Actinomycetota; class Actinomycetes; order Actinomycetales; family Kineosporiaceae; genus CAXUFS01. The sequence goes on along the minus strand of CAXUFS010000081.1, from coordinate 2,811 downwards.
ATCGCCCTGCTAGTCACCACGATCGGCAACACCACCGCCAATCGCGGAATGACCTTCGGCGTGCGCGGGCGACGCGGCTGGTGGCGTCATCAGGCCCAGGGCCTGGCCCTGTTCGGGCTGGCGCTGGTCCTGACCAGCGGTTCGCTGGTGGCGCTCGGGGCGGTGACCAGCACCGCCCATCATCTGGTGGAGCTGAGCGTGCTGATGCTGGCCAGCGTCACCGTGACGGTGCTGCGGTTCATCCTCCTGCGCAGCTGGGTCTTCGCCGGTCAGCGGGCCGGACAACGGGCCAGCTGAGTGCGGCCCGTGGGCTGCGGCGGGCGTAAGTGATGGCATAGTCGATGGCGTTGTTTCATCGCCGGGAAGGACATCGATATGCGGCGCAGCGCGGCCCTGCTCGCCTTCCGCCGGCGCGGCACTGAGCCGGAGGTTCTGATCGGGCACATGGGTGGCCCGTTCTGGTCCCGGAAGGACACCGCCGCCTGGTCGATCCCCAAGGGCGAGATCCAGGCCGACGAGGATCCGCTGCACGCGGCGCAGCGCGAGTTCACCGAGGAGATCGGGCTGCTGCCTCCCGATGGCGAAGTGATCGAGCTGGGCCAGTACCGGCAGTCCGGCGGCAAGGTGATCACGGCGTTCGCGATCGAGGGCGACATAGACCTGGACGAGTTCAGCAGCAACCTGTTCGACCTGGAGTGGCCTCCACGTTCAGGGCAGATCCAGCAGTTCCCCGAGCTGGACCGAGCCGCCTGGTTCGGCTTGGACGAGGCCGCCGGGAAACTGGTCCGGGGTCAGGTTCCGATCCTGGACCGGCTGCGCGAGAGCCTGGCCACGGTGACGAGCTGGCCCGAGATCTGATTCGTCAGAAACGGTTTCGCCGCCGCATTGACCAGGGCCGATCATCCGGGTCGAAAACCAGGCTGTGCAGCGGGTCAGCCCACAGGCGGGTGAGCCGGCTCACCTCGTCGGGCCGATGCCGGCGAATCTGGCCCGGTGGCCGGGGCCCGGGCCGCCCAGATCGATGCCAATCATCCAGCACGTTCGCGGTATCGCACCACAGCCCGAAAGCCGTCGCCGGATCGAGCATCTCGGGGTCGTCCACGGACCGGCCCAGGTGTTCGGCCCACAACCTGAGCCGCACCGTCCGGGCCAGCACCCGGGCGCCGTCACCGGTGGCCGACAGATCGGCCGGGGGGGGGGGGGGGGGGGGGGGGGGGGGCGGCCCCCCCCCCCCCCCCCCGGGCGGGGGGGGGGGGCGG
>CAXUFS010000081.1:0-1542 GCA_964250315.1 uncultured Kineosporia sp. | reverse complement strand
CGCTGGTCGCGAGCCTGGTCGATCACCGCGCAGGTCAGCTCGCTGTCGTTGGTCCAGGATCGCCGGTTGAAGTTGTCCGACCCGCAGGTGAACCAGACGTCATCCACCACGCACACCTTGGCGTGGACATAGATCGGCACCCCGGCCGCGTTCTCGAGATCGAACGCGGCGAACCGGCCGGGCGCGGCCTGCTCCAGCAGCCGCAGCGCCCGCAACTGCCCGAGCCGGTTCGGCGGCCCGGAGATTCCAGTGTCCTGGTCGGGATACCGCGGCACCACCGCGATCACCCGCAGATCCGGCGAGCGATGCAGCGCATCGGCGATCCCGCGAGCCACCGCAGCCGACCAGAGGTACTGGTCCTCCACATAGATCAGTGAATGCGCCAGCCGGAAGGCTTTCTCGTAGGCGCGGGCCACGCTCCGCTCGCCGTCCGGCGCGAACGGGTACTTCGGACGGCGCCGGGCGTAGGTGCGCAGCACCTGGACCGAATGCTGCCCGGACGGCTCCGGATCGGGGAACGACTCGGGCAGCGGCGTGGTGTGCCGGGGCATGGCGGCCCGGCGCTGCATCAGCATCCGGTACGGGGTGCGGCGGTCGAGCGGGTGCGGGTCGTTCCAGCGTTCCACGAACGTGCGCAGCAGGTCCCCCACCGCTGGGCCGCGCACCTCCACCGCCGCGTCGTGCCAGGGCGCCCGGCCCTGGTAGCGCGGGTCCATCGGCGCCTGCTGCGGGTCGCCACGGTGCTGCGCGTCATCGCGCCGTCCGTAGCACAGGTCGATCCCACCGACGAAGGCGATGTCTCGCTCCGGCTCACCTTTGTGCTGGATCACGAACAGCTTCTGGTGGTGGGATCCGAACAGGTGGACCCGCTGGTCCAGCATCACCTCCCCGCCGGCCTGATTGACCTCGGTGCCCAGGTGCTGGTTCGCCTGGGCGCTGAACTGGAGCAGATCCGAGTGCGAGCGCCAGATCAGGCCGCGCACCTCGGCCCCCTTCCGGTCCAGCTCGGCCAGCAGGTGGCCGATCGTGGGACCGCCGTCGACCAGCACCTCGTCGTGATCTCCGCGCCAGTCGGTGAAGTAGACCCGGTCACCGGCCTCCAGTGAACGGAATTCGTCGTAGAGCCGCTGGAAGTAGGTGGCGCCGTGCACGATCAGGCGGACGTCGTTGCCAGAGATCCAGGCCTGTCCGTCGTTGCGCGGAATCCGGTCGATCTCGGTGGCCGGATTACCCCGCTCCCGCGGAGTCAGGAACCACCGGTGCGGCGCTGCATCGGCATCGTTCACGCCCGGCACGTTAGCCGAGGGCGCTGCGGTCAGGTCGGGGCGGGCTCGAGCAGACCGAAGTTACGCTGCTGAGATGCCGCTACCGCGCTCCGGTCACCGCATGCGGTCATGGGCGATCGGACTGATCCCGCTGATCGTCGTCGCGGCCGTCCTGGCGGTGGTGCTGATCCGTTCGCGGGACGGCGCGGGCGGGCCGGCCGACCAGAGCCGGCCGGGCCCGGTGCTGCGGGTGGCGGGCGTCGGCGGGTGCATCGTG
>CAXUFS010000080.1:0-11274 GCA_964250315.1 uncultured Kineosporia sp. | reverse complement strand
GGCAGCGGCCCCAGCGCACGATGCGCCCGGTCAGCCAGCACGGCCGCATCCGCCGGGTCACCGGCGTCCTCGGGCCGGGGTGGGCCACCCCGCTGCGCGTTGGCCATGCGGATCGCGGTCTCGTTGGCGCTCGAGCGCTCGGCCCGGTAATGCGCGGCGACCGGCACCGGATGGGTGGCGCAGATGTAGGCACCGCCACCGCCGGAGACCAGGTAGGTGACCTCGTGCCCCTGCGCACCGCCGACCGGCAGCCGGTAGTACTGAAAGTTGTGGATGTCGCCACCGATGGCGGCGACGTATCCGTACCGCTTGGTGGCGACGAGCTCGCCGACCGTGGTCGGGCCGTCCCAGTTCCCGGCCGCCTTGGCCTGGGCCGCACCGTCGATCAGGCACAGCTTCCACTCGGCGTTGACCAGCAGCGGATAGCCGGTGAGCAGGATCTTCGGACCCTTGATCCGTTCCGAGATGTCGATCAGCCAGCGGCCCTGGGCCGCGTCGATCGTAGAGTCACCCCGGCCCAGGCCGATGCCGCCGTCGATGCAGACAATCAGCAGGCCCTTGATCTGGATGGCGAAATATGGCCCAGGCTGGGCGGTTCCGGGCAGCGGCGGCGGGATCAGGGCCGACCGCATCTGGTCCGGGCTAGCCGGTTGATCACCGGCGTGAAGAGGAATCTTCAGATTCCGGGACGGACGCCGCCACAGGATCCGGCCGATGCCCTCGACCTTGAATCGCCGGCGCCAGCCGCTGGAACCGGGTCCGGCCGACGGCAGGCTGGAAGCGTCGGGCCAGCGATAGGCGCTGGGATCGAGCTCGCCGACGCCGGTGAAGGTGTGCATGAAGCCGGTCAGTCCGTCGTACCAGTCGTGATTGCCCGGCAGCCCGTAGATGCGGGGCCTGCCCGGGGCCGCCTCCGCCTTCCCGGCTCGCAGCAACTTCTCGTAGGGCAGATAGAAGCCGTGCACGTAGTCGTTGATGTCGCCGGACGGATAGATGACGTCGCTGCAGATGATCGCGAACTGCGGACGGTCGTCGCCCGGCTGGCCGCTGCGAGCCGGCATCGCTTCGTTCAGGGCCGGGGTGACCACGTACTGGGAGGCGTCCTGCTCGCCGGTGTCGCCCATCAGGATGAATGACGTCGCCTCGCTGCGATCGACGATGCCCTGGTAACTGCCTGTGCCAAGCTGTTTTTCGGCTGCGGCCAGCCAGGACTGGCGCAGGTCGAGGACCAGTCGCGGGGCGGCCCAGTTCACCCGGTCGTTGATCGATGAGATGAGCGGGCGCAGCGCGACCCAGGACAACGAGTCCCACTTGGGATGGTCCCGCTGATCCAGGAGCCGGGCCGTCTGTTCCCAGACGCTCTTCTGGTCATCGTGCACGTTCACGACTGTATTGGCCGGGCCGCCGGTTCCGGCGGCGGGTCAGTCCCGGCTGAACCAGAACAGGTTGACCGCGTAGTCCAGGCCGGTTCCGGTGTGCTCGCCCAGCAGTGCCTCGGCGATCGCAGGCGAGAACTCGATCCGCACCACGTCCTCGAAGTCGGCCCGGGTGGGTTGCTCCCAGCGGATGTCCAGGCTCTGCCTCGACCAGCCCTGCCGGGCCCAGAAGGACTCCACCGAGGCCGGGTCGTAGTCCGGGAGCCAGCGCCGGAACCACTGGCCGAAGGATGACCGGGTCGCATCCACGTCGATCACGAAAGCGGTTCCGCCCCGGCGCAGCACCCGGCCCACCTCAGCCAGGCCCGGCTCACAGCCCGGTCCGAAGAAGTAGGCCCACCGGGCCTGGATGACGTCGGCGCCGGCATCGCGAACCGGTAGCCGCTGGGCGGTCCCGGCCGTGACCGTGATCCGGGATCGCAGCGACGGCGGAAGTGCCCTCAGGCGTCTGCGGGCCAGGGCCAGCAGCGGCGGGTGCGGCTCCACCCCGATCACCGCAGCCGCCTCGGCGGCGAACCGGGGAAGGTGGAAGCCGGCGCCGCAACCGACATCGAGGACGGTGGCATCGGACCACGGCCGGATGGCCCGCATCGCGGCCTCGATCACCCCGTCCGGGTCGGTGCCGCGATTCTCCCGTTCGTAGATGCCGGGCTGATCCCAGATGTTGGGGCTGCGGATCACCCCGGTCAACGCCCGGTCAATCCCGTGATCGGGCCTTCGCCCGGCTCTTGCGGGCCAGCCGGGTGGCTGGATGCACGCTGAGCGGCAACAGCTTCCGGGCGCCGAGCAACTGTTCGCAGTGCTGGGCCAGCACGGCGTAGGCGGCGGTGCCGATCAGCTCGATCAGTTCGGCGCGCAGCGACAGGTACACCGGCTGGCGGCCGGTGTGTGCTTCGGGATTGCCGCTGCAGTACCAGTCCAGATCGTGACCGCCAGCGCCCCAGCCGCGCCGGTCGTACTCCTCGATCGTCGTCTCCTGATAGGAGGTTCCGTCCGGCCGCTCGATCGTGCGATAGCTGCGGCGGATCGGCAGCTGCCAGCAGACGTCCGGTTTCAGTTCCAGCGGGTCGCGGCCCTGGGCCCAGGCCAGCTGATGCAGGGCGCAGCCGTCCCCGGCGGGAAAGCCGGGCCGGTTCAGGAAGATGCAGGCGCCGTCGATCACCCGGGTCTTGCGCTGGCCCTCAGCGTCCCGCTCGATCCACTCCGGCGCGCCTTGCGCGGCATACTGCCAGCCGCTGGAATCCAGCTCAGCCACTGCCTTGGCCACTCGCCGCTCGTCGTCCTCATCGGCGAAGTGGGCGCCCAATGTGCAGCAGCCGTCATTCGGCCGCCCAGCGTAGATCCCCTGGCAGCCGGATCCGTAGATGCAGGTCCAGGACGAGGTCAGCCAGGTCAGATCGCAGCGGAAGACCTCGTCCGGCTCGTCCTGCGACGCGTCCGCGCCGGGATCCGGGAACTCGACCCAGGCGCGGGCCACGTTCAGTGCGACTTCAGGTGCGGGCGGGTGCGGCACGCGGCCAGACTACGGCGTCGGGGCGAGGGCTTGAGCCGCCCGACGCCGTTCGATCCCCTTCGATCGAGGCCCCAGGCCCTACCCTGGAGCGGTGCCGGAACCACTCGCAGCAGCAGGTCCGCGCCGGGGTGGGGCCGTTCGGGTGCCGTCGGCGCTGGTGTCGTTGTCGGCCAGTTCCGTTTATCCCGAGTCCTGCGCCGACGCGTTCGAGATCGCGGCCCGGCTCGGCTACGACGGGGTCGAGGTGATGGTGTGGACCGATCCGGTCAGCCAGGACACCGCCGCGATCCGGCGGCTCTCGGCCCATTACGGCATCCCGGTTCTCTCCGTGCATGCCCCGACCCTGCTGGTCACTCAGCGGGTGTGGGGCAAGGAGCCGTGGCCGAAGCTGGAACGCTCCTGCCAGATGGCCGCCGATCTGGGTGCGAACACGGTGGTGGCTCATCCGCCTTTCCGCTGGCAGAAGGACTATGCGGCGGCGTTCGCCGACGGCGTCGAAGCGCTCAGTGAGCGCTATCAGCTCGCGCTCACAGTCGAGAACATGTATCCGTGGCGGGCCCGCAATCGGGAGATGCTGATGTATCTGCCCGGCTGGGACCCGGTTCCTCAGCCGTATCAGTATGTGACGCTCGACTTTTCACACGCCTCCACGGCTGGCGGTGACTCGCTGAAGATGGCCCGGCAGCTGGGTGACCGGCTCACCCATGTGCATCTGGCCGACGGGCAGGGCTCGGCCAAGGACGAGCACCTGGTGCCGGGCCGGGGCACCCAGCCAGCCGCCGAGGTGCTGGGCCTGCTGGCCGAGTGGTCCTGGGCCGGAGTGGTGGCGGTCGAGGTGAACACCCGCAAGTGCCGGACCCGGCCCGACCGTGAGGCCGAGCTGGCCGAATGCCTGGCCTTCGCCCGGCTGCATCTGGCCGCCCCCTCGCTGCGAGCCTCACAGCACCCGCGCGGGCAGTAGCGACGGCGTGCGGTGAGCGAAGCCGAACGCAGGCGGGGCCGCCGTCCGGCCGGGGAGGACACCCGGGGGCTGATCATCGCGGCGGCCCGGTCCGAGTTCGGCCGCCGCGGGTACGACAACACCACACTGCGCGGGATCGCCCGCGTGGCCGGAGTAGACCCGCGCCTGGTGCACCACTACTTCGATGGCAAGGAGCTGGTTTTCGTCGAGGCGATGGGTTTCCCGGTTCGCCCCCAGGAAATACTGGCGATGGTCATGAGCGGCCCGCCGGAGGAGATCGGCCGCAGGCTGGTGCTCACCTTCCTGGGCATCATGGACTCGCCTGGCGGCCGCCAGCAGATCGTGGCGATCCTGAGCGGAGCCGTGACCAGCGATGCGGTCGCCCGGATGCTGCGCGAGTTTCTGAGTCGCGAAGTGCTGGCCCGGATCGCGGCCGCGCTGGCCGCCGACCGTGGCGAACTGCGGGGGGCGCTGGCCGCCTCGCACCTGGCCGGCATCGCTGTGGCCCGGGTGATTCTGCGGGTCGAACCGATCGCCAGCCTGCCGCCCGAAGAGATCGCAGCTGTTGTCGGCCCGGTCGTGCAGCATTACCTCACCGGCGCCAGTCTTTGAGTCGCTGAATTCGTTGCCGCCACGTGGCCGGCGGTCTAAATTCATCACATGATGAATAGCGTTCCGGAGCTGGCGGTCACCATCCGCGGGCTGCGGGTGATGCGCGGTGGCCGGGTGGTGATTCCGGAGCTGAGCTGGGATGTCCCGGCCGGGCTGGTGGCCGGGCTGCTCGGCCCCAGCGGCTGCGGCAAGAGCACCCTGATGCGCAGCATCGTGGGCGTGCAGAAGATCTCGGGCGGCTCGGTCACCGTGCTGGGCAGGCCCGCCGGGCATCCCGCCCTGCGCAGCCGGATCGGGTATCAGACTCAGAGCCCGAGCGTCTATCTGGATCTGACCGTGAGCGAGAATCTGCGCTACTTCGCGGCGGTGGAGGGCCTGCATCATCGGCAGCAGGACGCCGAGGTGGCCCGGGTGCTGGAGCTGGTGGATCTGAGTGATCGGGCCGATGCCAGGGTCGATCAGCTCTCGGGGGGTCAGCGCTCGCGGGTGTCGCTGTCGGCCGCGTTGCTCGGGGACCCGGCTCTGCTGGTCCTGGACGAGCCGACAGTGGGGCTGGATCCCGTTCTGCGGCGCGATCTCTGGAACCTGTTCCGGCGGCTGGCTGAGAGTGGCACCACGCTGCTGGTGTCGAGCCACGTGATGGATGAAGCGGCCCGATGCGATCGCTTGCTGCTGATGCGGGACGGCTGGGTACTGAAGGACGACACCCTGGACGGCGTCCTAGCCGCGACCGGGGCACCGGACGTCGAGAGCGCCTTCCTCGAACTGGTCGATCAGGCCAACGAGGTGGCACAGAATCGTGAGAAGGAGGTGCCGGCATGAGCTTTCGGCTGACGGCCGCCACCGCAGGCCGGGTACTGCGGCAGATCCGGCACGATCCGCGCACGGTGGTGATGCTGATCGTGGTGCCCTGCGTGCTGCTCGGCCTGCTGGCCTGGATCTACGACGGAACGCCCGTCTTCGACCAGCTCGGACCGGCCCTGCTGGGCGTGTTCCCGTTCGTGGTGATGTTCCTGGTGGCCAGTGTGGCTACCCTGCGCGAGCGCCAGAGCGGCACGCTGGAGCGGCTGCTCAGCATGCCGCTGGGCAAGGGCGACCTGATCGGCGGCTATGCGGTGGCGTTCGGGCTGCTGGCCATCGTGCAGGCCTTGGTGGCCAGCGCCTTCTCGGTCTGGGTGCTCGGCCTGGACATCACCGGATCCGCGGGGCTGCTGGTGCTGGTGGCGACCGTGGACGCTCTGCTCGGCACTGCCCTCGGGCTGCTGGTCAGCGCCTTCGCGGCCAGTGAGTTCCAGGCCGTGCAGTTCATGCCCGCGTTCGTGCTGCCGCAGTTCCTGCTCTGCGGGCTGCTGGTGCAGCGTGACCGGATGCCCGAGGTGTTGCACCGGATCTCCGGCGTGCTGCCGCTGTCCTACGCGGTCGACGCGATGCGAACGGTCAGTTCCCAGGCCGGCGCGACCGGAGACGTGTTGCGCGACGTCGGGATCGTGCTGGGCTTCGTCCTGGTCGCGGTGGCCCTGGGCGCGGCCACCCTGCGCCGTCGCACGGCATGATGGGCGGCATGTCAGAGGCGGCAGCGATCGCGGAGAACCAGCGGACGAAGCAGACCGTGGCCTTGATGGGCGCGGGCATGATGGGCGAGGCCGTCCTGGCGGGCCTGCTCGGCTCGGACCCTGAGGGCACCACCCTGGTGCTGGCCGAGCGCCGGTCCGGCCGGGCCGCTGAGCTGGAACAGAAGTACGGCGTGCCGGTGGCCAGCAGCACCGACGCGGCCGCGGTGGCCGATCTGGTACTGGTGATCGTCAAGCCACAAGATGTGAAGCCGCTGCTGGAGGAGATCGCCCCGGTGCTCAAGCCCAGCGCGGTCGTCGTCTCCCTCGCCGCCGGGCAGACCATCACCGGCCTGGAAAGTGCGCTGCCGGAGGGGATCGCGGTGGTCCGGGTGATGCCCAACACCCCGGCCCTGGTGGCGCAGGGGATGTCTGCGCTCAGCCCGGGCAGCAACTGCAGCCCCGAGCAGCTCGGCCGGGCCCAGCAGTTGCTCAGCGCCATCGGTTCGGTGGTCCAGGTCCCCGAGTCCTACCAGGACGCCGTCACCGCGCTGAGCGGCTCTGGCCCGGCCTACCTGTTCCTGGTCGCCGAGGCGATGATCGAGGCGGGTGTACATGCCGGGCTTCCCCGGGACACCGCGACCGAGCTGACCGTGCAGACCCTGTTCGGGGCGGCGACCATGTTGCGGCAGAACGGAGTTCACCCGGCGATCGCCCGCGAACAGGTCACCAGCCCGGGTGGCACCACCGCCGCCGCGATCCGGGAACTGGAGAACAGCGGGATCAGGGCGGCGTTCATCGCCGCCGTGGAGGCGGCCCGGGATCGATCCCAGGAGCTGGCTCGCTGATGGAGATCCAGCCGCCCAGGGGTTTTCGCACTCATACCGGCTCGATCGGAATCAAGGACGACACCGCCGACTACAGCGTGCTGGCCAGCACCGGGCCATGCACCGCCGCTGGAGTGTTCACCCGGTCACTGTTCTCCGGTCCCAGCGTGCAGCTCTGCCGGGAGCGGCTGGCCCAGGGCGCTCCCAGGGCGATCGTCACCATCTCGAAGAACGCCAATGTGGCCACCGGTCTCGAGGGCCGGGCCAACGCCGAGGAACTGGCCGAACTGAGCGCCCGGGCGCTGCGCATCGACGCCAGCCAGGTGCTGGTCTGCTCCACCGGAGTGATCGGGCGGCGCTACCCGATGAACCGGATCCGCGCGTACCTCTCCCAGCCGATCGATTTCGTGGACGCCGACCTGCCTGAGGTGGCCCGGGCCATCATGACCACCGACACGGTGCCCAAGCTGGCTCAGGCCCAGGCCGGGGAGGCGCGGATTGCGGGCATCGCCAAGGGCGTTGGCATGATCGAGCCCGATATGGCCACCCTGCTCACGTATTTCGTCACCGACGCCGCCATCAGGCGTGAGGACCTGCGACCGCTGTTCGCCCGGGTGATGGACCGGACCTTCAACTGCTTGTCCATCGACACGGACACCTCGACCTCGGACAGCGCGATCATGCTGGCCAGCGGCCTGGCCGGGCCGGTGGACCTGGAGCAGTTCGAGATGGCCCTCCACGACGTCGCGCTCAGTCTGGTTCAGCAGGTGGCCCGGGACGGCGAGGGGGCCACCAAGCTGCTCCAGGTGACGGTGAACGACGCCCGGGACGAGGCCCAGGCCAAGCGGCTGGCCAAGTCGGTGGTCAATTCACCGCTGGTGAAAACGGCTGTGCACGGCGCGGATCCGAACTGGGGCCGGGTGGTGATGGCGATCGGCAAGTGCCAGGACGACACCGACGTCACCCCCGGCACAGTGCGGGTGTGGTTCGCCGGGCAGGAGGTGTACCCGCGGCGACTGGACGGCGACGGACTGGCCGAGCTGGCCCAGACCATGAAGGCGGACACGGTCGAGATCACGGTCAGCGCGGGCACGGGTTCGGCGTCGGCCTGCGTCTGGGGCTGCGACCTGTCCGACGGATACGTGCGGATCAACGCCGATTACACCACCTGACCGGTCCGCAGTGGTGTGGTGGTTGCTGGAGGTGGCTGAATGGAGGCATTGCGGCTGATCTGGGATCCGGTGTTCATCGGATACGACTTCGGCCCGCAGCACCCGATGGCTCCGATCCGGCTGGAGCTGTCCGCCCGGCTGATGCGTGACTTCGGCCTGCTGAGCGGTGCCGGGGTAACGGTGGCCAGCGCCGATCCGGCCACCGATGAGGATCTGAAAACCGTTCACACGGCTGAGTTCATCGCTGCGGTCAAGACGGCCTCCCAGGATCCGGATGCGGCCGGTCCGGGCTACGGCCTGGGTACCGAAGACGTTCCGGCCTTCTCCGGCATGCACCCGGCCAGTGCCCGGATCGCCGCCGCCAGCAAGGACACCGCCCTCGCGGTCTGGCGCGGGCAGGCTCGGCACGGGGTCAACTTCTGTGGCGGCATGCATCACGCCATGCCATCGGCCGCGTCCGGATTCTGTGTCTACAACGACATCGGGGTGGCGATCAGCGCACTGCTCGCCGAGGGGGCGCAGCGGATCGCCTACATCGATGTCGATGTTCACCACGGCGACGGCGTGCAGGCCATGTTCTGGGACGACCCCCGGGTACTCACCATCTCGATCCACGAGAATGGCCAGTTCCTGTTCCCGGGCAGCGGTTTTCCCGGCGACATCGGCGGCCCGGGGGCGGAGGGCGGCGCGGTCAATGTCGCCCTGCCGCCGGGAACCGGGGATGCGGACTGGCTGCGGGCCTTCCATGCCGTGGTGCCGAAACTGCTCAGCACCTTCAGGCCGGAGATGATCGTCAGTCAGCACGGTTGCGACACCCATCGGTCTGACCCGCTGGCCCATCTGGCCCTGACGGTGGACGCGCAAGCTGCTTCCTATCGTGCCATTCATGACTGGGCGCACGAGTTTTCAGCAGGACGGTGGCTGGCCACCGGTGGCGGGGGCTATGAGGTGGTCGGCGTCGTCCCCCGGGCCTGGACCCAGCTGACGGCGATCGCCGCCCATCGGCCGATCTCCATGGACACCGAACTGCCTCTGAGCTGGCGCGACCATGTCCGGAGCCGTTGTGGCATCGCCGGTCCAGCCCGGATGACCGACGGCGGCACCGCTGACTTCCGGCCCTGGACCGCTGGGTACGACCCCGGTGATCCCTGTGACCGCTGCGTTATGGCCACCCGCCGGGCGGTGTTCCCGCTGCACGGCCTCGATCCGTTCGACTGACCGGCTTGGCCGTCACCAGGACCGGTGACGGCCAAGCCTCCTCATTTCGGCTGACTGCTGGGAACTGCGCGCACATCGTGCCCAGATACATCTATGGTGATTACACGCCGTTGCCGTACGATTCCGGAGCGGTACCAATTGAGTCAGTTCGCGCCCAGTCGGGGCGTGACAAGGTTGAGGGGATCACTCATGTCTGCAGTCCGCTCCCTGCCCAGGGGAGACTTCGAGGTGCGCTTCCTGACCGTGGCCGAGGTGGCTGCGATCATGCGCGTTTCGAAGATGACCGTCTATCGCCTGGTGCACTCCGGGGATCTGGCCGCGATGCGGGTGGGCCGGTCGTATCGGGTGCCCGAGCGCGCGGTCCAGGACTATCTGCGTCACAGCTACCTCGAGGCCGGCACGGCCTGAGACCAGCTCGGCCCCGCCTGCGGTGGCTGGATCGGGCGAAGCGTTATCCGGGCGTGCCGGGTGTGGTGGGCTGGGCGGTAGGGTGGTCGCCAGGTAAGGCGAGTGAAGCGGCGCCGGTCGAGTGTCGTCGTCCAGGCGCCACCCCGTTCCGCGTGAGCATCGCGGACGGCCAGCAGACGAACTGAACTGTGAGGATCGCCCGTGGGCTCCGTCATCAAGAAGCGCCGCAAGCGCATGGCGAAGAAGAAGCACCGCAAGCTGCTGCGCAAGACCCGGCATCAGCGCCGCAACAAGAAGTGACTCCCGCCAGGCCCTGGGACTCCGGCTCCCGGGGCCTGACGCACGCGCAGAGGTGCCGAGCAGGCAGGCGGATCGCCCTGATCCCCGTTGACGCGCATAGGATTGCCGTACGCGTGCACGGGTAGGGAGGGTCATGGGGCGGATCGTTCTCGTCACCGGGGTCTCCCGTTATCTGGGCGGCCGGTTCGCCCGGCGGCTGTCGGCCGAACCCGGGGTCGAGCAGGTGATCGGGGTGGATGTCGTCCCCCCCGGCCACGACATCGGCTCGGCCGGGTTCGTCCGGGCCGACATCCGCAACCCGGTGATCGGGCGGATCATCGATCAGGCGGGCGTGGACACGGTCGTGCACATGAGCGTGATCGCCACCCCGATCGGAGCTGGTGGCCGGATCTCCATGAAAGAGATCAACGTGATCGGCACCATGCAGTTGCTGGCCGCCTGCCAGCGGGCGCCGAGTCTGCGGCGGCTGGTGGTCAAGTCGTCGTCCGGGGTGTACGGCAGCAGTCCACGCGATCCGGCGCTGTTCTCCGAGGACCTCGTCGGTCAGGCGCCGCCGCGCAGTGGCTGGGGCAAGGACTCGGTCGAGGTCGAGAGCTACGTGCGCGGATTCTCCCGGCGCCGCCCGGACGTCGACGTGGTCACTCTGCGGCTGGCCAACCTGATCGGACCGGGCATCCGCACCCCGATGACGGACTACTTCCGGCTGCGGGTGATCCCGACCATGCTCGGGTTCGATCCGCGGCTGCAGTTCCTGCACGAGGATGACGCGCTGACCGCGCATCGTCTGGCCACCCTGGGCGAGGTGGCCGGAGTGTTCAACGTGGCCGGGGACGGCGTGCTGGCTCTCAGCCAGGCCGCGCACATGGCCGGGAGACCGACGCTTCCGGTGCCCGCGCCGCTGGGCAGCGCAGTCGGCGCCCTCTACCGGCGCACCGGGCTGGCGGATTTCTCCGCCGAGCAGATGCGATATCTGTCCTACGGCCGCGGTCTGGACACCACCCGGATGCGGTCCGTGCTGGGGCTCGAGCCGCAGTACAGCACCCGGGACGCGTTTGCCAGCTTCGTGCAGGGCCGTCAGCTGCACGGGCCGTTGTCGCCAGATGTGGTGCAGGGAGCGGAGAAGGCCCTGTCCCGGTTGTTCGGAGTGACGCCTCCCGAGCCTGAGCCGGGCCGGGCCGAACCGGCCTTCGCCGGACGGGAGACCTGATGGCTGACGCGCGGGTGATCGGTATCGAAGCGCGGCCTGCCGGGCCGGTCCGTAGCGTGCTGGCCGGAGC
>CAXUFS010000079.1:6878-11311 GCA_964250315.1 uncultured Kineosporia sp. | reverse complement strand
TCGGCGGCGTAGAGCCCGGCCTCGATCCGCTTGGCCAGCTCGCCCTCCTGCTCCCGGACCAGGCGGGCCTGGGCCTCCAGGTCGTCCGGATCGCGCCCGGCCGCCCGCTCCGGCTCAGTCTCGGACAGCAGCCGGAGCCGGTCGGCGGCCAGTTCGGCCGTGCCCCGGGTTCGCTCGCGCAGACTGGACAATCGGTACCAGGTCTCCTGGGCCCGCGACAGCGCAGGCGCAGCCTGCACCGACTCCTCCTCGAGCCGGGTGACCCGATTCCGGACCGCGTCCAGCTGCACCTCCAGTTCAGCGCGCCGCTCCCGTACCGCGGTCTCATCGGCGACCTCCGCCTCCAGAGTGCCGACCAGTGTGACCAGGTCATCGGCCAGCAGCCGGGCCCGGGCATCACGCAGGTCGGCCTGTACCACGGCGGCCTTGCGGGCCACCTCAGCCTGGCGGCCCAGAGGTTTGAGCTGACGGCGGATCTCGGCGGTGAGGTCGGTGAGCCGGGTCAGGTTGGCCTGCATCGCCTCCAGCTTGCGGACGGCTTTCTCTTTGCGCTTGCGGTGCTTGAGTACTCCGGCGGCCTCCTCGATGAAGGCTCGCCGATCCTCCGGGGAGGCGTGCAGCACGGCGTCCAGCTGCCCCTGGCCGACGATCACGTGCATCTCCCGGCCGATCCCGGAGTCGCTCAGCAACTCCTGGATGTCGAGCAGGCGGCAGGACGAGCCGTTGAGCGCGTATTCGCTGCCTCCGGACCGGAACATGGTCCGCGAGATGGTGACCTCGCTGTAGTCGATCGGCAGCGCGCCGTCGGAGTTGTCGATGGTCAGCGACACCTCGGCCCGGCCCAGCGGCGGCCGGCCGGAGGTACCGGCGAAGATGACGTCCTCCATCTTGCCGCCGCGCAGGCTCTTGACCCCCTGCTCCCCCATCACCCAGCTGAGCGCGTCGACCACGTTGGACTTGCCCGACCCGTTCGGCCCGACCACACAGGTGATGCCCGGCTCGAAGCGCAGCGTCGTGGCGGAGGCGAACGACTTGAAGCCGCGAAGGGTCAGTGACTTCAGGTGCACGTGGCCGGAACTCCTCGCGATTGGGCGGCCTTCACAGTAGCGCCTGCCGGGGCCGGGGCGGCTTGTAGCGGCCGTCCGCGTTAACCTCACCGAAATTGTGAGGATTCCCCTCCGCACTGCGGATCCGGCTGCCACACTGGGCCAGGCCGGCGCAATGTCCCCAGTCCCGGTCCGCCATCCGAGCTGGAGGAGCCGCAGCACTATGAGCATCGCCCCGCCGCCGATCGACATCAGCGACGCGCCCATCCCGGATCCGAACTCGGCGCAGGTCGTCATTCCGGCGCCGGCCGCGGGGGCAGGTCACTGGGCGGGGGCACCGAGTGCGGTGCTCGCCGACGATGTGTTCTATCTGGCCTACCGGGTGCGCCGGCCGATCGATTCCGGCCGCGGCGTCGGAGTGACGGTTGCCCGATCGCTGGACGGCGTCGACTTCGAGCCCGTGGCCTGGATCGACCGGGACACCTTCGGGGCGGCGTCGCTGGAGCGCCCAGCCCTGATCCGGCGCCCGGACGGCGGCTGGCGGATCTACATCAGCTGTTCCACGCCCGGGTCCAGCCACTGGTGGATCGAGGCGCTGGACGCCGACGAGATCGCCGATCTGCCCTCCGGCCGGCGTACCGTGGTGATGCCCGGCGATGAGCTGACCGCGGTCAAGGATCCGGTGGTGCGCTGGGGTCCGGCCGAGGACGGCCGCCCGCTGTGGCGGATGTGGGTGTGCTGCCACCCGCTGGACGACCCCGACGCCACCGACCGGATGGCGACCCGGCTGGCCACCAGCACGGACGGGCTGACCTGGTCGACCGGGCCGGTGGTGCTGTCTGGCCGCTCCGGGCACTGGGACGCCCGCGGGGCCCGGGTCACTGCCGTGCTGCCGGTCGGTGACCGGTTATTGGCCTGGTACGACGGGCGGGCCACGGCGGCCGAGAACTGGTTCGAGCGCACCGGATTGGCCTGGTCACCCGAAGCCGCCGAGCCTGAGGCCGCGCCGCTGATTGCGATGGGCGACGCCCCGGCGGCGCAGTCTCCGGACGGGGACCATGCGCTGCGCTACCTAGATGTCGTTCCACTGCCCGGCGGGGGCCTGCGGATGTACTACGAGGCAGCGCTGGCCGACGGTTCGCATGACCTGCGCACCCAGTTGGCCGGCTAGCAGCGCTCTTCCTGCCCCTTCCTGCCCCTTCCTGGCCCAGAGCTGCCCGCACTCGCTCATCGAGCGCTCGGACACTCGGACACTCCCACTGGCATGGGCACTCGCCGGGCCGAATCAGCTACTGCTCGTGGTGTCCGCCATCGGGCGGCGAGATCATGCTGAACTGACCCCGCGATGTGGTGCCCAGCCAGTCGGAGAAGGATCGGCCGGTCAATCGGCTCAGCAGCGCGTTGTCCTCCACATAGACCTGGACCAGCCGGGCCCGGACGTCCGGTTCCAGACGGGGACGCCGGCCACCGCCCTGCTGCATCGCCGCGACCAGCTTGGCCTCGCCCCGACGCCACCACTGCGGCGGCCCGAATTGGCCGAAATGGGCTCCGGCCCGGACGATCCGGGCCAGCTGCCGGGTCCGCCAGGAATCCTGAGCGTAAGACTTGGAGTTCTCCCGCGGGATCTCGGTCAGGAGTCCGGTGGCCACTCCGAGGAAGGCGCAGACGCCGTCCAGCGATTCGGCCGGGCGATCGACCAGGTCCCGGTAGCGCAGCAAGTGCAGCTGTTCGGGGCGAAAGAGCTGGAAGAGGTGCTCGAGCTGCTGGCCGTACAGGCCCAGCCGCCGATAGTGCCAGAACGGGGCCCAGCCGTCCGCCACCCGCTGATCCTCGGCGGCCCAAGCCCTTTCGAAGTCCGGAATCGGCTCCAGCCCATCTGACCAGAGATGCATCCAGTTCGAATAGGCCCGGTCGATCGGATCCCGGAGAACGGCGATCAGCTTGGCGTCAGGGACATCGACGTGGATCCGCCGTTGCGCCTTGATGTCGTACAGGTAGAACGGCGTGCTCTCGCCCCGGAGCGAACCGGCTGGGGCATGGTCGAAGAGCGCCTCATACTGCCGGCGCCGCCACACCCATTCCCGGGCGCTGTGCGCGTCGCCGGGGCCACGTTGCCCGAAGCCGCGCGGCCGCTGCTCTCCGGTCAGGTAGAACTTCGGCTCCTTCAGCGCCGGTTGGAACAGGTCAGGATGACGGGCCAGGGCGGCGTAGAGCGCGGTCGTCCCGGCCTTGGGGGCGCCAATGATGAAGAAATCAGGTAGCGCCACGATGCCCTGCCTTCCTGCCGCGTCGCTGCCCGGACCACACACCGGGCCTTCATTTCACACTATTCCTATCTGATCACTTGAGATTATGGCCGCCGATTGCCAGAATTGCGACCATGACGGTGCCGGCCAGCTCTCCTGCGTTCAAGCACCGGCTTGTTGATGCCGGAATGGTGGTACGCCTGCATCGGGAGATCTCCTTGCCATCTCAGCCGGTCAGCGGCCGTTTTCATGGTGCTCCCATCCATCCTGCGACGGTCGGCGCCGAGCAGCTGACTCAGGCTGTACAGGCGCTGGTTGACGCGCTGGCTCCTGGAATGGTCGCTGAGGTCAGCGTGGACAGCGACGCCACCAACGAAGGCCGGGCCACGCTGACCCAGTCGCCGTCAGAGATGATCGGCGATCAGCGGTTACGGCTTGATGAGCTGGGCCGGATCCTGCTGGTGGACGGCATCGAAGTCAGCCTGACCCGGCGCGAGTTCGACGTGCTGGCCTACTTGGTCCGGCATCAGGGGGTGGCGGTCAGCCGGGGCAAGTTAATGGCCGCGGTCTGGCATGAGCGATATGTGCGCGGCGACCGGACCGTGGACGTGCATATCCGCCGGATCCGGGTCAAGCTCGGCGCCCACTGCGACCGGGTCAGCACTTTACGCGGCTTCGGCTACCGCTTCGACTGACGCCGTTCTACCAGCGGGGATTTCGCGGGGTGCGCTGACAGACCGGGCACAGGTAAGACGAGCGGTTCATGAACTGCTCACGCTTGATCAGGGTGCCGCAGCGATAACACGGCCGGCCAGCCCGCCCATAGACCTTGAGCAGGCGCTCGAAGTATCCGCTGCTGCCGTTCACATCCACGTACAGGCTGTCGAAGCTGGTGCCCCCGGCGGCCAGCGCCTCGCGCATCACCTGCTGCACCGCGGCGAGCAGCCGCAGCAACTCCGGGCGGGTCACGTGCTCGCAGGCCCGGGCATAGTGCAACTTGGCGATCCAGAGCGCCTCGTCGGCATAGATGTTACCGATGCCGGAGATCAGCGTCTGATCCAGCAGCGCCCGCTTCAGCCCGGTCCGGCGGCGGCGCAACTTCAGCCGCAGCGCCTCGACGTCAAGGTCCGGATCCAGGGCG
>CAXUFS010000079.1:0-6817 GCA_964250315.1 uncultured Kineosporia sp. | reverse complement strand
ACGGTCCGCCGGCCGGCAGCCCCGGATCCTGGACGCCGCCCCAGCCGCCGGCCAGCCCGTCGGCGGTGGGTACCAACGGCTCCAGGGACAGGCCGCCGAACATCCGCTGATCGATGAACCGCAGCTCCCGCCCCAGCTCGTTGAGCAACTGCAGCCGCACCCGCAGGTGCGGTTCAGGTTCGGCGGAGGGCGGCTGGAGCACCAGCTGGCCACTCATGCCCAGGTGGGCCAGCAGTGCTTCGCCGGAGTCCAGCATCAGCCAGAGGAACTTGCCCCGGCGTACGGCGTCCAGCACCTGGGTGTCCACCAGCCGGGCAGCGAAGTCGTCCGGGCCGGCCAGGTGCCGCCGGACCGGACGCGGGTGCCGGACATCAACCGACGTGATCTTCGAGCCGGTCATCCAGCGAGCCAGGCCCCGCCGCACCACCTCGACCTCGGGCAGCTCAGGCACGTTCGGCTGAGGGCGGAACCAGCGAGGCGGCAGCCAGTTCGGCCTGAAGTTCGGTGAAGGCGGCCGCGGCAGCGGCCTGTTCGGCTTCTTTCTTCGATCGGCCGGCGCCCTCTCCGCGGCCGATACCCCGGATCACGGCCACCGCATGGAACACCTTGGCGTGGTCCGGTCCTTCCTCGTCCACCTGATAATCGGGCACCCCGAGCCCGCCAGTGGCAGTGAGCTCCTGCAAGCTGGTCTTCCAGTCCAGGCCTGCGCCCAGTTCGGCCGAAGCGTCCAGCAGCGAATCGACCAGGCGGTGCACCAGCTGGCTGGCCACCACGATCCCGTGCTCGAGATAGACCGCGCCGATCAGCGCCTCCACCGTGTCGGCCAGGATCGAGGACTTGTCCCGCCCGCCGCTGGCCTCCTCGCCCCGTCCGAGCATGATGAACGCGCCCAGGCCCAGCTCCCGGCCCACACTCGCCAGCGCCTTCATGTTGACCACTGCGGCCCGCAGCTTGGCCAGCTGGCCCTCGGGCAGATCGGGATGGCGCCGGTACAACGCATCGGTGACCACCAGGCCGAGCACGGAGTCGCCCAGGAACTCCAGTCGCTCGTTGGTGGGCAGGCCGCCGTTCTCGTAGGCGAAGGAGCGGTGGGTTAGGGACCGGAACAGCAGGGACGGCTCGACGGCGACGCCGAGAACGGTCAGCAACCGGGCAGCATCGGTTCCGGCATGCTGGTCCTTCGGCGTGCCCATGGCCAGTCTCCCTGCCGTCTCCCTGCCGTCTCCCGGCGCTGTTGCGGCAGGGTCTACAGGTCTTTGACCTTGCGGCCCTTGTACTCCAGGTACAGGGGCGTGCCGGCCGAGTCAGTGACCACCCGGGCGTGATGCGGGCGTGAGTAAGTGACACCGCCACCGGCAGCTGCGGTGCTGGTGAGCGCGGCCGGCTCCGCCTTCCACTGGGCCCGGCGGGACCGCGTGTTGCTGCGGGACATCTTCCGCTTCGGAACAGCCACGATTTAGCCCTCTCTGGTCTTCTCCGGATCGCCCGGTGCGGACGGCCCAGACTGCATCCCCTGCTCGAGGATGCTCTGCAACGCCGACCAGCGCGGGTCGGTCACCTGGTGCTGATGTCCCGGGTCGTCCGCCAGGCGCGCTCCACACTCGGAGCACAGGCCCGGGCAGTCCTCCCGGCACACCGGCTGGAACGGCAGTGCGGGCACCACCGTGTCGCGCAGTGCGGGCTCGAGGTCGATCAGGTCGTCGTCCCCGAGCTCACGTACATCGTCGTCATCCTCACCCGCGCCGGCGCCCCGGTCCGGATAGGCGAACAACTCCATGATCGGAACATCCAGATCGAACCGGACGTCGCCCAGGCAGCGGACGCATTCACCGGCTGCGACCCCGCGAATGGTGCCGCTGACCAGCACGCCTTCCATCACCGCTTCAAGCCGGAGATCCAGTTCGAGGGGCGCACCCTCGGCCACCCACACCACATCCGTGCCCAGTCCGCTGGGTGCGGGCAGAGTGAGGGACGCCGTGCGCATGGTACCGGGACGCCGGGCGAGATCTCGGGTACTGAGAACGAACGGCGACCGGGGGTCGGTGCGGATGGTGCACTCCTTGAACAGCCGAATCAGTTGGTGCCGACGGAATCAGCCGAACTGACCCGATCGAGCCTCACGAACCTGAATGAGACCGACTAGGAAGATTACTGCAGGGACCCGCTGCGGCCCAAACCGGCCGGTTCGGCCTCGCCCCGCAGGTCGATCACCTGAGGCCGCAGCCCGGCCTGCTGATTCAGGTCGTTCAGGTCTTTCCGGCTGGAGAGAGCGGCTGGCTCGGCCGGTTCAGCGACCGGATCCTCATCCTGGACCTGAACCGGGATCTCGGTCAGGTCGTAGCCATCGATCTCGGCGTCCGGCCCCAGCTCATCACTCTGGTCGTCCAGCTCCCGGCTGGCTCGGTAGGCGTCGTCCACCGCGTCCGCGGCATCGGCCAGCCCGCTCTCCTGGGCGAAGGTGTCGAGCTCGGACCGCTCCTGCAGGCGGACCCGGCCATTGCTGACCTGACCCAGGCAGGCCTCCAGATCACTCTGGAACAGGGCCAGCCGCCGATCGCAGTACTGATCGGCCGAGCGCAGCAGCCGGGTGGCCTCGGCCCGGGCGGCGTGCAGGATCGCGTCCGCGCGGGCCTGGGCGTTGGCCACGATCACGGTGTCCTCGATCATCGCCTCAGCCTGGGACCGGGCGTTCTCCAGCAACTGCTCACCCTCGCGCTCAGCGGTGTCCAGCACCTCCTGGTGGGCGACCAGAAGCTGGGTTGCCTCGTCCAGCTCGGCCGGCAACTCACCCCGGGCCCGCTCGATCAGCGACAGCATCTCCGCCCGGTTGACCATGCAGGACGCCGACAGCGGTACCGAACTGGCCCGGCCCACGGTGAGCGCCATCGTGTCCAGGGTGCGGCGCAGACTCATCGGCACCTCCAGCGAAAGCGCTACACAACCGGTCTATTCGTCCAAGTGGTTGTCAGTCTGACCAACCGGCCCGACTCGTTCCAGGAGGCGCGCCAGAACAGATTCCGGGATCAGTCCGGACACGTCGCCCCCATAGCTGGCCACCTCCTTCACCAGCGAACTCGAGACGTGTTCCAGGCCGGGGTCACCGGGCAGGAACACCGTCTCGATTCCGGACAGGTGCCGGTTCATCCTCGCCATCGGCAGCTCATAGGCGTAGTCCGGGCCGCCCCGCACACCCTTCACGATCGCGACCGCACCGGCCCCGGCGCAGAAGTCGGTCAGCAGCCCGTCCGGCACCGCCTCGGCCCGTACCGGCCCAGCCAGGTCCAGTTCGTCCAGGCTCTCCTGGAGCATGGCCAGCCGCTCCGGGGAGCTGAACACCGGCCGCTTGCCTGGATTGGTGAGTACGGCGACCACCACCTGATCGAACAACCTGCTGGCCCGGGCGATGACATCCAGATGTCCGTGGGTGACCGGGTCGAAGGTGCCGGGGCAGACGACGACAGTCATGCGGCCAAAGTTAGGGCAGCCACTCGGCCTCCCAGACCGTGGTGTCGCCGTAGCGGCGGACCGCCCGCCGGGTCAGCCCGGGCGGCCATTCCGGCTCCAGCGCCCGCGAACTGCGCTCGAGCAGCACCAGTGCGCCGGATTCCAGCCAGTTGCCGGTGATCAGCCCAGCCAGGACGGCGGTGAGCTCGCCCTGACTCAGGTCGTAGGGCGGGTCGGCGAACACCAGCGAGGCCGTGGACGGCGATCCGCCCTGAACACCCGGGCGCTGGGACAGCACGCCAGAGCCTGAGCGGTTCAGGAACCGCTGTACGGAGGAGAGCACCACCGTCACCCGCGGCAGCGCCAGCGCACTGACGTTCTGCCGGGCCGCATCGACGGCCTGGCGGGCCGAGTCGACCAGCACCACCGAGGCTGCGCCCCGGCTGGCCGCCTCGAGTCCCATCGCACCGGATCCGGCGTACAGGTCGAGCCCCTTGGCGCCCGCCAGCCGGGATCGGGCATCCAGCGCACCGAAGATCGCCTCACGCACCCGTTCGCTGGTCGGGCGGGTGACATCGCCCTTGGGAACCACCAGACGGCGCCCCTTGGCCAGACCGGCCACGATCCGGGTCATCCACGCTCCAAGTAGGCCTCGCGGTCCTCGTCCAGCCAGACCCGCAGCGCCGCCAGCAGGGCCGGCTGGCCGGCCAGCTCCCCGTCCGACTCGACCACCGCGGTCGCCTCGTGCCGGACCGTCTCGATCAGCTTCTCGTCCCGCAGGACCCGCAGCAGCCGCAGCGACGACCGCCCGCCGGACTGCCGGTTGCCCAGCACGTCCCCCTCCCGCCGGTTCTCCAGGTCGACCCGGGCCAGCTCGAACCCGTCCAGAGTGCCGGCGATGGCCTCCAGCCGCTCGAACGCGGGTCCCTCGCTGACCTCGGTGAACAGCAGGCACAGGCCGGGCACGCTGCCGCGCCCGACCCGGCCGCGCAGCTGATGCAACTGGGAGACGCCGAACCGATCGGCGTCCAGCACCACCATCGTGCTGGCGTTGGGCACGTCCACGCCCACCTCGATCACGGTGGTGGCGACCAGGACGTCGATCTTCCCGGCCGCGAACCGGCGCATGGTCTGGTCGCGATCGTCGGCGGGCATCCGGCCGTGCAGCGCCTCGACCGCTAGCCCGGCCAGGGCGGGCAGTTCTCGTAGCCTGGCCAGCTGCTCCAGTACCGCCGCGCCCGGACGGCGCTCCTGATCGGCGGCTTCGGCGGCTTCGGCGGCTTCGGCCAGAGCCGGCTCGATCGCCTCGCCGGCCTGCTCGGCCGGGTCGGCCGGGTCGGCCGGGTCAGCCGGCTGCGACGGTTCGGCCGGCTGATCGTCTGCTTCGTCGTCCGCACCGATCCGCGGGCAGACCACAAACACCTGATGGCCGGACGCGGCCTCCTCCTGCACCCGTTGCCAGGCCCGGTCCACCCAGCGCTGATTGGCGGCTGGCACGACCGCGGTCGAGATCGGCGAGCGCCCAGCCGGCAACTCGCGCAGGGTGCTGATCTCCAGATCACCGAACACGGTCATCGCGACCGTGCGGGGAATCGGGGTGGCGGTCATCACCAGCAGATGCGGCGCCGCTTTCGCCTTGCCTCGCAAGGCGTCTCGCTGCTCGACCCCGAACCGGTGCTGCTCGTCCACCACGATCAGGCCGAGATCGGCGAACTGGACCCGCTCGGCCAGCAGGGCATGCGTGCCGACCACGATCCCCGCTTCGCCAGACGCCGCCTCCAGCAATGCCTTTCGCCGCGCCGGGGCGGAGAGCGAGCCGGTCAGCAAGGTGACCCGGGTGCCGCGGTTGTCACCGCCGAGCATGCCAGCCTCGGCCAGTTCCCCGAGCATGCCCATGATCGAACGATGGTGCTGGGTGGCCAGCACCTCGGTGGGGGCCAGCAGCGCCGCCTGGCCGCCGCCGTCGATCACGCTGAGCATGGCCCGCAGTGCGACCACCGTCTTGCCCGAGCCCACCTCACCCTGCAGCAACCGGTGCATCGGCCAGGTCCGCGCCAGGTCATCGGCGATCTGCGCACTGACTTCGTGCTGACCGGAGGTCAGGTTGAACGGGAGCCGCTGGTCCAGTTGCGTCACCAGTCCGCCCGGCGCGGCCTGCCGTGGCACGGCGGCCAGTTCGTGATCAGCCCGGCGGCGCCGGGCGAGTGCCACCTGCATCACGAACGCCTCTTCGAACCGCAAGCGGCGCTGGGCCTTTCGAGCCTGCTCGAGGTCGTCGGGCCGATGAATGGCCCGCAGTGCGGTGGTCAGATCCATCAGGCCGTGCCGGGCCCGGATCTCGGCCGGGATCGGGTCCTCCAGGCGGCCCATGGTGTCCAGGATGACCTGGACAGTGCGACCCAGCGCCTGCGAATCCACCGCCGCGGTGGCTGGATAGACCGGAATCGGCCGGGCGGCCCGGGCGCGCAGGGCGTCCTCGTCGCCCTCGTCGACGTCCTCCAGCAGCTCGTAACTGGGCTGAGCCAGCTGGCGCTGCCCCCGGTACATGCTCACCTTGCCGGTGAACAGGGCCCGCACACCGGGACGCAGCCGCCTGTTGTGGTACGGCACGGCCGCGAAGAAGGCCAGGTGCAGCTGACCAGAGCCGTCGGTGACCACGACATTCAGCATCGAGCGGCCGCGCTGCATCATCCGGGTCCTGGCGGTGGCGACCTCGGCCACCAGGGTCACGTTCTCGTTGTCGGGCAACGCGTCCAGGACGGTCAGCTCATTGACCTCGATGTAGCGCCGGGGGTAGTGCCGGAGCAGATCACCGGCGGTGGTCAGCCCGTACTCCTTCTGCAACCCCTCCAGCGCGCCCTTCTTCCGGAAGTACTGCGACAGAGACTCTTCCAGTACCGGGCCGCGCCGCAGGGCCGAGCCCAGGTCCCGCTCAGCCATCACTCGACCCCGATCAGGAGCGGATAGCGCGGCTGGCCGCCGTCGTGGATCTGGATCTCCAGCCGGGGCTGGCGCGCGCGCAGCGCGGTGGCCACCGAGGTGGCCAGCGATCCGTGGCCACCGGCACCGGCGACCAGCGTGACCAGCTCGCCACCGGCGGACAGCAATCGATCGAGCACCTGCACAGCCACATCGTGCAGGCTCTGCCCGACGATCGCGAAGTCGCCGTCCAGCACCCCGAGGACGTCACCCAGCCGGCACGGGCCAGCACTGGTCAGGCCGTCCCTAGCAGCGATGGTGACCGCACCGTCCCGCGCCGCCCCGGCCGCCGACGACATCGACACCACGTCGTCGTCGAAATCCCGGCCAGCATCATGAACGGCAGCGGCGGCCAGGCCCTGTACCTGAGCCCGGGTAGGGATCACCGTGACCC
>CAXUFS010000078.1:7830-11312 GCA_964250315.1 uncultured Kineosporia sp. | reverse complement strand
ACCCTACGGGGTGACCCAGTGCATCGAGGGTCCGCGGCATACCCGGGGGACGCCGCCCAACGTGGTGGAGACCGATCCGCAGACCTGGCTGGGCCTGGTCACTGGCCGGGTCAGCTGGGCCGACGCGGTGGCGGGCGGGCGAGTCCGGGCCAGCGGCGGGCGGGCCGATCTATCGCCGGTGCTGCCCCTGACCGGACTGACTGCGCCGGGCTCGGTAGCGTCTGAGCTGTGATGGATGACGATGGCCGCCGCGATCCGGCCGAGGATCAGCCGGAGCTGCGGGCTGCCCCATCGGACCCGGATCCCGCCCCCGGGCCGGGCGCTGAGCCTGAGCCGGGGGAGCCCGAGCCCCCGGTCCAGTACCGAATGCGCCGGGCTCCGCGTTATCGCAGCTTCGGGCTGACCGGTGTCGTCGCTGGAGTGGTGATCGGCCTCATCCTGGCCCTGAGCCAGCCCACCGACGGCACCTACTCGCAGCGCACCATCGCCGGCTACTTCGCCGCCAGCTTCGCCCTGCTGGGGGCCATGGCGGGGCGCGGCGCCGCCGTCCTCGCCGAGCGGCGGCGCCGCTGACTACGGGCCGTCCGTGACCGGCACGCCGGCCGCGGTGTGACACACTCGGACCGTGGCCCGCGGAGACGGATTGCTGTCGCACGAACTGCTACCCGGGGAGAAGGGCCCACAGGACGCCTGCGGCGTCTTCGGTGTCTGGGCCCCGGGCGAGGAAGTCGCCAAGCTCGCCTACTACGGCCTGTACGCATTGCAGCACCGCGGCCAGGAATCGGCTGGGATCGCGGTCAGCAACGGCGAGCAGATCCTCGTGTTCAAGGACATGGGCCTGGTCTCGCAGGTCTTCGACGAGTCCTCGCTGGAGTCGCTGAAGGGTCACATAGCGGTCGGCCAGTGCCGGTACAGCACCACTGGCGGCAGCACCTGGGAGAACGCGCAGCCCACGCTCGGAGCCACCGCGGCCGGCAATGTCGCGCTCGGCCACAACGGCAACCTGACCAACAGCCTGGAACTGCGCGAGCTGGTCCGTCAGCGCTACGGCACCGGCCAGGGTTCAGGTATCGCCCCGGGCAACACCACCGACACCGCGCTGATCACCGCGCTGCTGGCCGGTGACCCGGATCACACCCTGGAAGCCACCGCGATCGAGGTGCTGCCCCTGCTGCGAGGCGCCTTCAGCCTGGTGTTCATGGATGAGCACACCGTGTACGGCGCCCGCGATCCGAACGGGATCCGCCCGCTGGTGCTGGGCCGGCTCGACCGGGGCTGGGCGATCGCCAGCGAGACTGCCGCGCTGGACATCGTCGGCGCCGCGTTCGTCCGCGAGGTCGAGCCGGGTGAACTGGTGGCGATCGATGCCAACGGCCTGCGGTCCAGCCGGTTCGCCTCCGCCACCCCTACCGGCTGTGTGTTCGAATACGTCTACCTGGCCCGGCCGGACACCACGATCAACGGCCAGGTGGTGCACGAGTCGAGAGTGGCGATGGGACGGCGGCTGGCCCGCGAGCATCCGGTCGACGCCGACCTGGTGATCCCGGTGCCCGAGTCCGGGACCCCAGCCGCGGTCGGCTACGCCCAGGAGTCCGGCATCCCCTATGGCCAGGGGCTAGTCAAGAACGCTTACGTGGGAAGGACTTTCATCCAGCCCAGTCAGACCATCCGGCAGCTGGGGATCCGGTTGAAGTTGAACCCGCTGCGTGAGGTGATCCGGGGCCAGCGGCTGGTGGTGGTGGACGACTCGATCGTGCGCGGCAACACTCAGCGAGCGCTGGTCCGGATGCTGCGCGAGGCCGGAGCCGCCGAGGTACACGTGCGGATCTCCTCGGCGCCGGTTGCGTGGCCCTGCTTCTACGGGATCGACTTCGCCACCCGGGCGGAGCTGATCGCCAGCGGCCTGGGCGTGGAGGAGGTCCGTGCCAGTATCGGCGCGGACTCGCTCGGCTACGTCTCAATGGACGGCATGATCGAGGCCACCAACCAGCCCCGGAACACGCTGTGCACGGCGTGCTTCAGCGGTCAGTACCCGGTCGAGCTGCCCGACTCGGTCCATCTGGGCAAGCACTCGCTGGAGCAGCAGGAGGAATTGCCGCTGGAGGGACTGCGGCCGGCCGCTCGCTCGATCCCCCGGCCGCCGGTGCGGATCGATCTGGACGCCGAGGGTGTGACCACTGGCGTCTCCGGCGGTGCGCCCGACGCCCTGACCCGGCCCTAGCTGGACGGCGGTGAGCGCTGAGAGTCCGGCTCTGACCTATGCGGCGGCCGGGGTGGACACCGAGGCGGGCGAACGTGCGGTCGCCCTGATGAGGGCGGCGGTCGCCCGGACCCACGGTCCGGAGGTGCTCGGTGGCCTGGGCGGCTTCGCCGGGCTGTTCGATGCCAGCACTCTGCTGGGCTACCGGCGTCCCCTGCTGGCGACCTCCACCGACGGGGTCGGCACCAAGGTCGCCATCGCCCAAGCGCTGGACAAGCACGACACCGTAGGGCTCGACCTGGTCGCCATGGTGGTGGACGACATCGTGGTCTGCGGGGCCAAGCCGCTGCTGATGACCGACTACATCGCCTGCGGCAAGGTCCATCCGGAACGGATCGCCACTCTGGTCGGCGGGATCGCGGCCGGTTGTGAACTGGCGGGGTGTGCTCTGGTCGGAGGCGAGACGGCTGAGCATCCGGGCCTGCTGGGACCAGACGAGTACGACCTGGCTGGGGCCGCAACCGGGGTGGTCGAGGCGGACCGGCTGCTGGGGCCGGATCGGGTCCGAGCCGGTGATGTGGTGATCGCCCTGGGCTCGTCCGGCCTGCACTCCAACGGGTTCTCGCTGGTGCGCCGCGTGCTCGAGCGGGCCGGCTGGTCGCTCGACCGCTACGTCCCGGAGCTGGGCCAGACCATCGGCGAGCAACTGCTCACACCGACTCGGATCTACGCCCGGGACGTGCTGGCGATCGCCGACTCCCTCGGCCCCAGCGGTGGCCTGCATGCGGTGTCGCACGTGACCGGGGGCGGGCTGGCCGCGAACCTGGCCCGGGTGCTGCCGGGCGGTCTACTAGCCACCATCGACCGCGGCAGCTGGTCACCTGCTCCAGTCTTCGGATTGATCGGCGAGCTCGGCGGCGTCCAGCAACATGCTCGTGAAGCCACGTTCAACCAAGGGGCCGGGATGCTGCTGGTTGTGGCCGCGGACGCCGCGGACGCCGCGCTGGATCAGCTCAGAACGCGCGGGCTTCGCGCTTGGGTACTCGGGCAGGTGAGCCAGGACGACGGCCGCACCGGCCACCACGAGCAGCCGGCGGTGCGCGGCACCAAGGGCGTGGACGGCGGGGCTGT
This sequence comes from uncultured Kineosporia sp., assembly GCA_964250315.1. Taxonomy (GTDB): domain Bacteria; phylum Actinomycetota; class Actinomycetes; order Actinomycetales; family Kineosporiaceae; genus CAXUFS01. The sequence goes on along the minus strand of CAXUFS010000078.1, from coordinate 7,981 downwards.
GCTGATGACCGGCGTCCACCCCAACTAGCTCACCGGCCGGACAACGTCGGTCCCCGGAGCCCGCAGGCGTCCGGGGACCGATCGGCGTCGTCAGCGTCGCTCGTCGGCTGCCCAGTTGGCGTACTCGTCCTCATCAGGACCCGGCTCGGTG
>CAXUFS010000078.1:0-7820 GCA_964250315.1 uncultured Kineosporia sp. | reverse complement strand
CCGGAGGATCGTTCCGGCTTTCGCCGTGTCCGAGTTCCTTTTGCAAAGCGTCGTAGTCGGTGTTGGGGCTGTAGTACTTCAGCTCCCGTGCGACCTTCGTCTGCTTCGCCTTCTGACGGCCGCGCCCCATGGCGTCGACCCCCTTATGCGTAGACCCGGGCAGGCGCTTGGTGGCGCGGCCCGGAGTGGTCATCGGTCTCTCGTGACGCCAAACGGTACAACGTCGATCGGTGTTCCGGCATCCCGGCTCTGAGTGAACGCCGCGCCAAGCACCGGCACCGGCCAGGCGATGGCTCCCGGGCCCGGGCGGCGCAGCCGCATCGGACGGAGTACGGCCCTGGTTCTGGCTCTGCAGCTCACTATTTTGTGCTCAGGGTCACATTCGTGAGGACGCGATTCAAGCGGCACCGAGGTTGAGCCATCCCTGCTCGGCTGTCGCGGCCACGCATTCCACCTGGTTGCGGTGTAAGCGGCCCTTTACGGAGGGTCGTAACCAATCCCCCCAAATCCGGACGGCCCAGGGCTCCGAATGGAGGATGATCATCGGCTCAGAACGATGATCGAAAGACCGTAAGAAAAGGGCCCGCGTGGCGTGTCACCTGGGCCACTTTGGTTGTTCGATCACTGTAAGGTGCGATGTCGTGACAGTCCGTACTCAACCAACGTCATGCTTCCTCCTGATGGGGGATCATCCGTCTGGATTGTTCCCGGACCGTGTACTGACAAGGCACGATGTCGGAAGCCGGGGTATCCACCCCGTTCATGGAGGCTGACATGACCACCCGATCGCCCGACGCCGAGCCATTGCTCACCCCGGCAGAGGTCGCCGCGCTATTCCGTGTCGACCCGAAGACCGTGACCCGGTGGGCCAAGGCCGGCAAGCTCTCGTCGATCCGAACGCTGGGTGGCCACCGCCGCTACCGCGAGTCGGAGGTACGAGCACTGCTCGCGGGAATTCCGCAGCAGCGGCTCGACGAGGACTAACTCAGCACAGATCAGCACCAGACCGGCCAGCACGGCCGGAGCGCAGCAGCCGGTGTCACGAGCGACACCGGCTGCTCTCGTTTGACGTTGTTAGGGCGTCGTCCCGGTTGAGATCCCGGCCGTGGTGGTATCGGCCGCGGTCGGGGGGTCGGTCGCTGTGGGGGTGGTGGTCACCGGCGGCGTGGTCGGCGGAGCTGTGGTTGTGGTGGTCGCAGGCGGCGGCGCCGCCGTGGTCGTGGCCGGTGGGTGGCTGGGCTTCGCCGGGGTCGTCGTCCTCGAGGGGTTGCTGCGGTTTCCGCCTCCGGCCGAGCCGCGATGTCCGGTGGTGACAATGACACGACTGCTGACCGCAGACGATGGCGACGCGGCGGTCGAATCGGTCAGCTCCGCGTCGGACGGGGCCACGAAAGACGGTGTCGGACCGGTCGTGCTGCTCTCAGAGATCTTGCCGGCCGCAGCCGGCGACCGGGGATCGGGGCCGGCTGGTCCTCGGGCGAACCAGTAGGCCGGACCCGCCAGGAGCGCAACCATGGTGACCCCGGCCGCCACGGGCCGGCGCAGGAAGAGCGGCCGTGGGCCGCGGTGCCTGCCGACGTAACGCATATCTCGCCTTTTCGGTGGGCCGGCTCCTGCCGGGAGGTTGTCCGGTGCTCGTGTCTGACTCAGCGACCGGGTGCTGACTCTGGGTCATGTCGGCGCCCGCCGTACTAGCATTGCGACGACCGGCCCCCGTTCGTCGTTCCCGGACGTTAGCGCCAATATGGCGCCGCCGGGGCATGATTCTCCATGCGTAGCGGATCGCGACAGGAGTTGCATCAAGAGTCCGTCAGCATTCTGCGATCAATCTGTGCCGCCGGACGGTCCCGAGTTCGCGCGGGATCGGGCGATCTGGCGCAATCGACAGCGGGCCTGAGGACGGCTAAAGCGAACCAGCCGGCCTGAGCGGGAATGGGCGGAGCCGGAACCGGCTTGTCGATCACGTCGGGACGGCGTTGTCCATGGGTTTCGAATTACACCGCCGTTGAGAGGTTTCGTGTCCGCCCCTACCGCCCAGATCGCCCCGCTAGAAACCCAAGTTCTGGAAAAGCCGCCGAGCCGGGCCCGCCTGGTGATCGTCCTAGGCCTGATGATCGCGCTCGGTCCGCTCACCATTGACACCTACCTGCCGGCCCTGCCGAGCATCTCGGCTGATCTGCGGGCCAGCTCGACCGCCGTACAGCTCACCCTGACCGGTTCCCTGATCGGGCTCGGAGGCGGGCAGTTGGTGATCGGGCCGATCTCCGACGCCATCGGCCGGCGGCGCCCGCTGATAGCCGGGATCGTGCTGCACATCCTGGCCTCACTGCTGTGTGTGATCGCGCCCAACGTGGCCGTCCTCGGCGCACTCCGGGTGCTTCAAGGCGCCGGGGCCGCTGCGGCGGTGGTGGTGGTGACCGCGATGGTTCGCGACGTCGCCGAGGGCGATGCTGCGGCAGTGCTGCTGTCCCGGCTGATGCTGGTGCTGGGTGCGGCTCCGGTGCTGGCTCCGACCCTGGGCAGCCAGTTGCTCCGATTCACCCAATGGCGCGGCATCTTCGTCACCTTGGCGGCCATCGGTGTTCTGCTTCTGCTGCTGGCGGTGCTCGCTCTAGGCGAGACGCTTCCGGCGTACCAGCGGGTGACCGGCGGCTTCCGCGGCACCCTGCGCGGGTATCGTTCTCTGCTGCACGACCGGGTCTTCGTCGGGCTGGTACTGGTGGCTGGGCTCTCGATGGGCGCCCTGTTCTGCTATGTGGCTGGCTCGCCGTTCGTGTACCAGCAGCAATTCGGCCTTTCCCAGCAGCAGTTCGGACTGGTCTTCGGTGCCGGATCGATCGGCCTGATCGCCGCGACCCAGCTCAACGCCTTACTGCTGAAGCGATTCCGGTCGGGGCAGATCCTGCCCGCCGCCGTGGTGGCCGGAGCGCTGAGCTCGGTCGCCCTGCTTGCGGTTGCCGTGAGCGGCTCCGGGGGCTTGATCGCCCTGATGCTGCCGATGTGGGGTGTGCTGGCCGCCGCCGGTCTGGCCTTTCCGAACGCGCCGGCCCTGGCGTTGTCCCGGCACGGCGACAATGCCGGCGCTGCCGCCGCGCTGCTGGGTGCGGTTCAGTTCGGGATGGGCGCGATCACCCCGCCGCTGGTCGGCCTGCTGGGAGTGGACGCGATCGGAATGGCCCTGGGAGTGACGGGCAGCATGGCGCTGGCCCTGGCCGCGCTGGTGTTCGTGGTCCGGCCGTGGAGCGCTCCGGTGTGACCTCAGCCGGCCTGGGCAAGGCCTTCGGCTCCAGAGCAGACTGGCCCGATGAGCGACTCGACCGAGCTCGGCGTAGGCGTGGTGGGTTTCGGCTGGATGGGCAAGGTGCACACCCTGGCCTACGCGCGGTGGCTGCACCACTATCCGGTTTGGGCGCTGCGGCCCACGCTGTTCGGGGGGGCGGACGACGTGCCCGGCCGAGCCGGTCAGGCGGCCGGGCAGTTCGGCTTCGAGCGGCCGGCCGCTGACTGGCGTGAAGTAGCCAGCGATCACCGAGTACAGGCGGTCAGCATCACGGCGCCGAACTTCCTGCACCGGGAGATCGGGCTGGCCATGCTGGGCGCCGGCAAGCACATCTGGATCGAGAAGCCGGTCGGCCTGACTGCCGAGGATGCCCGCGCACTGCGCGACGCCGCTGCCACAGCCGGGCTGATCGCAACCGTCGGCTTCAACTACCGCAATGCCCCGGCCGTCCAGGCGGCCCGCTCAATGATCGAATCGGGCGAGCTCGGCGCGGTCACGCACGCCCGGGTCAGATTGTTCGCCGACTACGGCGCCCACCCGGACGGCGCTCTGACCTGGAGATACGAACGGGCCCGGGGCGGCAATGGCGTCCTGGGCGACCTGGGCTCGCACGCGGTGGACCTGGCCCGGTTCCTGATCGGTGACCTGCAGGCGCTGGTCGCCGACACCGCGATATTCGTGCCCGAACGGGCGCGTCCCGTCTCGGCCACCGCCGGGCACGTCCGGGCCACCGGAGGCGAGCTGGGGCCGGTCGAGAACGAGGACTTCATGTCCTGCCTAGTCCGCTTCGGCAACGGCGCTCGCGGAGTGCTGGAGGCCAGCCGGGTCGCGGTGGGTGAGCAGAACAGCTACGGATTCGAGGTGCACGGCACGCGCGGGGCGCTGTTCTGGGACTTCCGCGAGATGGGGGCGCTGCGGGTCAGCCGCGGCACCGAATACCAGGACCAGTTCGTCACCAAGGTCTGGGCCGGGCCCGGCCACGGTGACTTCGCGGCCTTCCAGCCCGGGTCGGCCATCCCGCTCAGTTACGACGACCTGAAGGTGATGGAGGCGAACGGGTTCGTGAAGTCGATAGCCAGTGGAATGCAGCAGGGGCCGACGCTGGACGACGCCGTCCGGAGTGCCGAGGCACTGGATGCGGTGAGCCGCTCGGCCGAATCCGGGCAGTGGGTGACGCTGTGACGCAGCTGCTGCGAGTGGGTGTCGTCGGAGCCGGGATCATGGGCGCGGATCACGCCCGGATCCTGGCCGGTCAGGTCTCCGGCGCGGTCGTCACCGGGATCGCAGACGTCGACCGCGAACGGGCCGAGGCGGTAGCGGCCGGCCTTCCCGCCGCGGCCGGTCTCCCGGCCGTGACGGCCAGTGATGACGCGCTGGCCCTGGTCAGCGGCGACACCGTGGACGCCGTGGTGATCGCTTCCAGCGACGCCACCCACGCCGAGCTGGTGCTCGCGGCGATTGGTGCGGGCAAGGCGGTGATGTGTGAGAAGCCGCTGGCTCCAACCCTGGATGAGTCGGCCCGGGTAGTGCGGGTCCTGAGCCGTGAGGGCGGCCTCGATCGGCTGTCGCTGGGCTTCATGCGCCGGTTCGATCCGGGCTACGGGCAGCTCAAGGCGGCGCTGGATGCCGGGGCCATCGGCGCGCCTCTGATCGTGCACTGCATCAGCCGCGGGGTGTCGGCTGGGCCGGGGACGACGTCGGCCTACAGCATCGTCGGTTCGGCCGTGCACGAATTCGACGTGGTGCCGTGGCTACTGGGGTCACCGGTGGCCGAGGTCAGCTGGCAGGCGCCCCGATCCAGTTCCCGGGTCGGCGGAATGCAGGACCCGCAGCTGACCCTGCTGCGGACGGCGGACGGTGTCCTGAGCACCGTCGAAGCGTTCCTGAACGCCCAGTACGGCTATGACATCCGGTGTGAGGTGGCTGGTGAGATCGGCGCACTGTCGCTGGCCGAGCCGATGCGGCTGCTCAAGGACTCGGGCCTGAACCGTTCAATCGGCTACGCCGCTGACTGGCGGCGAAGATTCGCCGACGCCTACCGGCTGGAACTGCAGGCCTGGGTGGACTCGGTGATCGCGGGCTCACCGGCCCCGCTGGCCACCGCCCAGGACGGCCTGATCGCCTCGGCGGTGTCGGACGCCGTGTTGCGCTCGATGGCGGCCGATGGGCGCTGGGAGAAGGTCCACGTTCCTTCCATCGATCCGAACGAGCCGGTCTGATGTCCCGGGTACCCGGCGGCCTGCCCGCCCCTCGGACCCCCGGCCCGCGGACGGCTCCTGCGCTGCGGTGGGGCCTGATGGGGACGGGCTGGATCGTTGATCATTTCGTCGGCTCGGTGCAGCGCAACACCAGCCAGGAGTTCGTCGCCATCGCCTCCCGCGCACGAGGGCGGGCGGCGGCCGCTGCCCAGCGGCTTGGTATCGGCCAGGCTTACGGCAGTTACGAGGAACTGGCCGCCGATCCGGAAGTGGACGTCGTCTACGTGGGGACCGCCCACCTGGACCACTACTCCTGCGCCCGGACAGCGATCGAAGCGGCCAAGCCCGTCCTGGTCGAGAAACCATTGACCATCAATGCTTCTCAGGCGGCCGACCTGGCCCAGCTGGCCGCGGAGCGGAGCGTTTTCTGCGCCGAGGCGGTGTGGAGCTTCTTCCTTCCTCGATACGACGTCGTCCGGCAGATGCTGGAGGATGGGCTGCTCGGCCAGGTGCACACGGTGCTGGCCGACAATGGAGAGTGGTTACCGCCCGGGCACCGCATCTTCGACCCGGCTCAGGCGGGCGGCCCGATGCTCGACCTCGGAACGTACCCATTCTCGTTCGCCACCTGGATCCTGGATCAGGCCCAGGTGCTGGCCGCGCACTCCCAGCCGCACCCTTCGGGCGTCCAGGGCCAGCTGGGTGCCATCCTGAGCGACCCGACGGGCGTCCAAAGTGTCATTCACACAACGATTTTCGGTGACACTCCAACCGAGGCGAGCATTTCCGGGACGCTCGGCACAGTGTGGTTGCCTGGGCGGTTCTATCAGCCCGGTGACGTCGTTTTCCGGCCCGCTGGCTCCGGCGACGCCATCCGCTACACCGAGCCCGCCATCGCTCACGAGGCTCTGTTCTTCGAGGCAGCCGAAGTAGCCCGCTGCATCAGTGACGGCCTGCTGGAGACACCGCTTCGGCCCCTCTCGGCGTCCATCGCCACGCTTCGGGTCATGGATGCCGCTCGCGCCCGCTGCGGCATCGCCTTTCCCGGCGAGACGGGCCCGGCTGAAGTGGCGGGACCTTCCGCCCTGATCGAGGGTTGAGCCGAGTCCTGTTTCCGATGGCCTGAGGAGTGTTCCCGGTGACCAAGGTGCCCGTCGTCACGTTGAACAACGGAGTGGAGATCCCGCAGCTGGGCTTCGGTGTCTTCCAGATCCCGCCGGAGCAAACCAGGGACGCGACGCTGGCTGCGTTCGAGGTGGGTTACCGGCACATCGACACCGCGGAGATGTATCAGAACGAGAAGGGCGTGGGGGAGGCGGTCCGCGATTCTGGGCTGGCGCGGGACGAGGTCTTCATCACCAGCAAGCTCAACAACGGATTTCACGCTCATGACGACGCGCTCAAGGCGTTCGACGAGACCTTGGACGCGCTGGGCCTGGAACACCTCGACCTGTTCCTCATCCACTGGCCGTTGCCCAAGGTGGGCGACTTCGTCGAGACCTGGACCGCGCTGGAGGAGATTTACCGGTCGGGCCGGTGCCGGTCGATCGGGGTGTCGAACTTCCAGGCCCACCACTTGCGCCGGCTGCGGGCTGAGACAACGGTGGTGCCGGTGGTGAATCAGATCGAGGTCCACCCCTATCTGGTGCAGGACGAACTCCGGGCGGTCAACGCTGATCTCGAGGTCGCCACCGAGGCCTGGTCGCCGATCGCCCAGGGCCTGGTGCTGGACAATCCGGTGATTGCTGAGATCGCCCGGCGGGTGGGCAAGACCCCCGCCCAGGTTGTGCTGCGCTGGCACATCCAGCGTGGTGACATCGTGTTCCCGAAATCGGTCACCCGTGACCGGGTGGAGGAGAACTTCGCCCTGTTCGACTTCGAGCTGGACGACGGCGACATCAGCAGCATCACGGGACTTGATCGCGGCGAGCGCACCGGTCCTGATCCGGACCAGTTCAACTACGTGCCGAGCTGAGTGTGTCATGCAGGTGTGACGAGGCTTCCTCTTCTTTCACGTCCCGCCGGGAAGCCGTGCCGTCGCTGGTCGAATTCAATGATGTGACTTGATCCCCCACGGCAGGCCGAATAAAGCCTTTTGCCCCATTATGACTATGCGGCAGCACCTTTCGATTGCATTGAATGGGCGGTAGCCCATTCGGGCGTACGCCCGAATGAGCCTTCTCTGCGAGTCATATGTGCGTGTTACGTTCCGGGCCGAGCTTCGGAAGGAACGCGCAAATGCCTAGTGCCACTCCGCCTGGCCCCAGTTCGAATCCTGGAGACAAAGCCAAGGACACTCAGCAGGGCGGCGGTGGAGGTACCTCCTCGTCGCACGCCAGCAA
>CAXUFS010000077.1:0-11314 GCA_964250315.1 uncultured Kineosporia sp. | reverse complement strand
CGGCTCCAGCGATCAGCAGCAGCCCGGCCATCACCGGCAGCATGCCACGGCCCGGCTCGGTCCCGCCGCCACCGGTCTGCGGATAGGAGGACGGCGTCGGGTGGGCGGGTCGCCTGCCCGCAGAGGAGGTGGGCAACGCGGTGGGCAATGTGGTCGGGGTTGCAGTGGGAACGATCAGGCCGGTGGCCGGTGGACTGCCCGCCAGGCCGGGGGAGGTGCTGGGGGCGACCGGCGCCGCGGACGGGCTCAGAGTGGGAGACGTCGGTGCCGATGTGCCGGGTGCAGGCGATGGAGCAGTGGTGGCGGTGGGGGACGGATCGTTGCGTCCGCCGATACCGCCGATCGAGGCGGCCGCACAGTAGCCGAGCAGCAGCAGAAGCAGTGCGATCAGGATCGCCAGAATCACGGTGCGCCGGCGGCGGCCCGGATCGTCCGGGGCTGCATCCGGCGGGTCACTGTGTGACATGGGTGCCGCCCTTCATCGGGTCCGCCACTCATTATTGTGATGAGCGGGCCGACATCCTGTAACCCCGTGAATAGGATGATTTACGGGTTGTAGGCTCGATACGAACTCGACCGGCGGCGCCGAACCTCCTTGATTCCCGCCCAGGCCAGTACCGCGTAGGCCGCTACCGCGAACAGCCACCATTGCACGGCGTAGGCGAGATTGATGCCCAGGCCGGGGTCGGGTGGGTCAAGTCTCGCGGGAGTATTTGCAGCAGAGGGCTTTTCGCTGACCAGGACGGCAAACCCGTTGAGCACTCGCTGATTCAGCTCATCCGGGAGGCCAGCCGCCAGCTGCCGTGCGTTGATGCGCAGGGCCTGTCCGGCTGGGGTGGGCCGGTCGGTTCGTGGTTCGCTGGGCCGCAGCCGGGCTACCACCGTGACTGTTCCAGGAGGCGCAGCCGGGACGACGTCCGGCCGGGCCGCGCTGGTGTCCGAGGCGGGAATCCAGCCCCGGTCGATCAGCACGACTTCGCCGCCGGAAAGCTGAAGCGGCACGACCACCTCGTATCCGTTGCTGCTGTCGTCCCCCCCCGATGAGTAGGGCCGGTTCCGGATGAGCACGGTGTGGGCCGGCTGGTAGGAGCCGGTCAGCTGGACCGAGCGCCACTGCACGGCCAGCGGCACCCGGGCGTGGGGATCCGCGCGGACCGCTGGAATGGCTGTCTCGAGCGGCACCGGGACGGCTGCATAGTTCGAAGTGATCTGGTGATTAGCCGCCGATCGATGCAGATGCCGCCCGAACTGCCAGCGGCCCAGCAGGACGAACAGGATCGACAGCAGGACGACTCCCAGCAGGGCCCGGATCCACGCGGACTCCCGCAGCAGCCGCAGAGCTGGGCGGCTGTCCCGGGCCAGCTCGCGCAACCGCTGCGGGTAGGTCGGCGGTAGATCGGCAGCTGCGTCCCGCGACGGCGTGCTCAGACTCACGGGCCATCTCCAGCCGGGCCGCGGTACGGGTCCTGGGCGGCGTCCGCCAAGGGGACGACGTCGCGCAGGAACCCGCGCAACTGAAGGAATCCCGCCAGCTGATCGCGGTGGTTGTCACAGGCCATCCACACCTTGCGCCGGGCAGGCTGGTGCAACTTCGGGTTGTTCCAGCGAACCGCCCATCGGGCCGGCTCGCGGCACCCCCGGGAGCTGCAGATCGCTGCCGCCGACCCTGTCTCGCTCACGTCAGGAGTCTGCCAAAAAGCGGACGCCGGGCGAGCCACGGGGGATGCCGCCCGGCGTCCGGTGCGCGTCCTGACGGGGGATGCAGGACGCGCCCGGTCAGTATGACACGAACCGGTGTCACGGACTGAATGCTCAATCAGCTTTGCGCCCGGGGGGGTCACGAATCACCCGTTCAGACGACCCAGCAGCGGGTACATGAGCGGACATCGAGCTCGATTGGGGCTCCGGGATGTAGATCTGAGCCGGTCGGCCCGGACCCTCAGCGCTGCCCGGCAGGGCTGTGCGGCTCAGTGCTGGCCGGGCGATCGGGGTCTGCCGCGGCTCACCCACGACGTTGGCCATCACCACAGCGACATAGGGCAGCAGCACCGCCCCGGCCACGAACAGCCAGCGGAGCGGCCCATCCACGATCACCGCCAGCACCACACACACGGTGCGGATCCCCATCGAGATCAGGTAGCGCTTCATCCGCCGGTCCAGATCATCTGAGTGCGCACGCCGGGCACCGCTGATCAGATGCACCTCGGCTGGCTCGGACTCCGGCTCACCGCGGCGGGAGGATGTCACTGCCTCACGGTACGCCTGGTTGCCGGGCCGGGCCGGACGAGGGCTCAGCTGGGCTTTCCACCCGCAGAATCAGTTTTCCGGATGTGCGGCGGGACCGCAGCTCGGCATGCGCCCGGGCCGCATCGGCCAGCGGGTAGCAGCCGCCCGTCACTGGAGTGAGCCGACCGGCCCGGACCATCGAGATCAGCTCCTCCATCGCGGGCTCCAGCCCGCCCGGGCGAGCCAGCGCGTGCGTCAGCCAGAATCCGCTCACCGTCGCCGATCTGGCCATCAGCCGGCCGGACTCGATCGGGGCCGGCGCCTGCCGGGAGGCCATCCCGAACACGACCAGGCGCCCGAGTGGCGCAAGCGCCGCCAGCGATCCGTCGAACACGTGCCCGCCGGTCATCTCCAGGACCACATCCACCGGGTTCCCGTGGTTCGCCTCACGCAGCGCCGTGGCGACCTCGGCGGACGAGGTGGTGGCGGACAGATCGACGGTGACATCAGCCCCGAGCGACTGGGCCAGGTCGCGCTTCTTCTGGCCGGTCGCGACACCGATCACCCGGCCCGCGCCCCAGGCCTTGGCCAGCTGGACGGCGAGACTGCCCACCCCACCGGCCGCGGCCTGCACCACCACGCTCTCGCCCGGGCGCATCGCCGTGCTGGTACGCAGCAGATGCCAGGCGGTCGTGCCCTGCACGATCAGTGCCAGCGCGGCCACGTCGTCCAGTGAATCGGGGATCGGATGGGCCAGTGCCGAGCGGGTGACCGCCTGTTCGGCATAGCCTCCCGATCCGCCCAGCAGCGCCACCACCCGCTCCCCGTCCCGCTCACCGCCACGGATCCGGCCTGCCACCTCAGCTCCCGGGATCAGCGGAAGGTGCTGCTTGGCCAGATACGAGTCCTCGGTCTGATGAGTGTCGGCGTAGTTGATCCCGGCACTGGAGACGTCGATCAGAACGTGGCCCGGCGCCACCTGCGGAGCAGGCAGATGAGCGAGGTGCAGAACATCGGGACCGCCGAATTCGGTCAGTTGGATGGCACGCATCCGGGCGACGCTACCCTCTTGGTTCGGCAGCGACGGAGGTGAACGAGTGAGCCGCAGTGTTCTGGTCACCGGCGGGAACCGGGGAATCGGCCTGGCGATCGCCACCGCCCTGGCCACCGACGGCGATGCCGTGACCGTGACCCACCGTTCCGGGACGGCGCCCGAAGGGCTGACCGGGGTGCTCTGCGAGGTCACCGATACGGCGTCCGTCGACGCCGCCTTCAAACAGGTCGAAGCCGATCAGGGCCCGGTCGAGGTGCTGGTGGCCAACGCCGGAGTGACCCGGGATCAGCTGCTGATGCGGATGACCGACGAGGACTACCTGGACGTTGTGAACACCAACCTCGGCGGGGTGTTCCGGTGCGTCCGGCGGGCCAGCACCAGCATGATTCGCAGGCGCTACGGCCGGATCATCCTGATCGGCAGCGTGGTCGGCCTGTACGGCTCGCCCGGTCAGGCCAACTACGCCGCCACCAAGGCCGGGCTGATCGGGCTGGCCCGCTCGGTGAGCCGGGAGCTCGGCGGGCGAGGGATCACCGTGAACGTGGTCGCCCCCGGCTTCATCGAGACGGACATGACCGCCGCGCTGCCCGCCGAGCGGCAGGCGCAGTACCGGTCCGCCATTCCAGCTGGACGCTTCGGGGCGGTCGAGGAGGTGGCCGCCGCAGTGCGGTTTCTGGCCTCGGACTCCGCCGCATACATCACCGGGGCTGTACTGCCGGTCGACGGGGGCCTGGGAATGGGTCACTGACATCGCTGGGCATTGCTTGCCCGGCCCGCCGCAATCAACGGAAGGACGCCGGCCATGGGCCTGCTCGACGGCAAGAAGCTCCTGATCACGGGCGTTCTGATGGACAATTCCATCGCCTGGCACGTGGCCAAGGTGGCCCAGGAGGAGGGGGCCGAAGTCGTGCTCTCGTCGTTCGGCCGTCAGATGAAGCTGACCCAGGCGGTGGCCAAGCGGCTGCCCGCCACTGCACCCATCGTCGACCTGGATGTCACCAGCGATGACGACCTGGGCGCGCTGGCGGGACGGGTGGGGGAGCACGTCGATCGATTGGACGGCGTGCTGCACTCGATCGGCTACGCCCCGGCGGCCGCACTGGGCGGCGGCTTTCTCAAGACCGGCTGGGACGACGTCGCCACGGCGGTGCAGGTGTCCACGTTCTCCTTCAAGTCCCTGGCCGTGGCGGCCCTTCCGCTGATGTCAGGCGGCGGTTCAATAGTGGGACTCACCTTCGACGCAAGCTTCGCCTGGCCGGTCTACGACTGGATGGGGGTGGCGAAGGCCGGACTGGAGTCGGTCGGCCGCTACCTCGCCCGGGACCTCGGCCCCCAGCGCATCCGGGTGAATCTGGTCGCCGCCGGGCCCTTGCGGACCACGGCGGCCAAGTCGATCCCTGGATTCGACGCCTTCGAGACCGGCTGGGCCGAACACTGCCCGCTCGGCTGGGACATCCGGGATCCGGTACCCACCGCCAAGGCGTGCGCCGCCCTGCTGTCGGACTGGTTTCCCGCCACCACCGGCGAGATCATCCATGTTGACGGCGGTAAGCACGCGATGGGCCTGTAGATCGGCTCAGGTCAGGCCCGCGGCACGTTCACCTGCTTCAGCGCCGCCGAGCCCGGGACCAGCTGGGCCCAGGCCACGTGCAGGCTCAGCACGGCGATGGCGCAGGTCGGAAACTTGCGCTGAACCTGCTCCACCGCCATAGCGTCGGACCCTGATCCGGCCAGCGACAGAGCCGTCCTCGACATCCCCGGCTCATGACCCACGATCAGCGCTGTGCCGGTGTCCTCGGACAGGCCGCGCACCAGGGCGATCAGATCCCCGGCAGTGGCCTGGTAGACCGCCTGCTCGTACCGCACCGGCGGTACGGGATCCAGCCGGGCGCCAGCGATCTGCCAGGTCTGGCGGGTGCGTAGTGCGGGCGAACAGAGCACCAGATCGGGACCCGGAACCTTCCCGAACAGGGTCGCGGCGACTTCGGCATCGTCCCGGCCCCGATCGGCGAGCGGACGATCTCGATCGAGAACTCCTTGCGGCCATGCGGCTTTCGCGTGCCGCAGGAGCAATAGACGGTGCATCGGCCCTCCTCGGCGGGGCTCCTTCTGACCACGATCGCCAGTGTGCTCCCGCATGCTCAGTGATTCTGGCAAACTCCGTGGCCAAGGCGGCGATCACCGCGGCGGTCCGCAACGACGAACCGCCCGTGGAGCCGGCCTTGCTTGGCTCGCCCGCTGGCCAGATCACAGGTTGAGCGGGTCGGCGTCCTCGATGTCGGCGCGGGAGATGCCCAGCAGGTAGAGCACGGCGTCCAGATACGGCACTGTGACGCTCGTGTCCGCCTGCGCCCGGACCAGCGGCTTGGCGTTGAAAGCCACGCCCAATTCGGCGGCGGCCAGCATGTCCAGGTCATTGGCGCCGTCGCCGATGGCCACCGTCCGGGACATCGGGAGTCCCTCCAGCTCAGCGAAAGCCCGCAGGGCAGCGGCTTTTCCGGCCCGATCGATCACGTCTCCCAGCAGTCTGCCGGTGAGCTGGCCGTTGACCACCTCGAGCCGGTTCGCCGCGACGTGCTGGATGCCGAGCTCAGCGGCCAGCGGTGCCACCACCTCGATGAACCCGCCGGAGACCACACCCAGGGTGAAACCCAGCTGGAGCAGAGTCCGGCACAGCGTCCGCGCCCCCGGAGTGAGCCTTATCGCGCCCCGAACCTGCTCCAGAACCGGCTCCGGCAGCCCCGCCAGCGCGGCCACCCGCTGGTGCAGGCTGGTCGCGAAGTCCAGCTCACCGCGCATCGCGGCCTCAGTCATCGCTGCCACCTCGGCAGCGCGGCCCGCATGTTCGGCCAGAAGTTCGATCACCTCGTCCTGGATCAGGGTGGAATCGACATCCATCACCACCAGCCGCCGTCCCTGCCGGGCCAGACCGGTCGCCGACACGGCGATGTCGACCCGATGCACAGTGGCTTCCAGCGCCAGTTCGCGCTTCAGCACCGCCGGGTCACCGCCGGACAGGTCGAGCTCGAAAGTGGTCACCGGGTAACGGGAAAGCCGCCGGACCCGGTCGATGTTCGCTCCCTGAGCGGCGATTCGCCGGGCCACTCCCGCGATCGCACCCGGGGCGACCGGATTGCCCAGCAGGGTCACCGCCAGCCGGTTTCGCCGCCGGGGGGCGTTGTCACCGTGGCCAGCGACGCCCGACACGTGCAGGCCCAGCTCACGCCCGGCCCGGTGCACAGCGGCCAGCACCTGACCCTCGTCCGGGCCGGTGCTGACCAGTACGGCCAGGGTCAGGTGACCGCGTACCACCACCTGCTCCACGTCCAGCACGTCCACTCCGGGCAGGCTGAGCGCCTCGAACACTGTTGTGGTCACTCCTGGCCGGTCGGCGCCGGTGAGAGTGACCAGCACGGTCGCGTCCAGGCCGGGCTCGGCGGGCGTGGGCACAATGGCAGTGCCGGGTTCGATCACCGGTCGAGGCTATCGAGTCAAGCGGTACCGATCGTCCAGCAGAACCCGGACGGGCGGGCTCCTGCGACCAGTCTCACGTGGACCGGCACTCCCGCCGGATGTTCGCCACCAGGGCAGCTCAGCAGGCACCGGCCGACCGGCCCGCCGGCTGGACGGCGTTGACCTGATCGCGCCAGGCCAGCCACTCGCGCAGCGGGCCGAGGTCATAGCGCGGTCCCTGCTGGCGGACGTTCAGCAGGGTGAAACCGGCGTCCAGCAACCGTGGTCCCAGCTCCTCGGGAGGCACCTGGACGGACGGCGCGCCGCCGGTGGTCGGCCGGCCCGCCACCGTGGAACGCTCGATCTCCGCTGGGTCCCGCCCCTCGGCGGCGCACCACTCATCCAGGACTTCGCTCTTGCGGGCCAGATCGGCGATGTCACCGATCCCATGCCAGATGGCGGCGTGGCGGGCGGTGTAGCGGAGCGTCTTCTTCTCCCCGCCCCCGCCGATCAGGATCGGGATGTCCCGCACCGGAGGCGGATTCAGCCGGGCCCAGCGCCCCTGGATACGGGGGATGGCCTGTTCCAGTCCGGCCAGCCGCGAGCCGGGGGTGCCGAATTCGAACCCGTATTCGTCGTGGTCCCGCTGACTCCAGCCCGCACCCAGGCCGAGAATGAAACGGCCTTGGCTGATGTGATCGATCGTGCGGGCCATGTCCGCGAGCAGGTCTGGATTGCGGTATGCCGGGGGCGTGACCAGTGGCGCGATCTCCACCCGGGAGGTCACCTCGGCCCAAGCGGCCAGCATGGTCCAGCACTCGAAATGCTGGCCGTCCAGGTCGCCAAACAGCGGAAAGAAGTGGTCCCAGCAGGTGACCAGGTCAGCCCCGGCTTCATCGGCGGCCCGCACGGCATCACGGATCGCTTCATAACTGGCGTGCTGAGGCTGAACGCTGAAGGCGATCCGGATCCTGCGGCGGGGCATGGCCAGCTCAGGCGTTCTGCTCGTCCCGCCAGGAGGTCCAGTCCCGGAGCATCCCCAGGTCGTAACGGGGACCGCTGATCCCAACCGTGAAAAGGCTGGCCCCCGCTTCCACCAGTTCTGGACCGGCCTTCTCGGGTGACTTCTGCACGGCGATCGAACGTTCGATGTCAGCCGGGTCGCGGCCCTCTTCGGCGCACCACTGGTCCAGGATCCGGCTCTTGCGCCGGAGCACCTCGACGTCGCCGAAGCTGTGCCAGATGTCGGCGTGACGGGCGGTGTACCGCAGCGTCTTCTTCTCCCCGCCACCGCCGATCAGGATCGGAATGTCCCGGGTCGGAGGCGGATTGAGCCTGGCCCAGCGAGCTTCGATCCGGGGGAGTGCCTGCTCCAGATCGGCCAGCCGGGATCCGGCCGTGCCGAAGTCGAAACCGTATTCGTCGTAGTCCTTCTCGAACCAGCCCGCACCGATACCGAGGATCAGCCGGCCTGCGCTGATGTGGTCGACCGTCCGGGCCATGTCGGCCAGCAGGTCCGGATTGCGATAGCTGTTGCAGGTGACCAGGGCCCCGATCTCGATCCTCGACGTCGCTTCGGCCCAGGCGGCGAGCATGGTCCAGCACTCGAAGTGCTTGCCGTCCGGATCACCGTTCAGCGGGTAGAAGTGGTCCCAGTTGAAGGCGATGTCGGCGCCGATCTCCTCGGCCGCGGCGACGGCGCGCCGGATGTCGGCGTAGTCCGCATGCTGCGGCTGGATCTGCACACCGACCCGGATCGGGCGGGCCATCAGTTGGGCACCTGCTGACCCTTGCCGACGATGGTGATCCCACTGTCGGTGACGATGAAGCCGCGGGCTCGATCCTCGTCCGGATCCATTCCGATCCTCGCCCCCTCGGGCACCTCGACGTTCTTGTCCAGAATGGTTCGGCGCACCACGGCGTGCCGGCCGATAGTCACATTGTCCATCAGCACCGATTCGCTCACCGTCGACCAGGAGTGCACCATCACGTTGGGCGACAGTACTGAGTTCTCCACGAACGAGCCGGACACCACCGAGCCGGGGGAGACGATGGAGTTCACGGCGTGCCCGATCCGTCCCTGCCAGCCGTGCACGAACTTGGCCGGGGGCCACGGCCCGAGCTGGGTGAACAGCGGCCAGTCGTAGTTGTAGAGGTTGAACACCGGGTGCACCGAGATCAAGTCCATCTGCGCCTCGAAGTAGGCCTCGATGGTTCCGACGTCCCGCCAGTAGTTCCGGTCCCGGTCGGTCGAGCCGGGCACGTCGTTGTCCTTGAAGTCGTAGGCGGCGGCCTCACCGCGATCGACGAAGTAGGGGACGATGTCGCCGCCCATGTCATGCCGGGACTCGGGGTTGTCGGCGTCCGTGGTGACCGCATCGACCAGCGCCTTGGCGTCGAAGACGTAGTTGCCCATCGAGGCCAGCACCTCACCGGGTGAGTCCGGCAGCCCCTTGGGGTTCTTTGGCTTCTCCAGGAAGGCTTCGATCTGGTCCGGGTCCTCGTCGTAGGTCTTGATCACGCCGAACTGGTCGGCCTCGGCGATCGGCTGCCGGATCGCGGCGACCGTGCAGCCGGCCCCGCTGGCCAGGTGCTGGGCGACCATCTGGGAGAAGTCCATCCGGTAGACGTGGTCGGCTCCGACCACCACGATCACGTCGGGCCGCTCGTCCCGGACCAGGTTCAGGCTCTGAAAGATGGCGTCGGCACTGCCGAGATACCAGCGCTTGCCGACCCGCTGCTGGGCGGGCACGGGAGCGACGTAGTTGCCGAGCAGAGTGGACATCCGCCAGGCCTGGGAGATGTGCCGGTCGAGGCTGTGCGACTTGTACTGGGTGAGCACGACCATCTTCAGGTAGCCCGAGTTGGCGAGATTACTCAGAGCGAAGTCCACCAGGCGATAGACGCCGCCGAAGGGCACCGCTGGCTTGGCCCGGTCGGCGGTCAGGGGCATCAGTCGCTTGCCTTCGCCCCCAGCGAGGACGATGGCCATCACCTTCGGATTTCCCATGATCTGACCATAGGCCGTGAGGCGAATCTCGCACTACGGTGCCCTGCATGCGCGTTGACATTCTCACCCGCGAATACCCGCCAGACATCTACGGCGGTGCCGGAGTTCATGTCGAGAACCTGGCCAGCGTGCTCAGATCGCGGGCCGACGTCCGGGTCCGGACGTTCGGCGAGCCGCGGGCCGAGGCTGAGGTGCACGCGTATCCGTCGCCCGAGACGCTGGCCACGGCCAACCCAGCGCTGCGCACCTTCGGCGTCGATCTGGCCATGGCCAATGACTGCGGCGGCGCCGACGTGATCCATTCCCACACCTGGTACGCCAATCTCGGCGGTCACCTGGGCAAGCTGCTGCACTCTGTGCCGCATGTGCTGTCCGCTCACAGCCTGGAGCCGCTGCGGCCATGGAAGGCCGAGCAGCTGGGCGGCGGTTACGCACTGTCATCATGGGCCGAACGAACCGCCTATGAGGCAGCCGACGCGGTGATCGCGGTCAGCGACGGGATGCGCGCGGACATCCTGCGCTGCTATCCCGGCGTGAACCCGGATCGGGTGACCACCGTGCACAACGGGATCGACCTGTCCGGCTGGCAGCGGATGATCGACGATGACGCCGTGCGAGCCGTGGGGATGGATCCAGACCGTCCCAGCGTCGTGTTCGTCGGCCGGATCACCCGGCAGAAGGGGCTGCCCTACCTGCTGCGGGCAGCTGCCCTGCTGCCACCGGAGATCCAGCTCGTGCTGTGCGCGGGTGCGCCGGACACGCCGGAGATCGCGGCCGAGGTGACCGGCCTGGTGGAACAGTTGCAGGAGACCCGGGACGGCGTGATCTGGCTGCAGCGGATGCTGCCCCGCGACGAGCTGTGCAAGGTGCTGTCGGCGGCGACCACGTTCATCTGCCCGTCGGTGTACGAGCCGCTCGGCATCGTGAACCTGGAGGCGATGGCCTGCGAGGCGGCCGTGGTCGGCACCATCACCGGGGGCATTCCCGAGGTGGTGCAGGACGGCGTCACCGGCCGGCTGGTGCCTATCGATCAGGTCCAGGACGGTACCGGCACGCCAACCGATCCGGAGCAGTTCGTGCACGACCTGGCCGCCGTGCTGACCGAGGTGTGCGCTGACCCGGCCAAGGCTCGCGAGTATGGCCGGGCCGGACGAGTCCGAGCCGAGCAGCTGTTCTCCTGGGACGCGATCGCCGACCGCACTATTGAGGTCTACCAGTCCGTGATCAGGACCTGAAACCTGCGGCACAGCTCAACTGCTTGTACTCTACCTAGACCCTAGGTAGAGTAAGTGCATGGCCGAGTTCAGGATGACCAGCCCCACCCAGCGAGTGCTGACCGCCCTCCTCGACGATCCGGGCGCCGAGCTGTACGGCCTCGAGATCGGCGACGCCGCAGGCCTTCCCAGCGGCACCGTGCATCCGATCCTGGCCCGGCTGGAGGGGGCCGGGTGGCTTGGATCGCGCTGGGAGGACGTCGATCCGCGCAGCGCGGGCCGGCCAGCCCGCCGCTACTACCGGCTGACGGCCGAAGGTGCTCAGCAGGCCCGGCAGGCCCTGGCCCGGGCTTACCG
>CAXUFS010000076.1:0-11405 GCA_964250315.1 uncultured Kineosporia sp. | reverse complement strand
GCCGCGGATGGGTAACCTCGTCCAGCAGTTCCATCCGCTCGTCGTAGTCGTAACCTTCGGCCTTCAGCTGAGCGACCGCTTCGCCCCGGGCCTTGAACTGCTGGGCCGACAGCACTGGCCGCGGGTCATCCAGCGTCGACTCGATGATCGAGACCAGATCCAGCGCGTAGCTGGACGATTCGCGATCCAGGACGTCGTAGGCGGCCAGCGCGAATGGCGAAAGTGGCTGATTGAGAGCGAAATTGGGCGGCAGATCCACCGTCAGCCGAACCGCCCGGCGATCAGGGTCACCGGGCGACTGAACCTCCTCGATCACTCCGGCGGCGAACAGGGTTTGCCAGATGTGCTCGGTCGCAGCTCGCAATCGCTGCTGAGCCGCCGGCTCGTCGTCGTTCTCCCCCAGCAGGTACTCCATCCCAGCAACCGGGTCACCCGGGCGCGCGACCAGGTTCAGCACCATCGCGTGAGAAACCGCGAACTGCGAAGTCAACGGCTCCGGCGGCGAACTGATGAGCCGTTCGAAAGTCGACCTGCCCCATGAAACCTGGCCCGAGGCCGGCTTCTTGCGCACCACTCGCTTGCGCTTGCGCTCGTCGTCCCCGGCCCGGGCCAGCAGCCGCTCGTTCTCGACCTCATGGTCGGGGGCTTGCACCACCACGGTTCCGGCGCTGTCGAAACCGGCCCGCCCGGCCCGTCCCGCGATCTGCAGGAACTCACGGACCTTGAGCTGGCGCTGGCGAACGCCGTCGAACTTGGCCAGGCCGGTGAACAGCACGGTGCGGATGGGGACATTGATGCCGACACCCAGCGTGTCCGTTCCGCAGATCACCCGCAGCAGCCCAGCCTGAGCCAGCTGCTCGACCAGCCGCCGGTATCTGGGCAGCAGGCCAGCATGATGGACCCCGACTCCCGCCCGGACCAGCCGGGAGAGCGTCTTGCCGAACCCGGCGGTGAACCGGAACTGCCCGATCGCCGCAGCGATCTCGTCGCGCTGCTCCCGAGAGGCGATCCTGCTGCTGGTCAGCGCCTGAGCCCGCTCCAGCGCGGACGCCTGAGTGAAGTGCACCACGTAGATGGGTGCCTGGCGGGTGGTCAGCAATTCCTCGATGGTCTCGTGCAGCGGCGTGGTCGCGTACGAGAAGTACAGCGGCACCGGCCGGTCGGCCGAACTGATCACCGCGGTCGGCCGCCCGGTACGCCGGGTCAGGTCCTGCTCGAACCGGCTGACGTCGCCAAGGGTGGCTGACATCAGCAGGAACTGGGCGCTGGTCAGTTCCAGCAGCGGAACCTGCCAGGCCCAGCCCCGGTCGGGGTCGGCGTAGAAGTGGAACTCATCCATCACCACCTGGCCGATGCCGGCCCGCGAACCCTGCCGCAGGGCCAGATTGGCCAGCACCTCGGCGGTACAGCAGATGATCGGCGCATCCGGGTTCACGGCGGCGTCCCCGGTCATCATTCCCACCTGCCCGGCGCCGAACATGTCGATCAGGGCGAAGAACTTCTCCGACACCAGCGCCTTGATCGGAGCCGTGTAAAAGGTGCGCTGACCGGTGGCCAGCGCGGTGAAGTGCGCCCCAGCGGCGACCAGGCTCTTGCCTGACCCGGTTGGAGTGCTCAAGATCACATTGGAGCCGGAAACCAGTTCGATCAGGGCGTCCTGCTGGGCCGGATACAGCACCAGGCCCTGCCCGGCCGCCCAGGCGCCGAACGCCTCGTAGATCGCATCGGGACCGAGCGGCAGATCACCGGAGGAGCCTCCAGGCAGGCTTTCGATCAGGGTCATGGCCCGTCCATCCTCGCGTGAATGCGGCGTCCATGCCGATGCCGGCCCAGCAAGGCGCCGGCAGGCTGGCCCGGGCGCATCGGAGAGCGATGATCAGGCGAGCGGCCAGGGTCAGTGCTCATCAAATCTTGCTTGTTCATGTCCCCCAGTTAGGGGATGTGATGAAATGTCCGGCGATGCCTCCCATGCGTAGTGTCCCCCTGACCACACAGCCCGGCGACGTCGAGATCGCCGCGTTTGCCGACCTGGTTCAGCGTCCCCTGCTGATCGTCGGTAATGGCCCATCGTCGACGCTGCCGCCGCACCACAAGATTCCCTCCGATGTGGTGATCTTCCGGATGAACTGGTTCTTCCTGGAGAGCCACTATCACTTCGGAAGCCACGTCGACGCCTGGTTCTTCGCGGTGCCCAATCAGGCGCTGGAGGCCGGACTGCGGGAGGAGATCAGAACCCGGCGCTATGCCGTCGATCGGCTGTGCTCCCCGATGCAGCTTCCGTCGTCGCGCGAAGGCGATCGCTGGGACAACCAGATGCTCGACATCTCCGTCAAGCAGTACGACCACTGGGCGGTGATCAGCCGTTACCCGCGTCTGGCCCGATACTTCATGAGCCGCCCCGGCCTGCCCACGTCAGGCATGCAGGCCCTGGGGTTCGGGCTCGGCGTCGGCTTCCGCGAGATCTACCTCAGCGGAGTCGACCTGTACGAGTCGAAGGAAGCGCGGTACGGGTACACCATCAGCCAGCAGGTGGCCGCCGGTCTGCTCGGCAAGGACATGAAGCCGGGCTACGAGGACGCCCACTCGATCGACAACGATCTGGCCTTCTTGCAGGCCTGCCTGGCCGAGTTCCCCGATGCAGGCGTCTACAGCTTGAGCGAATCGGTCAACCTGGCGACGTTCCTGCCGCCGGGCCCGGAGATCACCGACCGGCCGACACTGTCGGAGCGGTCCACGCCCGGCCTCGGCGAACCCAAGGATCGGGCGGCAGTGGTCGTGCCCGCCCATGGCCCGGTCCAGCAGATCACCATCCGCGCACCGCGCGACACCCGCCTGTACGAACTGGTCGATGGCCGCAAGTGCGCGTACGTGACGGTTGTCTCCGGTCCGTCCTACCACCACGGCGTCCGGGCGCTGGCCAACTCCCTGCGCCGGGTCACTTCGGTCCCGCTGCTGGCGCTCTGCACCGCGGATGCGGATCAGGCGGCGCTGACCGCAAGCGGAATTCACGTCATCGAGGTGCCAGAGATCGTCAATCCGCACCGGGCCCAGCGGATCCAGGCTCGGTTCGCGGCGACATACACCAAGCTGAACGTGTTCCGCCTGGACTTCCTGGACCGGCTGGTTTACCTCGACGGCGACACGGTGGTGCTGAAGAATATCGACGATCTGTTCGCCGGAGATGACTTCGCCGCAGCGCCCGACGCGGGACTGGAGCGGGCCAGCGGGCAGATCTTCAATTCCGGGTTGTTCGCGGTCCGCCCGTCCCACGACCTGTTCCACTCAATGCTCGACCGCCTGGGCACCACGGCCTCGTACGACGGCGGGGATCAAGGCTTCCTGAACACCGTCTTCCCTGCTTGGCGGCGGCTGCCGCAGGAGTACAACACGACCAAGCGGATGTTCGCTCATCACCCGGCGCTGTACAACGCCGAGGAAATCAAGGTGCTGCACTACGTCGGGGTGAAGCCGTGGGAGCCGGTCAAGGCCGATAACCAGTACGACGAACTCGATCTGAAGTGGCTGGAGTTCCTCTCCGACTGGGAGCTGCGGGAGCTGACGCGCTCGCTGCGCGACCAAGCCGGACTGATCGGATCCGTAGCCATGACCTCGGCCGCCGCCGTGCTGTTCAAGATCGCCGGGCGGGTGCGCAAGGCGGCGCTGACCGTACTGTCCGGCCGGTCCTAGGACGGCCCAGCAGTTATGCGCTGGGGGGCCGGTTGCGGCGGGAGGCGTGGGAGCGGAACTCCTGCAGCACAGGGGCGGGCAGGTAGCGATACGGGAACTCATCCCAGCGTGGCCGCTTGCGCCTGCCGTTGAAGAACTCCGGCGCGGCGGCATCCAGGCCGCGCAGCAAGGCCCGGGCTGAGGTCAGGTCACCTCTGTCGGCGGCTTCCCGGGCCTGCCCGAGCAGCCACTCGGCAATCCGCGGGGTCTCGGTGGCGTTGCGGGCGGCGTCCAGGTCGCTACCCAGTTGCTTGATCCGCTCATCGGCTTGTCCACGGGCCAGCGATTCCCCATAAGCCCGATCGGCCAATCGCCGCTCGAAAGGGGTGTAGGCCGTGAACTCCGGCTGAACCGTCTCTCCGGTCAAGCGCTGATAGATGGCGACCAGGTTGTCCAGGGTGATCTGGTAGAACCGCTGCCGCACCGCCGCCAGCTCAGCGCGCAGTTCGGTCCGGCGTTCCTCTACGTCCTGTAACACCCGGTAGAGCTCGTCGGGAAAGTCATCGCGCCGCGGATCCACGGCCCACTCCGGGTGACCGATGTCGCGCGCGAAGTAGCCGATCTTGTGATGCACGAGCAACGAGACGGGAATGGATCCCATGCCGAACGGCACCATCTGAGCGTGCCCGCGGGTTCCCAAGAAGTAGGGCAGGCTGGCGAAGTACGTCACACCCTTGAAGAGGCCGTCCCGGTCGCCGAAGAGTTTGACCTCCGGCATCCGCAGGTGCTCTCGGCTGGCCTGGTCGACGAAGTGCATGTCGGCTCGGGCGTGCGGCACGCTGTCGATCTGCCAGCCCTCATCCTGCAGTCGCCTGGCCACGCCGATCACGTCACGGTAGATCGACTCGGCCACGAATCCTGCGGCCGCCTGGCGTTTGCCGACGATCATCTCCAGGCCCAGCCGCCGGGCCGGATCGGCCGCTTCGCGGACCAGGTCCGGATACAGGTACGAGGCGATGGTGGTGGTGCAGGGCTGATACTCGATTCGGTCCTGGTTCGATTCCGCGATGTAGGGCTTGATCGTCTCCATCGAGCCGGTGTTCCGCAGTCCGAAGAAGATCGACTTTTCCATGGTCAGATTGACGTGTTCGGTGAAGGGCGGAGCGAAGTCGGCCTGATCGATGAAGCGGTTGTTGCCGACCGAGTAGACGATCAGCGGCACCTGGAGCCGCTTCAGTTGGTCGAGGGAGATGTTCCATTGCCAGCCCGAGTGCTGGTTGGGGTTGGTGTCGCGCAGGAACAGGCCCCCGCCGCCGACGAGCACAGCGTCGACGTTGTCGTTGATGTAGTCGACCAGGGCCGGGCCGACCGGGTCCCGCAATGGGCGGCTGTCGTAGATCTCGAAGCATTCGCCGCCACGGAAGCCGTTAAACGTCTCCTTGACCGCTTCGAATAGCAGGGTGTCGCCGTAGTTACCGTAAGTTTTGATGTCGAAGTGGAACAGGCGCAAGCGCTTCATCGGGTCTACGGCTCCTACGGCTCAGGCGAGGCTGGGGTCTGCGTGGTTCGACAGACCCGATGCGAGCTCCGGCCCTGACAACCGCCTGGGGCGATGCCGCGCCAGCCAGACAAACCAGGCCATCGCATCGCGAACAGTAGCAGCGGTAGCGTCGGCCCTGGCGTGGCCGCGATCGGGCCTGTTGAACCGGCCGGCCTCATTCACAAGTCACCGCGGCCCATGGCGGCCTTTCGGCGATCTGACGTGTCCGTGCGATTGGCCGCCGGACACCGCCGCTGTCCGAACGTAACCCAATGTCACTCTGCGCAGCCGAACTAAAACTTAACGTCATCAATCGTGGAGTCGGGCCATTAAGCACAGGTGGCCTGCCTAAGCTCGAACAGTGCCTCATCGCGTTCTGGCGGTCGCCGAGTCGGACTCCTATCTCAAATGGTCCGTCAGCCTGCTCGCTCAGCTCCCGGCCGAAACGCAGGTTCAGGTCGTCGTGGCCCGGTCGCCGGTGCGCCCTTCGGCGGCGCAGCAGGCGGCTGCGCTGGCTGGCACCACCCAGGCGGGCCGTTCACTCGATGTGGTCAGCCCGGCTCAGCTGAAGCATCGGATCGAGCGGGACCGGCCGGACGCGGTGTTGCTGGCCTGCACGGGCCCAACCGTGCACTGCTATCAGGAGGTGCTGAGCCGGGCGGCGCACCGCCCGGTGCTGATGGCCGGCATTCCTGGCATCGCGCTGCCGGCCCGGCGCCGGGCCTGGGGCTTCCGGGGCGCCATCGACCTGATGATCGTGCACAGTCACCGCGAGGTGGAGGAGTACGAGCGGGTCCGGGTTGCGACCGGCAAGCGCGCCACCATCGGCCTGGCTACCATCCCCTTTCTTGCTCCCGATGCTCGCCGGATGGCCGAGGTCACCGGCGGCGTCCCGATCATCGAACCCAGCGTCGAAGCGCGCTTGCGCAACCGCGTGCTGTTCGCCACCCAGGGCAAGGTGCCGGTTCGCCGCAGCGAGCGAGAGCAGATCCTGCTGGCGCTAGCGGAACTGGCCCGCAGCCGGCCCGACCTTCGGGTGGTGGTCAAGACCAGGGGGGTGGTTGGAGAGTTCCACACCCATTACGAGCAGTTCCACTACGAGGTGCTCTGGCGTGATCTGGTCCGCAGCCGCCGGGTCGCGAGTTCGGCGCTGATCCAATTTGAGGCCGGTTCGATGGCCGAGCAGTTGCGGACCGCCGCTGCCCTGATCACCGTCAGTTCCACCGCCGTCCTGGAGGCGATGGCGCTGGACATCCCGGTGCTGTTGCTGGACGACTTCGGGGTCAACCCTCAGATGATCAACGAGGTGTTCGCTGGCAGCGGCTGCCAGCGAGGCCTGGATGCGCTGATAGCGGCCGACTTCCGGCATCCGGACGTTCAGTGGAGCACCCAGAACTACTTCCACCCAGTGGCTGAGAACACCTGGATGGAATTGCTGGATGACCTGGTCGAGCAGGCTCAGGCGGGCAAACTGCCGGCCCTGACCGACGGCTTGGATCCCGGCCGCTCGGATCGCCGTCGCCGGCGGGACCGGATGCGGCTGACCTGGGCCGGCAGTGAGCTGAGCCGGGCCCGGCAGCGGTTGATCAGCCGGATCCATACCAAAGATCCCCAGAAAGTGGGAGATTACTTGGCCTCGCCGGTGCCGTAGACTCCCCGCCGTTGTGCCTGGTGCTCGGTCGGCTGGACGTTCCCGAAAGCTCGGCCGGAGCCCGTTCCGATCACGATCGCACGGAAGCGGGTTGTGCATCGTCAGCCGGGTGCGCGTGCTGGCCTATGCACGCGAGGCCGAAATGTGAGGAGAGCATTTGACCAGGACCGTGGCCATTGGTGACAGGCTCGTCGGCGCAGATCACCCGACCTATGTGATCGCCGAGATCGGGCTGAACCACAACGGCGACGTCGCGATCGCCAAACAGCTGATCGACATCGCCGCTGGCGCCGGCTGCGACGCGGTCAAGTTCCAGAAGCGGACGCCGCTGATCTGCGTGCCGGAGGATCAGCGGTCCGTGGAGCGCGACACTCCGTGGGGCCGGATGACCTATCTGGACTACCGCTACCGGGTGGAGTTCGAGCAGGACCAGTACACCGAGATCGACAACTACTGCCAGAAGCTGAACATCCAATGGTTCGCCTCGCCCTGGGACGTGCCGTCAGTGGAGTTCCTGGAGCGGTTCGGCGCCGTCACCCACAAGGTCGCCTCGGCCTCGGTGACCGACATTGAGTTGCTCGAGGCGCTGCGCGACACCGGCAAGCCGATCATCTGCTCCACCGGCATGTCGACCCTGGAGGAGATCGACCAGGCGGTCGAGACCCTGGGCCGGGACAAGCTGGTTCTGCTGCATGCGACGTCCACGTATCCGATGCCGGTCGAAGAAGCGAATCTGCGCACGATCCAGACCCTCGCTGCTCGCTACGGGGTGCCGGTGGGTTACTCCGGGCACGAACGGGGGCTGCAGATCAGCATTGCTGCCGTGGCGCTGGGCGCAGTCGCGGTGGAGCGGCACATCACCCTGGACCGGACCATGTGGGGCTCGGATCAGGCCGCCTCGCTGGAGCCGGAGGGCCTGCGGCACCTGGTCCGGGACATCCGGATCGTGAACCAGGCGCTCGGGGACGGCGTGAAGCGCGTGTTCGACAGCGAGCTGGGGCCGAAGAAGAAACTGCGCCGGGTGGGGTAGAAGGGCGTGCGGTCGGTCGAGGGTTCTGACGTCACGCTGGCCTGGGTCGAGTCGCCCTTCCAGCTCCTTGGAGCGCTGGAAGCGCATTCGGCCGGGCAGCTGACGCGTACCATCGCCGTGCTCCCGCGCCGGGGAGTCCGGTCGCTGCAGCGCACGGTGGCCGAACTCCGGCGACTGGGCCTGCCGCCGGGGGCCCGGATCCTGCCGGCGGCTCGTGCGCCGCACACCTACAACGGCAACCTCGCCATCGGGGATGCCTTCTCGGGTGAAGTGCACCTGCTGCTGCTGTCCAGCCGCCCTCGTGGCGTGACCCTGCTGGACGACGGCCGCTCCACCCGCCGGGTGATGGACGCCCTGGTCGGCCGGGAGCTGCGGCTGGTCCGGCCGCACATCCACCCGACCCCGTCCCGGAGATTCCTGGCTGAGCTGGCCCTGCGCCGCCTGCGGCGGTTGTCCCGGCGCCGCCGGTTGCGGATGGTCACCGCCATGCACCTGCCGGACTCGGTGGTGGCCGCCGCAGAGCGGGCCGGCATCCCGGTCAGCCGGCATGACTTCGCCTGGCTGCGCAGCCTGCCCGGCGACCCGGTCGGCGATGCCGAGACCGTGGTGCTGGGCACGTCCATGGTGGCCACCCGGCTGATCTCCGCCCAGCCCTACCTGGACTGGGTCCGGTCCGTCGCCCACGAAGGGCCGGTGACCTACCGCCCGCACCGCCGCGAGGACGCCAGCACGCTCGGCCCGCTGTCGCGGGTGGAGGGCCTGTCGATCGCGCCCGGCGAGGTACCGGTCGAGGTCAGCCTGCGGGCGCTGACTCCCCGGCAGCGGCTGATCACTCTGCCCACCACCGCGGTCAGCACACTGCGGATGGTGGCTCCCGCTGCCCGCATCCAGGAGTTCGCGGTGCCGGACGAGTGGTGGCTGCCGGACGTCCCCGAGGCCGCCCGCCGTCACCTGGTTCCGGATGGCAGCGGGCTCAGTGCGCTGCACTACCCGGCCCGCGCCCCCGATCCGGCCGCCCAGGTCTAATCGGATCCTGATCGACATCTTGTTCAGAGCTGGCGCTGCTGGCGGCGCCCGTGAAAGGTGGCTGCCATGAGCGAATCAACTGTTGCCCAGGCCAACATCGGCGTGGCCGGTCTGGCCGTGATGGGGTCGAACCTGGCCCGCAACCTGGCCAGCCGGGAGGGCAACACGGTCGCGGTCTACAACCGCACCTACGCCCGGACCCAGGACCTGATCACGGAGCACCCGGAGGCGGGTTTTCTCTCCTTCGAGTCGATCGACGACTTCGTCGCGGCCCTGGCCAAGCCGCGCACCGCAATCATCATGGTGCAGGCCGGGCGGGGCACCGACGCGGTCATCCAGCAACTGGCTGACCGCTTCGAGCCGGGCGACATCATCGTGGACGGCGGCAACGCCAACTTCATCGACACCATCCGGCGCGAGAGTGAACTGCGCGAGCGGGGCCTCAACTTCGTCGGCACCGGCATCTCCGGTGGCGAGGAGGGGGCGCTGAACGGCCCGTCGATCATGCCCGGCGGCTCGGCCGAGGCCTGGGAGACGCTCGGACCGATCCTGCGCTCGATCGCCGCGGTGGCTGAAGGCGAGCCCTGTGTCACCCACGTCGGCACCGACGGAGCCGGTCACTTCGTCAAGATGATCCACAATGGCATCGAGTACGCCGACATGCAGCTGATCGCCGAGTCCTACGACCTGCTGCGCCGGGTGGGAGGTCACGACACCGACGCCCTGGCCGAGGTGTTCGCGGCCTGGAACGAGGGTGACCTGGAGTCCTACCTGATCGAGATCACCGCCGAGGTGCTGCGGCAGAAGGATGCCCAGACCGGTAAACCGCTGGTGGACGTGATCCTCGACCAGGCCGGCTCGAAGGGCACCGGCGTCTGGACCGTGCAGAACGCGGTCGGCCTGGGCATCCCCGTCTCGGGGATCGCTGAAGCCGTGTTCGCCCGGGCGGTCTCGTCCAAGCCGGACCAGCGGGCCGCCGTCCGGGACACGGTCACCGACCGGCCGCAGATACAGGAGGTGGGCGAGAGTTTCGAGGACGACGTCCGGGCTGCTCTCTACGCCTCCAAGGTGGTGGCCTATGCCCAGGGCTTCGACGCGATCATCGCCGGGGCCCAGCAGTACGACTGGGACATCGACAAGGGTGCGATCGCCAAGATCTGGCGGGGCGGTTGCATCATCCGGGCCCGGTTCCTGAACCGGATCGTCGAGGCCTACGACAAGAACCCGGAGCTGACCACGCTGCTGGCCGATCCGTACTTCGCCAAGGCGGTGGCCGACGGTGAGGCCGCCTGGCGGCGGATCGTCTCGATTGCCGCGTTGTCCGGAATTCCGGCGCCCGGCTTCTCCTCGGCGCTGGCCTACTTCGATTCCCTGGCAGCCGAACGGCTACCGGCGGCCCTGATCCAGGCTCAGCGCGACTTCTTCGGCGCTCACACCTACCAGCGCGTGGACAAGCCGGGTGTCTTCCACACCCTCTGGTCGCTGGGCCGGACCGAGATCGAGACCGAGCCGTCCAGCCACTAAGTCTGGGGGCGTCCCAGCCGCGTGTGCCGGGCGACCCGGACCCGATTGCCGCAGTCCTGCGGAGCGCACCAGCGGCGGCTGTGATTGCGAGAGGTGTCGAGGAAGAGCCAGCCGCAGCCCGGCGCTTCGCAGCAGCGCAGTCCGGGGTGATCGCGGCGCAGGAAGTCGCCGCACCGCAGCGCCACCAGATGGGCCAGCTGAGCCAGGCTGGCTGGCTCGATGTTCCAGCTCAGGGGTAGTTCGGCCGCCACGTCGGCCATGCTCAGCGCTTCCTCGAAGCGCCGCCGCAGCCATTGCAGCTGCCTGGCGTCTGGACGCTCACCAGCGATCTTGGCATCCAGGACGCCGGTCATCGCGGCCCTCAGCGCGCGCACCTGGCGGAGGGCGGCGGTGCCCGGACGGCCATCCCCCCTGTGCTGCTGGGTCAGTGCCGCCGCCGCGGGCAGCGTGATCAGCCCCCGGTCGGTGGCCCATTCGATCAGAGCGGCCACATCGGGCATCCGGTCCACCCGGCGCGCGTCGTCGAAGCGCCAGGACTGGCTGTCGACCAGGTCGAGGACGACGTGCCCGCCGATCCGGCCCCAGCGACCGCCATGCGCCATACCAGCATCGTCGCTCCGAATCTCCTAATGCGCAAAATCCAATTTGGGCATTAGCCTGGAGCCATGAGCTTCGACGCTGCGATCACGCCCGAGGCAGCTGGCTGGCGGGCCGGGCTGCGGACCGGGGCCAGCCTGGCGATCGGCACCTTGGCGCTGGGCATCAGTTACGGGGCCCTCAGCCGCGGAGCCGGCTGGGATCCGCTGCAGACCGGAGTGTTCTCGATGGCCGCGTTCTCCGGGTCGGCCCAGTTCGCGGTCCTCACCACCCTGGCCGGAGGCGGCGGCCTGGGGGGGGGGGGGGGGGGGGGGGCGGCGCGGGGGGGACGGCCACCCGCGCCGGCGGCGGGGGGGGGGGGGGGGCGGCGG
>CAXUFS010000075.1:0-11539 GCA_964250315.1 uncultured Kineosporia sp. | reverse complement strand
CCGGCCTGCCAGGCGAGCCTCCGGACTTCGGCGGTTACCGGTGAGGCGTGCTGGCGCGGGAACGGGCCGCGAGCTCACGCCAGTCCAAGGAGAATCCGGAGCAGCGCCGGCGTACCTTGACCTCCATCATGGGGCGTGTACAGCCCTGACGGCGGTGAGGAGCGCTGCACCTGATGTGGGTCGAGATCGCACTGGTGTTCGTCCTGATCATGCTCAACGCGTTGCTGTCGGGTTCTGAGATGGCCCTGGTGACCCTGCGCGAGAGCCAGGTCAATCGTCTCGCCGCCGAAGGGGAACGCGGTCGGCGACTAGCCGCTCTGACCGCTGATCCCAACCGCTTCCTTTCCACAATCCAGGTGGGTATCACCCTCGCTGGATTCCTGGCGTCGGCGACCGCAGCGGTCTCACTGTCCAAGCCTCTGGTCGGCCCGCTGAAGGGCCTGGGACAGGCAGCCGAACCGGTGTCGGTGGTGATCGTCACGGTGGTCCTCAGCTATCTGACGCTGGTGCTGGGCGAACTGGCTCCCAAGCGGATCGCCATGCAGCGCGCGCCACAGTGGGCTTTGCGGGCAACCGGGCCGCTGTCGATGCTTTCCACGCTGGCCCGGCCATTGGTCTGGCTTCTGGCCCGATCCACCGAAGGGATCGTCCGGCTCACCGGGTTCGATCCGCATGCCGCCCGGGAAGAGGTCTCCGAGGAGGAGATCCGGGACATGATTTCGTCTTCGGAGACGATCCCTGCCGAGCAGCGCTCGATTCTGGAAGGTGCCCTTGAACTGGACGAGAGGCGGCTCTGGCAGGTGCTCGTGCCCCGGGCCGAAGTGGTCTTCGTGGCGGCGATGGACAGCGCCGCTTCGGCTCGCGATGCCTTGATCGATGCCGGGCTGTCCCGGGCTCCGGTCACAGGCGAGTCCGATGACGATGTGCTGGGCTTCGTTCATCTTCGCCAGCTGGTGGCCGGCACCGGCTCGGTCAGCGACTACGTCCGCCCGGCACTGGTCCTGCCCGACTCGGCCGGCGTGTTGCAGGCGCTGGCCCGGATGCAACAGAGCCGGGGTCAGCTGGCCCTGGTGGTGGACGAGTTTGGATCGATCGCCGGCATCGTCACCCTCGAAGACCTGCTGGAGGAGATCGTCGGAGAGATCTACGACGAGTTCGACCGGGACGCCGCCGCAGTGGTGCGGACCCCGGAGGGCGAGGTCGAGCTGGCCGGCTCCTTCCCCGCGCACGATCTGAGCGACCTGGGGATCCAGCTGGAACCGGGCAGGCATGCCACGGTGGCCGGGATCCTGCTGGAGGAGTTCGGGGAGATTCCTCCGGTCGGCGCGGTGGCCACCATCGGCGAGTACGAGCTGACCGTACTCGAGGTGACCTCGCGAGCCATCCTGCGAATCAAGATCACTCCGGCTTCCGCCGTCCATTCGGGTTCTGCTGACCCCAGCACGCTGGACCAAGCCAGACTGGCCGACCTGAAAGCCGACCCGAAAGCCGACCCTGGAACCGGTCCGGACGCCGATCCGGGTGCCGATCCGGGTGCCGATCCAGGTGCCGAGCCAGTCCCGGCGGACTCCATCGCTGAGCCTGCTCCTGGACTGACCTCGGCGGAACCACTCAGCAATCCCGCCCCGCAGCCGCCCCCAGACCTTTGATGATCAGCCGCGCCTCTTCCGAAGCGTTCGCTCTGGCCTGACCTACGCCCTCTGTAATATCTGATGGCGTTTCTGTCACTATGTCGCTATGCCAGATGGACAGCAGCCGAGCGGGACGTCGCCCGCCACCCGGGCGCTGATCATCGTGCTCGCGTTGCCGGTCATCCTTGTGATCATGTTCGTGGTAGTCGGCCGAGTCCATGGCAGCCAGCAATCCACCCTGCTGGACGGCCACTACAAGGGTTTGAAATGGGCTGAGGCGCGAGCCAGCTCGGCCGGTTTCGACAACATCAAGAGCCACGACGCGCTCGGCCGGGACCGCGGCCAGCGCCAGCCCAAGGACTGGCAGGTCTGCTTCCAGCAGCCCGCCCCGGGCGAGTACGCCCACCGCAGCCAAGTGGAGTACGGCGTGGTCCGGTTGGACGAGAACTGCCCCAGCACCGATCAGGGGCGGATCGACGCGGCCGGCGCAGTCATGCCGAATCTGTTCGGCCGGACCGGATACATGGCCAGCGTCGCTTTCGGTGATGACGCCAGTGTTCGCTACGTCGACGTGGTCAACGAGGAAGAGATCAGCCGCAGCCTGGGCGACTACCGGATCTGCGCCCAGCAGCCCGCCGCTGGTCAGCCTTGGGACGGTCTGCCGGTCAAGCTGGCCGTCGTGCCCTACAACGACAACTGCTCTCATCCGGGCAAGTCCAAGCAGCCGGTCAACGTCACCGCCATCCTCGACCGGGTGCTGAACACCATCGACTGACGACGCGTCCGGCTGACCGAGCCCACGCCATGCGTCGATCACTCCTGCTGGGCATCGGCCAGCCTCCGGATCGCGGCGGCGACCTGCGCGACATCCACCGGCTGACTTGTGTCCACGCGCAGCAGCGGCCCGGTCCCGAGCGGCCGGAAGGGTTCGGCCCAGAGCTCTTCGAAGCTGCGCAGGGCATCCACGTGCACACCCGAGCGTTCACTGATCCGAGCCCGATACCGGCTGACGGCCAGATCCACCGGCACCTGGCACTCGACTTCGACCAGCACGCCGGGCAACCGGGACACCAGAGGCCGGGCATAGTCGAACCAGGTACTGTCCAGCACCGCGCCCGGGCAGCCCGCCGCCGCTCGTAGCACCGCTTCTACCGCGAGCCGCCCGAGCCAGCGACTGTGCTCAACCGTCTGCGGGTACCCGAGCCCGGCGTCGAACGCCTCCTTCACCTCATCCTTGGCCAGTCGAGGCAGTCCCAGCTCCCTAGCCAATGCTGTGGCCAGAGTGCTCTTTCCCGAACCGGGCCAGCCGCCGACCAGGACAAACAGGTCCGCCTCAGCCATTCCGGTGACCAGGGTCCGGACCAGCCCGCGCGCGCATCAGACCCGCAGTTCCCGCCGGATCACCAGCCGCAATCCGGACCAGGTGGAGTCGATGGCGCAGACCTTGTTGTCCACCAGGCCGGTGGGAAGTGCGATCTCGCGGACGACGTCTTCCGTCATGTCGGTCGGGATGCTGGCCGCCCGCTTGGGCCACGCCACCCAGAAGCCGCCATCCTGAGCCATCCGCTGGCGCACCCGCTCCAGCTTTCCGAGCAGTTGCGTGCGCTGCCGGACGAACAGCACCACCACATCCAGGGCCGCCGCCCCGGTGAGTCCGTGCTGGATGGCGACGCCGTCCGGCATCGGTTCGAGCAGATCAGCGAAGCCGTCCGGGCTATCGAGAACTGCGATCCGGTGCCCAGCCTTGATGCCGAGCTTCTTCGGCAACGGCGTCCCGGAGTACCCGGCCGGATGCCCGGGGCCAACTCCGGGGCCGCTCTGCATGTCGCGATCATGCACGATGCGCGACGATGATGCAGTGGCCGAGTACACCACCCGCTCAGGACCAGACGAAGACCCAGCCGGACCGGACAGCGTCGCCGACCTCACCCATTGGGCTTTCAGCCAGTCCCGCGTGGTGATGGCCAACGAAGCGCACGACGGCCTGCTCCGCTGCCCGCGCACCCGGAGGGTCGGCCAGCGCATCGTCCGCGCCGCCCACCAGGACGGCGTTCGCCGATTGGCGATGGAAGCACTGAACCATCGGCCGGACGGGACCGCCGGGCCGATCACCAGCCTGCCCGGCCCTCGTGGCGGATACCTGGCCCAACCCGACATGCGCGAGCTGATGGCCACCGCGCTGGATCTGGGCTGGACCCTGTGGGCTTATGAAGCCGTGTTCGACCCGGCCGCCCTGGCCGACCTCGATCAGCTGCGGACCATGGAGTCGACCAACCACCGCGAGCACGAACAGGCTCGGCATCTGACCGAGCTGGTGGACAGCGATCCCAGCCCTCTGCTGGTCTGGTGCGGCAACGGTCACGCGTCGAAACAGGTTATGGAAGACTGGATTCCGATGGGCTGGCGGTTCAGGGAACTCAGCGGCGTCGACCCGTTCGTGATCGACCAGCTGATCACGATCACGTTTCCGGGTGAAGAGAACCCATGGCGGAACGAGCTGATCGAATCGATGGCCGGCCTGCTCGAAGCGAATGGTGGCACGCTGGGAATCAGGCGTGAGCACGCTCCGCCGCCGCTGAACGAACATACCTGGGTGGACGGCCTGATCCTGTCCACCGACAACGCGTTCCTCTGAATCAGCCGGACCAGCTGGCCGGGCAGCGCCTCCCGAACGCGTCCCTGCCGTTCGATCATCCAGGCCAGGCCGGAGGCATCGAATCCAGCGCGGCGGCAATGCTTTCGCCCGGGTCCATCAGGCCGCCGAGCGGGTCAGCGATGTACTCCCGGATCCGCCGGTTCGAACTGATCATGGTGTTGCTGAGGCTGGGCATCAGGTTGCCGATCAGCTCGCGGTTCAGCCGGGTGAGCGGGCCGATCAGGCTGGCCGCGGCCCCGGGCGTCACCCATGGCACCGGGACGAAGATCCGGCTCAACCCGGCCACCTCGGCATAGATGCGGATCAGCCCGGCATAAGTGGTGACCCGCTCACCGCCGATGTCGTACTTCCCGGCCGGGAGGGCGCCCGGATCAGCACTGGCAATCAGGTAGTGCAGGACGTCGCCGATCCCGATCGGCTGCATCGGCCGGCTCATGAACGGAGGCAGCGGGATCACCTTGAGCCGGTCCGCCAGTTGCCGCATCAGTTCGAAAGGGGTTGAGCCAGAACCGATCACCGCCGCAGCCTGCAGACATACGGTGCCAGCCGCCCCATCGCTGAGGGCTTGGCCGACCTGGTCACGGCTGCGTAGATGACTCGAGACTCGCTCCGCCGCAGGCGGAATCATTCCGCCCAGGTAGACAATCCGCCGCACCGGGGCGATGGCGGCCGCGGCCGCGAAGGTCTCAGCCGCCTGCCGGTCCAGGGTCTGGTAGTTGTCGTCGTCCAGTGAATGCACCAAGTAGTAGGCCACGTCCAGCGGCCCGCACTTGCTCAGCCCCTGCCGCACCGAATCGGCATCGCGGACATCCATGGCTAGCGTGCGCACCCGGCTGGCCCACGGCGCGTCGCCGAGCCGGGCGACCGAACGGCCGGCCGCCACCACGTCGTCCCCGCGTTCGGCCAAGGCACCCGCCAGAGCCGAACCGACGTACCCGGACGCGCCGAGCACCAGGGCCCTCATCAGCGCCTTCCCCAGGCGTGGGCCGCGAACACGCCAGCGACCGCTGCGGGCCGGTCGGCGGGCTCTACTTCTTCTTGGGCTCGTCCCGGAGCTCGACGTACGGCTCTTGCCCCTCCGGCAGTCCTTCGGATTCGGCCTTGGCCCGGTCGAGTTCAGCGTTCAGCTCGGCCCCGAGCAGGATCGCGATGTTCGAGATCCAGATCCAGACCAGGAAGACGACGACTCCGGCCAGCGCGCCATAAGTCTTGTTGTAACTGCCGAAATTAGCCACGTAGAAGGCGAACAGTCCGGAGGCGATCAGCCAGATGAGCACTCCGAAGACGCCACCAGGAGTGACCCACTTGGCCCCGGGCTGCTTGGCGTTGGGAGAGGCCCAATACAGGATTCCCACCATCAACATCATGATCACCAGCAGCACCGGCCATTTGGCGATGCTCCAGATCGTCACGGCGGTGTCCCCGAGGCCGATCAGGTTTCCAACGTGCTCGGCCAATGGCCCGGTGAACACCACGATCATGGCCGCGATCACGATCATCAGCAGCATGACCAGGGTGACCCCGAGGCGGGTGGGAATGGTCTTCCAGATCGGCCGCCCCTCGGGAACATCCCAGACGGTGTTTGCGGCTCGCATGAAAGCGCCGATGTAGCCGGAGGCCGACCACAGAGCGGTGGCCAGGCCGATGATCGCGGTCAGGCCTGCGCCGGGGGTGCGCTGCAACTGGTGAATCGCGTTGACGATGATGGTCCGGGTGTCCCCGGGTACCAGCGGCCCGATGTTGGCGATCAGCTGGTCCGTGGTGTGGGGCCCGGCCAGGCCGATCAGGGAAACCAGCACCAGCAGGCCGGGAAACAGAGCCAGGACGGCGTAATAGGTCAGGGCCGCAGCAGTGTCGGTCAGGTTGTCACCACTGAATTCCTTGGCCGCACCCTTGAGCACGGACAACCACGAACGCTTGGGCAGATCGGCCGGCGAGTCCGGGCCGGCGTTCGGATCCGTCGCCTGGCCGGCCCGGTTCTGGCCGGTGGCTGTCTTCTGGTCGGTGCGCCGGCGCGCATCCCGGTCGGCTTCCGGCGAGTTCTGGGCTGAGGTCACGCGTCCAGACTGACCGGCACACCGGCAGTCCTGCAACTGCACAGAGCACCTCGCTGGCGCTGCGCCGCCGCGGCGGCCGGAGATCGACATGAAGCTGCCGGTGCGGCGTCCTAATCTCTGGCCATGAGCATCCGAGTCGGCGCCAAGGTCAGCTGGAACACCTCGCAGGGCAAGACCCACGGCAAGGTGGTGGAGCGCAAGACCAAGGACTTCACCTTCGACGGGCAGCACTTCACGGCGTCCGGTTCCGAGCCCAAGTTCATCGTCGAGTCAGCCAAGACCGGCGCCCGGGCCGCGCATGCCGAATCGGCTCTGACCGCCGAGAAGTAGCGGAAGGAAACCGGCCTGATTGGGTCCTAGCCTCCGGGTATCTCAATCAAGGAGGCAATCGGTGGACTGGAAGATCGAACTGCTCGCCGTCCCGGTCAGCGACATCGACCGCGCCAAGGAGTTCTACGTCGGGATCGGCTTCAACGCCGACCATGATCACATCGTGAACGAGAATCTCCGGTTCGTGCAGCTGACGCCGCCCGGATCGGCCTGCTCGATCGTGCTTGACCTGAACCTGACCCCGATGGAACCGGGGTCGGTCAAGGGAATCCAGGCGGTGATCGCGGACGCCGAACAGGCCCGCGAGCATCTCTTGGAGGCTGGCGTGCAGGCCAGCGAGATCGATGAGCAGCCCTGGGGCCGGTTCGTCCGCTTCACCGACCCCGACGGCAACCAGTGGTCGCTGCAGCAGGCTCCGGACTACAGCAGAAACCCGATCACGGTCTGAGCACGGCCGCCAGTTGCCGGAAACCGGCCCGGCCGAGGAGGGATCGGACGCCGGTGAGCATCCGGCGCGCGGCTGGAATCGGGTCCGAATGGCTCACCCGGTAGAGGTCGGCCCGCTCGCGGGCCAGCAGCAGGTAGTCATCGCTGGTGCCGAGTTCATCGACCAGGCCGACGTCCAGCGCCTTTGTCCCGAACCAGGTCTCGCCGGTAGCCACCCTGGCGATGTCCACTCCGGGCCGGTGCTGGGCAACGAATTCCTTGAACAGATCATGGGTTTCGTTAATCTCCTCGGCCTGCTTGGCCCGGCCCGATTCGGTGTTCTGGCCGAAGACCGAGACCGTGCGCTTGAACTGGCCACCGGTGAACTGCTCCACGTCCACCCCGGCGCGGTCCAGCAGACGGTGAAAGTTCGGGGTCACGCTGATCACGCCGATCGAACCGAGGATGGCGAACGGCGCCGCCACGATCCGGTTCGCGACGCAGGCCATCATGTAGCCGCCGCTGGCGGCCATGCTGTCCACGCAGACGGTGAGCCCGAGCCCGCGGTTGCGGACCCGCAGCAGCTGGGACGCCGCCAGGCCCTGCTCGTGCACCGCGCCACCCGGATTGTTCAGCCGCAGTACGACCTCGTCGCCTGGCTGGGCCACGCCCAGAATCGCTGTGATCTCCTCCCGCAGGCCAGCCACCTGGGACGCTCTGAGATCTCCGCGGAAGTCGATCACAAACACCCGGGAGCGAGCCGGTGACGTTCCGGCAGCGGCCTCCTTGCGGCGGGTGCGATCGGCCTTCAGATGCTGCTTCACCACCCGCTTGGGCAGCACCTGGACCTCCAGCGAGCGGGTCAGCTCGTCGTAGTGGTGACCCAGGTTCTCGACCTGCAGGTGGCCACGAGGGCGGCCTCGCCGGATCAAGCGGCCAGTCAGCGCAATCAGGCCCGCGATCAGCAGCACGACCGTCACCGCCTCAGCCAGGAACAGCAGATAGGTCACCCAAGCGCTGCGCATGGCCCAGCTTTACACACCCGCCTGATTGGCGTGGTCCCTGTGTTCCTGGGTCTGGAAGCCGGTTGACGGCGTGCTCGCCGGTGGCCCACAGATGCTGGACGGCGTAGCCGCGCCACGGGCGCCAGGCCTGCGATCGCTGTTCCAGCTCGCGCGGCTTGGCCGGCAGATCAAGCCTTTTCGCTGCGGCCACCACACCGAGGTCGGTGCTGAGAAAGGCGTCCGGGTCGCCCAGGCCCCGCATCGCGATGGTCTCGATGGTCCAGGGCCCGATCCCGGGCAGCGCCGCGAGCTGGCGGCGCGCCTGATCCCAGTCGCCACCGATGCTGAGATCCACCTCGTTGTCAGCGATCGCGCGGGCCAGGCCGAGCAGGGTGGCCCGGCGGGACCTGGGCATGGCCAGATGCTCAGGATCGAGATCAGCCAGGGTGGCGCTGTCCGGGAACAGGTGGGTCAGGCCACCACCGGGATCCTCGATCGGCTGGCCGTACTGGAGCACCAGCCGGGCGGCGTGGGTGCGCGCGGCCGCGGTCGAGATCTGCTGGCCGATCACCGCCCGGATCGCGAACTGCTCCGGGTCAGTGGTTCTCGGCACCCGGCGGCCGGGGTGCTTGCGGACCAGCGGAGCCAGCACCGGATCCAGGCCCAGGTGCTCGTCAATCGCCACCGGGTCGGCGTCCAGATCGAGCAGCCACCGGCAGCGGCTGATCGCCGTGGTGAGGTCGCGCAGATCCGTCAGCGACAGCGAGCAGGCAATGTATTCGGCTGCGGGGCGCAGGGTTGCGATGGCATATCCCCGTGGAAGCCGCATCGTGCAGCGGTATCCGCCGTCCTGCCACTCCTCGGTCCCGGGGATGGCGGTGGCGGCCAGATGACCGAACAGGTTGTCGGGCAACAACGGCTGCCGGAACGGCAGCCGCAACGAGATGACGCCCTGAGCAACCGCTTGGGGCTGTGAATCCGTGTTCACGGCCGCCCTTTTGACCGTCGCGGCGCGAAGCTGGCTGGGGGTGAGGGCGAACACCTCACGCATCTGAGCGTTGAACGACCGGATGCTGGTGAATCCAGCCGCACTGGCCACCCGGGCGAACGGCATGGTGGTGGTCTCGGTCAGGATCCGGGCCGTCTGAGCTCGCTGGGCCCGGGCCAGCGCCAGCGGGCCCGCACCCAGTTCGGCGCGCAACTGCCGCTCGATCTGCCGGACGCTGTAGCCCAGCCGCCGGGCCAGGCCCCCAACGCCGTCCCGATCCACCACGCCGTCGGCGATCAGCCGCATCGCCCGGGAAACCAGATCGGCCCGCACATTCCACTCCGGTGAACCGGGAGCGGCATCCGGGCGGCAGCGCTTGCAGGCTCGGAATCCGGCTTCCTGAGCGGCGGCCGCGCTGGGGTAGAACCGCATATTGTGCGGCTTGGGCGCGACCACCGGACAACTTGGGCGGCAATAGATTCCAGTGGTCACGACAGCGGTGAAGAACCAGCCATCGAATCGGCTGTCCTTGGCCTGGACGGCTGCGACACAGCGCTCGGTCTCCCGGTACATGAGCTCAGCCTGTCCTAGTCCGCCCGCTGCGTCTGGCAGGAATACGACAGCCGGGTCCGCCGCGCGCATTCGAACGACCGGCCCCCCTTTCAACCGGCGCCAGATCGCCGCTCCCCCCACCATGGACTGATGACCACCGGCCCGGACCGAGATCCTCCCCGCCGCTGGGCGGCGTTTGCCGTCTGCCTGGTCGGCGGATTCATGGTCCTGCTGGACGTCAGCATCGTCACGGTGGCGCTCCCCTCGATCGAGCAGGGCCTTTCCGCATCGTCGTCCGACGTCCAGTGGGTGTCGTCGGGGTACGCCCTGGCCTTCGGACTGGTTCTGGTGGCCGCCGGGCGGCTGGGTGATGTCCGTGGCCGCAAGCCGGTGTTCATCGCCGGGCTGGCCCTGTTCACGCTGTCCAGTGCGCTGTGCGGGCTGGCGCCGGTGCCGGTACTGCTGGTGGTGGCCCGGCTGGTGCAGGGACTGGCCGGTGGCCTCCTGCAGCCTCAGGTGTCCGGTTTCATTCAGGAACTGTTCCGTGGCCCTGAGCGAGGCCGGGCCTTCGGCCTGTTCGGCGCCATGGTCGGGTTGTCGACCGCGCTGGGCCCGCTGATCGGCGGCTCACTGATCGGCCTGTTCGGCGCTCAGCAGGGCTGGCGGGCTGTGTTCTTCGTGAACGTCCCGATCGGCCTGGTCGCCGTCCCACTGGCGATGAAGCTGCTGCCACCGGCCCCGGGAGGCCACCGGTCGGCCGGGCTGGACCCGGTCGGGACGGTGATGCTGGGCACAGGGGTACTGGCGGTGCTGTTCCCCACGGTCGAGGCCCGGGCCTCGGGCCATGCCGCCCTCTGGCTGCTGGTCATTCCAGGTCTGGCCCTGCTGACCGGATTCATTGGCTGGGAGCGGTTCTGGAGCCGGAGCGGTCACGATCCGATGGTGGATCTGCAGTTGTTCCGGCAGCGCTCCTACATTCACGGAGTCTGCCTGGGCACCCTGTACTTCGGCGGCTTCACCGCGATCTTCTTCGTGCTGGCCCTGTTCCTGCAGGAGGGCCATCACTACAGCGCCCTGCAATCGGGTCTGTGCGTCACTCCGTTCGCGCTCGGTTCAGGCGTCTCGGCGCTGATCAGCGGGCGGCTGGTCTCCTGGGCCGGGCGGCGCCTGACCGTGGCCGGGCTGCTGCTGGTCATCCTGGGCATGGGGGTCACCGATGGGGTGATCCGGCTGGCCAGCACCGATGCGATCGGACTGCTGATTGCCGCCCCGCTGCTGGTGGCTGGCCTGGGTAGCGGTGCGGTGATCTCGCCCAATCTGACCCTGACCCTGTCCGAGGTGCCGGTGCAGGAGGGCGGGACCGCGGGTGCGGTGCTGCAGACCGGTCAGCGGATCGGCTCCGCCGCAGGCATCGCCGCAGTGGGATCCCTGCTGTTCTGGCGGCTCAGCTCCACCCGCGGCGATTGGGGCGCCGCGGTGTCCATCGCCCTCCTGCTGACCATCTCGCTGGTCGGCGCGGCGCTGGTCCTGGCCGTCGCCGACGTGATCAGCGAACACGGCGGCCGGAACCGGGAGCAGGATCACAAGACGATGTCGGCCAGCCGATCGACCTGATTCACCGAGGCGATGGCCGGATTGAGGACCAGTTCGCTGAAACCGGCATCGCTGAACGCGGTCACGGCTTGCCTGATCCGCTCTGGAGTGATCAGCGCATTGTTCGCGACCCGTTCGGCGTACTGAGCCGCGAAGCTGTAGTAACGGGTGAGTGAGGTCTTGGCCGCGTCGTCGTCCCCGA
This sequence comes from uncultured Kineosporia sp., assembly GCA_964250315.1. Taxonomy (GTDB): domain Bacteria; phylum Actinomycetota; class Actinomycetes; order Actinomycetales; family Kineosporiaceae; genus CAXUFS01. Next base: position 100 of record CAXUFS010000075.1, on the reverse strand, counting down.
GCCCGAAGTAGGCCAGCGCGACCAGTTCCGGCTCGCCCTCGCGACCGGCTCACCGGGGACCGGAGCCTGCCGGCTGGTCACATTGGCCACCGCCTTCAGC
>CAXUFS010000074.1:0-11539 GCA_964250315.1 uncultured Kineosporia sp. | reverse complement strand
TCTCCCCCCCGCCGGCCACCAGCCGGGTCCACTCACTGACGAAGGCCGGGTCGTGCGCCGCGTCGTACACATAGCGGACGCCGTCCATCGTGTTGAGCTCGCCGATCAGGGCATGGCCCAGTTCCGGAACCGCCACCGTGTGGTAGGTCAGTGGGACCTGATAGGTGGCCGAACCCGCCGGTCCGGCGGTCTTGGCTGCGCCGGGATCGGTGACCGAGCCAGCCGGAAGCGCGCTGACCAGGTGAACAACGATCTCGACCGCGTCGCTGAACTGTTCGCCCGTTTCAGCCGACGAGGCGATCGCGGGAGCAGCCGATGGGGTGGCGGGGAGTTCGATCCGCCCAGCCGAGGTCAGCGTGACCCCACCCGGCCCAGCAGAGAACCAGCGCTGCCGGGGCAGCCAGCTGGCCAGCAGCCCGGCGACATCAGCGGCGCCGGCAACCGGTTCGCTCATCCGGTCGCGCCCCCGCCGGCCTGGGCCTGCGTGCCTTCACCGGTGAGGCTTCGCGGCGTTTCGCCGGGATCGGCCGGATCGCCCGGCTGGCTGCCGGATTGAGTACTGATCATGGGCCGATCGGCCAGCCGGTCCACCCGCTCCTCGTCGGCGCTGACGAACTCCTCGTCACCCGGACCGCTGGGGGGAGCGGTGCGCCCGCCGGTCAGCCTCAGCCAGAAGAAGTCCCGCGAGCCCAGAGTGAGCGGCAGGAGGCCGTCGCCCGGCACGCTGTCGAAGCCGGTACCGCCGAAGATATCGGCGATCTTGGCACCGGCGAACTGGTTCAGCCGCAGCCGGGTGCCCTGCGCCATCCGGGACAGGTTGCTGACGCACAGGATCATCTCGCCCGGGTGCTCCTTCTCCTCGTCCGGCTCGAGGATCCGCAGGAACGCCAGCACGGCGCCGTTGTCGGCCTCCACCGCCTGGTAGGAACCCATCCCGAAGGCCGGGTGTTCGCGCCGGACCTGCAGCATCGAGCGGGTCCAGTTCAGCAGCGACGAGGACGTCGCCATCTGCGATTCCACGTTGATCGCTGCGTAGTGGTAGTTGAGCGACTGCACGGCGGGCAGATACACCTTGCCGGGGTCGGCGGTGGAGAAGCCGGCGTTGCGGTCCGGCGTCCACTGCATCGGGGTCCGGACGGCGTCCCGGTCGGGTAGCCAGATGTTGTCGCCCATCCCGATCTCGTCACCGTAGTAGAGGGTGGGGGAGCCGGGCAGAGAAAGCAGCAGGGCGTTGGCCAGTTCGATCTCGTACCGGTGGCCGTCGAGCAGGGTGGAGAGGCGGCGCCGGATCCCGATGTTGGCCCGCATCCGGGGATCGGCGGCGTACCAGCCGTACATGGCCGCGCGCTCCTCGGTGGTGACCATCTCCAGGGTGAGCTCGTCGTGGTTGCGCAGGAACGTGCCCCACTGACCGGCCTGCGGAATGTCCGGGGTCTCACCCAGGATGTCGATGATCGGCTTGGCTCGTTCCTCCCGCAGCGCGTAGTAGATCCGCGGCATCACCGGGAAGTGAAAACACATGTGGCACTCAGGTTCTTCGTCGGTGCCGAAGTAGGCCACCACGTCCTTGGGCCACTGGTTGGCCTCGGCCAGCAGGATCCGCCCGGGGTATTCGGTGTCCATCATCACCCGCAGCTTGCGCAGGAAACCGTGGGTGGCGGGCAGGTTCTCGCAGTTGGTGCCCTCCTCCTCGAAGAGGTATGGGACCGCGTCCAGGCGGAAACCGTCGATGCCCATGTCCATCCAGAACCGGACCACGTCGGCGATCGCGTCCTGGACGGCGGGGTTGTCGAAGTTCAGGTCGGGCTGATGGCTGAAGAACCGGTGCCAGAAGTACTGCCGCCGGACCGGGTCGAAGGTCCAGTTCGACGTCTCGGTGTCGACGAAGATGATTCGGGCGTCACGGTATTTGTCGTCGGTGTCGCTCCAGACGTAGAAGTCGCCGTAGGGGCCCTCGGGGTCCGACCGGGACGCCTGGAACCAGGGGTGCGCGTCGGAGGTGTGGTTGATCACCAGGTCGGTGATCACCCGCAGGCCCCGGGCATGGGCTTGGGCGACGAACTCCTGGAAGTCGGGCAGGGTGCCGAATTCCGGCAGGACGGCCTGGTAGTCGCTGATGTCGTAACCGCCGTCCCGCAACGGGGAGGCGTAGAACGGCGGCAGCCAGAGACAGTCCACGCCGAGCGACTGGATGTAGTCCAGCTTGCTGATCAGCCCGTTGAAGTCGCCCGACCCGGATCCGTTCGAATCAGCGAACGCCCGGACCAGCACCTCGTAGAACACCGCCTTGCGGTACCACTGCGGGTCGTACTGCAACCCCTGCGGAACACCGGCGGTCATCCCGGTCGATGTGCTTCTGGGCACCTCAGAGCCTCCTGACTCGGAGGACGTGGGCGGGTTCGTGGAAGGGATCCAGCTGTACGAAGTTGTGCTCACTCCACTGGTAGCTCTCGCCGGTGATCAGGTCCTCGGCGGCGAAACCGTCGAACCATTCGAATCCGAGCGCGGGCATGTCGAGATGAACCCAGGTCGTACGAGTGCCGTGTGGATCGAGATTGACCACGACGATGAGCACGTCCTCGGGTTCACCGGTGGCCGAATCCGACTCCAGCCGCCGCGAGTAGCAGAGCACCTGCTCGTCGTCGGTGGCGTGGAACACGGTGTTGCGCAAGCGTTGCAGGGCACGGTGTTCGCGCCTGATCTGGTTCAGCCGTGTGATGTACGGCGCGATCGAGCGGCCCTGGTTGGAGCCGCCTTCCTCGTAGCTGTCCCAGTCCCGTGGCCGGTACTGGAACTTCTCGCTGTCCAGGTATTCTTCACTGCCCCCGCGGACGGCGACGTGCTCGCACAGCTCGTAGCCGGAGTACATGCCCCAGCTGGGCGAGAGCGTGGTGGCCAGCACCGCGCGCAGCTTGAACGCGGCCGGTCCGCCGTACTGCAGGAACTCGTGCAGGATATCTGGCGTGTTAGGCCAGAAGTTCGGACGCATGTAGTCCGCACTTGAGCCGGAGAGTTCCGTAATGTATTGCTCAATCTCCGATTTCGCCGTCCGCCAGGTGAAATATGTGTACGACTGGTGAAAACCGGCCTTGGCCAGGGTGTGCATCATCGCCGGACGGGTGAATGCCTCGGCCAGGAAGAGGATGTCGGGGCGGTCGGCGTTGATGCTGGCGATGACGTACTCCCAGAACGCCACGACTTTGGTATGCGGATTGTCCACCCGGAACACGGTCACGCCATGGTCGATCCACAGCCGCAGCACCTTGAGCACCTCGGCCGTCAGCCCGGCCGGGTCGTTGTCGAAGTTGGTCGGGTAGATGTCCTGGTACTTCTTGGGTGGATTCTCGGCGAAGGCGATCGAGCCGTCGGCCCGGGTGGTGAACCACTCGGGATGAGCCTTGGCCCATGGATGGTCCGGCGCGCAGTTGAGGGCGAAGTCGATGGCCACCTCGAGACCCTCGGCCTTGGCCGCGGCCACGAAGTCGTCGAAATCGTCGATCGTGCCCAGATCGGGATGCACGGTTTCGTGGCCACCCTCCTGCGAGCCGATGGCCCACGGAGACCCTGGGTCGCTCGGGCCTGGGGTCAGGGTGTTGTTGGGGCCCTTGCGGTTGATCCGGCCGATGGGGTGGATGGGCGGCAGGTAGACGATGTCGAAGCCCATCTCGCGGATCTTCGGCAGCCTGGCTCTGGCCTGCTGAAGGGTGCCAGAGACCCAGTTTCCGTCCTGGTCCTGGTGGGCACCCTCGGAGCGGGGGAAGAACTCGTACCAGGAGCTGAACAGCGCCCGCTCCCGCTGCACGTCCAGCCGGTAGTCGTCGCTACTGGTGATGAAGTCACGCAGCGGGTTGGACGCCAGCGCGGTCTTCACCTGCGGCGACAGGCCACCACCGAGCCGCTCCAGCGGGGGGAGGCTGGTGTCGCGCAGGATGGCGATCGCGGCCTCGAAGGTCTTGGCCGGCTTCTTCCGCGGGCTGGTCGTGGCCAGCACGCGTTCGAACAGCCGGGCGCCCTCCTCCAGCATCACCTCGACATCGATCCCGGCCTGGACCTTGATGGTGGCGTCGTGGTCCCAGGTGCCGTAGGGGTCGCTCCACCCCTCGACCCGGTAGGCCCACTGGCCCGGCCGATCCGGGCGCAGCTGGGCCTGGTAGCGGTCCAGTCCGGGCCCCATGGACGTCATCCGGATCTGGGCGTGCAGACCGCCGTCCGGATCGATCAGTACCGCGGTGGCGGCGACGGCGTCGTGCCCTTCCCGGAAAACGGTTGCGGTCACCGGCACGTCCTCGCCAGCGACCGCCTTGACCGGGAACCGCCCGCCATCCACCAGCGGCGTCACGCCCAGCACGGGGATCCGGCCGAGCGGAGGCTGACCTCGCCTGATCGCGGCGGGCGGCCCGAAGGCGGCGCTCATCCCCGGCACCGGGACGCCGTGCTTGGCGGCCTTGTTCTTGCCCATCAGCTCGGTGTCGCCTTCCTGGCTGGCGTCGGTGGCATCACTGCCTGGCGGGCCCTCGTGGCCCTCGTCATCGGCGTCGGTCGGGCGGGTGGCCGGGTCAGCATCCTCGCTGACGGGCGCGGCGGCGCCCGGATCGGATCCGGGTCTGCCCGCCAGTCCAGTTTCAGGGGCAGCGACGGGGACGGCAACCGCTCCGGCGGAGTCCGGGGCGGCGGACGTGGCGCCGCCTGGGGGGGTGATGGCGGACGTGGCGCCGTCAGCAGGGGCGACGTTGCTCTCGCGACTAATGGCCATACTCCAAGGTGATCCGTGGACCGGGGTGTTCGCACATCGGCAGAGCCGGGACTGCCGAAGGTTGCTGAGGACTACGGGTGACTGCTGATCACGACTGCTGGGGGACTGCTGAGCGCCCGCCGGGCAGCCCTGGCACAAGGTATCGGCACCCAGCCACGGAATCTTGCCGGGGAGCGTAGCGATTTCACGCGGAAATCCGCGTGGTGTAAGGGCTTGCTACCCAGGTGATCCAGCCGGGCACACCGGGCGACGAGATCGCCGCCGCAGAGGTCATCCCGGCGGCCGGGTCGTGCCGCGTGTCGTCCCGGCCTGTGACGTAGCCTGCGGACCGTGAGAGCCATCCGCCGATTCACTGTCCGGACCATGCTTCCCGCAGCGATCTCCTCCCTCGCTGATCTGGCGATGAACCTGCGCTGGTCGTGGCACGAGCCGACCTCCGGCCTGTTCGCGTCCATGGACCCGGCCCGCTGGCGGACGGTCCGGCATGACCCGACCGCGATGCTGGGTGCCTTCTCACCTGAGGAACTCGACGCGTTCGCCGACGACCCGTCGTTCGTCCAGCGGGTTTCGGCCGCCGCAGCCGATCTGCACGAATACGTCACCGCTCCGCGCTGGTACCAGTCGCTGGGCCGGATCGGCGAGAACGGCAACGCCGGGCCGCCGCCGGCCGCGATCGCCTATTTCAGTCCCGAGTTCGGGATCACCGCAGTGCTGCCGCAGTACTCCGGCGGCCTGGGCATCCTGGCCGGTGACCATCTGAAGGCGGCCAGCGATCTCGGCGTTCCGATCATCGGTGTCGGCCTGCTTTACCAGTACGGCTACTTCAAGCAGTCGCTGACCGCTGACGGCTGGCAGCACGAGGACTACCCGGTGCTGGATCCCAACGGCCTGCCGCTGGCGTTGCTGCGCGAACCGGACGGGACGGCGTCCACCATCACCGTGACGCTGTCCGGCGGGCGGGTGCTGACCGCCCACGTCTGGCGGGCCGAGGTCGGCCGGGTCCCGCTGCTGCTGCTGGACTCCAACGTGGAGGGGAATGACGAGGCGGTCCGGGCGGTCACCGACCGGTTGTACGGCGGCAGCTCGGAGCACCGGCTGCACCAGGAGATGCTGCTGGGTATCGGCGGCGTCCGGGCGCTGCGGTTGTGGTGCCGGCTGAGCGGCACGCCGTCGCCGGAGGTCTACCACACCAATGAAGGACACGCCGGATTCCTCGGCCTGGAACGGATCCGGGAGCTGATCGCCGAGCAGGAGCTGTCCTTCGAGGAAGCATTGGAGACGGTCCGGGCGGCCACCGTGTTCACCACCCACACCCCGGTTCCGGCTGGGATCGACCGGTTCGGGCGGGACCTGATCGCTGCCCACTTCGGCGGCGGCGCCGAGCTCCAGGGGCTGCCGGTGGAGCGGGTGCTGGCGCTGGGGTCGGAGAACTACGCCGGCGGCGACCCGGGCGTGTTCAACATGGCGGTGATGGGATTGCGGCTGGCGCAGCGGGCCAATGGGGTGTCGCAGTTGCACGGTGCGGTCTCGCGCGGGATGTTCGAGGGCCTGTGGCCGGGATTCGACGCGCCCGAGGTGCCGATCACCTCGATCACCAACGGCGTGCACGCACCGACCTGGGTCGATCATCGGGTGATCGAGCTGGCCGAGCGGCACATCGGCCCGCGGATCACGAACGAGGCCAAGGCCTGGGAAGAGGTCGACTCCATTCCGGAGGAGGAGATCTGGGCCGCTCGCCGGGCGATGCGGGCGTCGCTGGTGGAGGACGCGCGCCGGCGCGTCCGGTCGTCCTGGCTGAAGCGCGGCGCCTCGAGGGCTGAGCTGGGCTGGGTGGACGACATCCTCGATCCGGATGTACTGACCATCGGTTTCGCTCGCCGGGTGCCGACCTACAAGCGGCTCACCCTGATGCTGCGCGACCCGGCCCGGCTGCGGGCGCTGCTGCTGCACCCCAAGCGGCCGGTGCAGCTGGTAATCGCGGGCAAATCCCACCCAGCCGACGAGACCGGTAAGCGACTGATCCAGCAAATGGTCAAGTTCGCCGACGACCCGGCGGTACGGCACCGGATCGTGTTCCTGCCCAACTACGACATCGCGATGGCACAGGTGCTGTATCCGGGCTGCGATGTCTGGCTCAACAACCCGCTGCGGCCCTTCGAGGCATGCGGAACCTCGGGGATGAAGTCGGCGCTGAACGGCGGCCTGAACCTGTCGATCCTGGATGGCTGGTGGGACGAGTGGTTCGACGGCGAGAACGGCTGGGCGATTCCGACCGCGGACGGGGTCGTTGATCCGGAGCGCCGCGACGACCTCGAGGCAGCTGCGCTCTACGAGCTGATCGAGACTTCAGTGGCGCCCCGGTTCTACGACCGCGATTCGCGCGGGTTGCCGGGCCGGTGGCTGGAGATGGTCCGGCACACCCTGAACTCGCTCGGGCCCAAGGTGCTGGCTTCGCGGATGGTGGCCGACTACGTGCGGCAGCTGTATGTGCCGGCCGCGGTGGCCGGGCGGACGGTGACGCCGGTGGTGGCCTCGCAGCGAGCGGCGTTCAAGTCCCGGATGTACCGGGCCTGGTCCGGGGTCCGGGTGGAGCACGTCGAGTCGACCGGGGTGTCGGATTCGCCGCAGGTCGGCGACGAGGTGGGCCTGCGGGCAGTGGTGTCGCTGGACACCCTGGCACCGCGCGACGTCGAGGTGCAGCTGGTGCACGGACGGGTGTCACCGTCCGATTCGCTGGCTGACACGGTGGTGCAGCCGCTGGCCTGTACTGAGGAACTGGAGGCCGGTAAGTACGTGTTCGAGGGAACGCTCAAGCTGCGCCGCACCGGGCCGTTCGGCTATACCGTGCGGGTGCTGCCAGCCCATGATGGGCTGGCTTCGGCGGCGGAGCTGGGCCTGGTCGCGAACGCCTGAGCGCTGGGCGCCCGGAACGACCTGGCGGCCGAAGGAGCACCAATTCAGCTCTGGGTGAACGCGCGGTAGAGGCGGATGCTGGACGACGTCAGAGTCACCGCAGTGCCGGCGTCGAGCGCCGGGCCGGGCCCGGGTGTGGCGGGCCGTTCATCGGCGCTGTCCCAGAGCAACTCGTAGCCAGTCACCGAATCGGCCTTCGGCAGTTCGCACTTCGTCTCCTCCGCCGCGCCACACACAACGAGCAGCACCAGCTCTGGATCCGGCCCTGAATCCGGCTTGGCCTGCGGCCCAGCGAAGAGCACCTGCAACACCCGCTGCCGCGGGTCCTCCCAGTTCTGCCAGGTCATTTCGGAGCCGTCCGGGCCGAACCAGCTCAGATCCTTCATCCCGTCCGGCCGCCGGTCGCCGGTGAAGAACCGCTCCGCCCGCAGCGCCGGAAACCGCTGGCGCAGCGCGATCAGATGCCCGGTGGTGGCCAGCAGGTCCTGCTGAGCCTGCCGCAGCTGCCAATCGACCCAGGAGATCTCATTGTCCTGGCAGTAGGCGTTGTTGTTGCCCAGTTGGGTGCGACCGGCCTCGTCACCGGCCGCGATCATCGGGACGCCGGCCGAGAACAGCAGAGTGGCCAGCAGATTCCGGGCCGATCGGCGGCGCTGCTGAAGGATCGCAGGATCCTCGGTGGCTCCCTCGGCGCCGTGATTCCATGATCGGTTGCCGTTGCTGCCGTCCCGGTTGTCCTCGCCGTTGTCCAGGTTGTGCTTGACGTCGTAGGCGGTCAGGTCAGCCAGGGTGAAACCATCGTGGGAGGTGATGAAGTTGATCGACGCCAGCGGCCCGCGGCGGGCCGCGAAGGTGTCGGCCGAGCCGGCGATCCGGGTACCCAGATCCCGCAACCCCCCGGCGTCCTGACCACGCCGCACCCGCGCGATTGCGGGCAGCCAGAACTCGCGCACATCGTCGCGGAACCGGTCGTTCCACTCCGCGAACGGGGCGGGGAACTGGCCGGTGCGCCACCCGTCCGGCCCGACGTCCCACGGTTCAGCGATCAGCTTGACGTCGGCCAGGATCGGGTCGGTGCGGATCGCCACCAGCAGCGGATGATGGGGGTCGAAGTCGTGCGGGCCGCGGGCCAGGGTCACGGCCAGGTCGAAGCGGAAGCCGTCGACGTCCATCACCTGCACCCAGTACCGCAGTGAATCCAGTATCAGCTGGACAACCGGGGTCGAGGTCGCATCCAGGCTGTTGCCGCACCCGGTGTAATCGACGTCCCGGCCTTCGGCGTCCAGCCGGTAGTAGCTGGTGGCGTCCAGCCCGCGGTAGCACAGGCTGGGGCCGGAGACGCCGGACTCGCAGGTGTGGTTGTAGACGACGTCCAGCAGCACTTCCAGCCCAGCCTCGTGCAGGGCGGCGACCATGGTGCGGAACTCGGCCACTGCCTCGACCGGGTCGCTGGCCGCGGCATAGGGCAGATGAGGGGCGAAGAAGCCAAGCGTGCTGTAACCCCAGTAGTTGGGCATGCCGCGCCGGACCAGGTGTGGCTCAGTGAAGCTGGCCTGGATGGGTAACAACTCGATGGCGGTGACGCCGAGCCCGATCAGGTACTGCAGGGTCACCGGATGAGCCAGTCCGGCATAGGTCCCGCGCAGCGATGGCGGAAGCCCCGGCAGCCGCATGGTCAGGCCGCGGACGTGTGCCTCGTAGATGACCGTGTTGTTCCAGGAAGTGCGGGGGCGGGTGCTGCTGGGCACGCTCGCCAGCGAGGCCTGGCCTGGCGGTGGCACTGGACCGGACGCAGGACCGGGGACAACGACGCCGAGGGCGGCCCAGGGGGCGCTGTCCCGGTTGTCGGCGATCCGGACATCACCGTGCAGGTCCCGTCCGGTTGTGTGCGCGAACAATTCAGGGACCAGTTGGCGCGGCGGGATCACTGCCCGGGCGTAGGGATCCAGAAGCAGTTTGGCGGGATTGTGGCGCAGCCCGCGCCGGGGATCCCAGGGGCCGTGCACGCGCAGGCCGTAACGCTGACCAACGCGAATCCCGGGAATGTGGCCGTGCCACACATCGTGGGTGCGGTGCGGCAGATCGATCCCGCGCTCGATCAGCTCTCCGTCCGGAGCCGGGTCGAGCAGGCAGAACTCGACCCGATCGGCGTGCGCGCTCATCACGGCTACCTGAACACCGTCTCCACCGGGAAGCAGGTGCACCCCGAGCGGAAATGGGCGACTAGCCGGGATCTTGACCATTTGATCAGTCTGCCTGACCGGGATCCTGGGTAGGCGGCTGAGCAGATCGCCTGACCGCCATCTGCGCTTATCGGCGCCGATCCGGGCCGGGCTTAAGGTCGGGCGATGACCGATCCGACGTCGCTGCCGTCCTTCCCGCCGCCCGACCCACTGCGGGCCCGGGTGGTCGAGGCGTTGCTGGACAACGGCTGGGAGCCGGCGATCGATGCGGACGGCGACGTCGGGGTGCGGATCCAGGATCAGAGCGTGTTCGTGCGCTGCCTGGATTCGGTACCGCCGCTGATGCGGGTTTTCGGCCAGTGGCTGCTGGACAGCAGCGTCCCCGGCGACGAACTGGTCCGGCTGCGGGCGGCGAACGCGGTCACTGCCGCGGTGAACCTGGTCAAAGTGACCCTGCACGAGGATCGGCTGTCCGCAGGCGTCGAGCTGATCGTGGGGGAGGGCGTGGCGCTGGCGCCGCTGCTGGCGTCCGCGGTCGACGCCGTCCTGGGCGCGGTGCACACCTGGTCCCTGACCGTGGATCGGATGCTGGGCGATGGCGGACTGGATCCCGAGGCCGGAGCGGCTCAGCGATAGGCTTCGCGGCGGACTGGCGGATGGCCGGCCGGCCCGGTGCGCCGAGGGGTCCGCAGGCTGCCCATGATCTTCACAACTGGAGTGAGTGATGACTGAGCTCGTCCGTCTCGAGGTCAGCGGCGGGATCGGCATCATCCGGCTGGATCGCCCGCCGATGAACGCGCTGAACGCGCAGATGCAGGACGGCATCCGGGCCGCCGCACAACAGGCTCAGCAACGCCGGGACGTGGCTGCGGTCCTGGTCTACGGCGGGGAGAAGGTGTTCGCCGCCGGGGCCGACATCAAGCAGCTGCAGGCCATGTCGTACACCGAGATGGTCGACCACTCCAGTGCACTCCAGTCCGCGTTCTCGGCGGTCGCCGCGATCACCAAGCCGACCGTCGCCGCCATCACCGGGTACGCGCTGGGCGGCGGGTGCGAACTGGCCCTCTGCTGCGATTTCCGGGTCTGTGCTGACGACGCCAAGCTCGGCCAGCCCGAGATCCTGCTCGGCGTCATTCCCGGAGCCGGCGGAACCCAGCGGCTGGCCCGGCTGGTCGGCCCGGCCCGGGCCAAGGACCTGATCTTCACCGGACGGTTCGCCGAAGCGGAGGAGGCGCTGAGGATCGGCCTGGTCGATCAGGTGGTCCCGGCGGCCGGTGTTCTGGATGCGGCCCGGCAGCGGGTCGAGCGCTACGTCGATGGACCGGCCTACGCCCTGCGGGCGGCCAAGGAGGCCATCGACCGGGGCCTGGAGACCGATCTGGTCAGCGGCCTGGAGATCGAGCGGATGCTGTTCACCGGCTTGTTCGCCACCCGCGACCGGGAGCTGGGGATGACGTCATTCGTTGAGAACGGCCCGGGCAAGGCCCATTTCGAAGGACGATGATGGACGATCAGGACACCACCCCGGACCCGTCGGGGACGGCGCCGCGGGCCAAGGCGGCCGGCCCCGCGTCCGGGTCCCCGGCGGCCAGCCCGAGCGCGGACCGGACCGCCAAGAAGGTGGCCAGCGCCAAGAAGGTGGCCAGTACCAAGAAGGTGGCCAGTACCAAGAAGGTGGCCAGTACCAAGA
>CAXUFS010000073.1:5015-11546 GCA_964250315.1 uncultured Kineosporia sp. | reverse complement strand
GCGTAGGACTCGGCGAGGTCGATCTCGTGGCGGGCGGCGAATTCCTCCATCGCCCACTCCAGCTTGCCCTGCCGGGTCAGCTCAGCCGCGACGGCGTCCCGCAGTTCGGCCAGCACCTCGACGTCCAGCGCGGCGTAGCGCAGCCAGGGTTCGGGCAGTGGCCTGGTCGACCAGTCAACCGCGGAATGCTCTTTGGCCAGGCCCAGGCCGAGCAGCTCCTGGGTCATGGCAGCCACGCCGACCCGGGGGAAACCGGCCAGCCGGCCGCCCAGTTCGGTGTCGAACAGCAAGCTCGGCCGCAGGCCCAGCTCGCTCAGGCAGGGCAGATCCTGGGAGGCCGCGTGCACGACCCACTCGGCTTGGGCCATCGCCGCGCCCAGTCCGCTCAGGTCGGGCAGGGCGACCGGGTCGATCAGCGCCGTGGATGCGCCGTCGCGGCGAATCTGGACCAGGAACGCCCGCTGGCCGTAGCGGTGCCCGGATGCTCGTTCAGCATCCACCGCGATCGGACCGCTGCCGGTGACCAGTTTGGCCATGTAGTCGCTGAGCGACTGCTGGTCGTCGATGACCGCAGGGACGCCGTCCCGCGGCTGTTGCAGGGGGATGACATCATCGGGCGGCTGCTCGTCGGGCGCCGCGCCGGCATCCGGGTCTGACTCTGGCTCCGGTGCCGCGCCCGGGCGAGCGCTCCCGTCGTCAACCGGCACAAACCACACCGTAGCCTGCTGGCCACCAATGGTGACGCATTCGCGTGCTGAGGCTGAGGATGGCGAAGATGATGGAGAGGTGCGCGGCGCTCAGGCGATGACTCCGGAGCGCAGCGACGTGGCCACCATCTCGGCCCGGTCACCGGTACCCAACTTGCGCGCAATCCGGGCCAGGTGACTCTTCACGGTCAGCGCGGACAGACCCAGAGCCCCCCCGATGTCCTTGTTCGACTTGCCCTCCGCGACCAGTTGCAGCACCTGGATCTCGCGGGCGGATAGCGAATCGACACCTTCGCCCCGATCGGTGATCGGACGACTGGCCGTGCCGCCGCTGGCCGACACCACATAGCAGCGGATGCCCGCTGCGACCGCCGCTCGCACGCTGTACGGGTCGTCGCTGGTAGCGACCACCATGCCGCGTTGCCAACCCGCCGCCTTCAGCTCGCGAATCAGTGAAATGCCCGATCCGTCCGGCAGGCCCGCCTCGGCCACCACCAGATCGGCGATGCCGGCGGCCGCGCGCACCCGGGCCTCGGCCACCGAACCGATCTCGAGGACGTGCCGGGCTCCCATCGCCCGGAGGGTGTGGGCCACCGTCTCCCGGACGGCGGGACTGTTGACCACGACCATTGCCGCAAACCGGCCGGGCCGGGGCACGGCGACGCCGGGTCGCTCGACCAGAGAAGTCACCTCTGCGCCTCCATGCGAATGCGGCCGGGGACCGGCCGATGGTTTGTCCTCCTGTTCTGATCGGCATCCGGTGCGCTGGGCTTGACCTGCTGCCACCGCGCGAAGCGCTCTGCTTCAACCGCGCGAAAGCGCTCTGCTGCCAGCGGATCTGCTTCAGGCAGATGGGGCTTCCGAGCTGTTTGTACTCGGGCGATGGTGATCGTATGAGTACCGAGATCAGGTTCCAGGAACAGCTGACCGGTGGCCGCTTGGAGGATCAGCTGGCGCAGCAGTTGCTGTACCAGCGGATCGTCGTGCTCGGCCAGGAGGTCGATGACCGGATCGCGAATCGGATCTGCGCCCAGCTGCTGTTGCTGTCAGCCGAGGACTCGCGCTCGGACATCACCATGTACATCAACTCACCCGGCGGCTCGATCAGCGCCGGAATGGCCATCTTCGACACGATGCGGCTGATTCCCAACGATGTCGGCACCCTGGCCATGGGCTTCGCTGCCAGCATGGGGCAGTTCCTGCTCTGCTCCGGCGCCAAGGGCAAGCGGTTCAGCCTGCCCCATGCCCGGATCATGATGCATCAGCCATCGGCAGGCATCGGCGGCACCGCCGTCGACATCGCCATTCAGGCCGAGAACCTTGAGTACACCAAAGAATTGATGCATCGGCTGATCGCCCAGAACACCGGGCAGAGTGTCGAGACGATCACGGCCGACAGCGACCGGGACCGCTGGTTCACCGCCGACCAGGCCCGCGAGTACGGAATGGTCGATCAGGTCGTGACCACGCTGGATGACATCCGGCCAGCTTCGATCGGACGAAGGGCAGGGCTCTGAACCATGGCGCAGTACACGATTCCGACGGTGATCGAGCGAAGTCCCCGCGGGGAACGCGCTTTCGACGTTTTCAGCCGCCTGTTGACCGATCGGATCATCTTCCTCGGTACCGAGATCGACGACGGAGTGGCCAACGTGGTGATGGCCCAATTGCTGCATCTGGAACACGAGGACGCCGATCAGGAGATCAGCCTCTACATCAACTCGCCGGGTGGCTCGGCCACGGCGCTGACCGCGATCTACGACACCCTTCAGTTCGTCCGGCCCGCGGTGGCGACGTACTGCATGGGCCAGGCGGCCTCGGCGGCAGCGGTACTGCTGGCGGCCGGCAGCCCGGGCCGGCGCTACGTGCTGGAACACTCCCGGGTGCTGTTGCATCAGCCGTCCACCGGCGGCCAGGGCACGGTGTCGGATCTGTCGTTGCAGGCCAAGGAGGTGCTGCGGATCCGGGCCCAGATGGAGCAGATCCTGGCCCGGCACACCGGCCAGCAGGTCGAGCGGCTGCGAACCGACACCGATCGGGACCGGATCTTCGACGCCCAGGAGGCCATCGCCTATGGCCTGGCCGACGAGATGATCACCAGCCGGAAGCCGGGATCGAGCCGGGCAGAAGCGCTGGCTCTTTGAGAGTGGCGGTGGCCGGGCTTCGCCCGGGGGCATGCTGTTCCTGTGTCCGAAAGCTTCTACCGCGATCCGGTGACAGTGGGCCGGTATCTGAGGCACCGGCACACCGAGGTGAGCAGTCCGAACCTGGTGATGGAAGAGCCGGCCCTTCGGAAGGCTCTCGGCTCACTGGATGGGCTGCGGGTTGCCGATCTGGGTTGCGGCGATGCCAGCATCGCGCGGTCGCTGCTGACGGCCGGCGCGGTCAGTTATCTGGGCGTCGACTCATCGGAGCCGATGCTCTCAGCCGCTCGCGCCTCACTGGCCGATCTGCCTGGTGTCCGGCTGGAAGAAGCGGCCATCGAGTCGTTCACCCCGGACCCTTCCAGCCTGGACCTCATCGTCTCCCGGCTGGCGCTGCACTACGTGGCGGACCTGGCCCGGGTGCTGGACGCCTGTGCCTCAGGCTTGGGGGATGGCGGCCGGCTGGTCTTCACCGTGGTGCACCCGGTCATCACCTCTGCTGAGGCCGTCACCCCGGCGGGACAACCGCGCACGTCCTGGCTGGTCGACGACTACTTCAGCCCGGGGCCCCGGGCCCGGACCTGGCTGGGCAGCAATGTGACCTGGCAGCACCGTACTGTCGGGGACTACGTGACCGCCCTGCTCCACAGCGGGTTCAGCGTGACCGGACTGAGCGAGTGCGCTCCGGTGCGCGAACTCTTCGCGGGCGACCAAGCAGAATTCAGCCGCCGGCTGCGCGTGCCGCTGTTCCTGCTCGTGGCCGGGCAACTGCGTTAGACGGCCGGTCCGGCCCGCATCGGCGCTGGATCTCCGGCCGGCCACCCGTCTAGGCGGCGTACAGGGACACCTCGTAGCTCGGACCGGCGCCGAGATCACCCGGCTGGCTGAGGGTTGCGGTGGCCCGCTCGGTCCGGCTGACCAGGGACCGGGATTCGCGGACGGCGCTGAGCTCGCCCTGCGCCAGGCCCAGCAGGTCGGACACGGTCAGGTCCAGCGCCTGGCAGATCGCGGCCAGAACCTCGGACGACGCCTCCTTCAACCCGCGTTCCACCTCGGATAGGTAGGGCATTGAGACCTGCGCGTCCTGGGCGACGTCCTTCAGCGTCCGGCGCTGGCGCAGCCTGATTTGGCGCAGAATGTCTCCCAGTACCCAGCGCAGCAGCGGCTCACGACGCACATTCTGGGTGGGCGCCGGCGCGGAGATGACCTGAATCGAACGCGGCTCGCTCATCGCGGCTCCCAGCTCTCGCGGCCCAGCAGGCTTCAGCAGGTGTACCGATGGTAGCCGGGTGCGCGAGCTCGGGCACCGGCCGGTGATCCATCAGGTGAGGCGCCGGCGGGGGAGGGCCGACACTCCCGGCGACAGCGGCGGAAGGCCGGCCACCGTGCAGATCAGGGTGGCCCAGCCCTGCAGGTGGATGACCGGATCGTCCAGCGGCGTCCACGAGGCCCGCACCTCGATCTCCGCCGTTGCCCCGCGGTCGGACAGCGAACCGAAGCTCTCCGACATCACCCGGGTCACCGTTCCACCCGCCGCGGTGTAGCGAGCGCTGACCGACGACAGAGCGTCCTCCAGCCAGGACCAGCCGACCTGGCCCAGCATCGGATCGGTGCTGACCTCCGACTCCAGATCGGCCCGGACGAAGGTGACGATGCGGTAGGTGCCCGCCCACGACTGCGGTCCAGACGGGTCGTGCAGCAGGACGAAGCGTCCGGTGGCCAGCTCCACGTCACCGCTGACCGCCTCGGCACTCAGCGCGGTGGAGAAGGGAGCAATCCGCTGAGGAGCAGGCATCTCCTCGACCAGGATCTCTGGGCGCAACTGAGCCGCGCGCAGACGGGTGGCCACCTCGAGGAACTGCCCAGGCACATCCCCGGGCTTTCCATGCACAGCCACTCCGGCAGCGTACGGTGACGATCCGGCACTTTTCGGCAATGACGCGCCATGGTGACCAGGCACTGGCGCGCGGGCCGGTGAAACCGGATGGGAGGATCCGCGGGTGGCACCTTCCGCCGTGGCGCTGGACCTCGACCCGCTGGACGTCGCGCGACCCGATCCGAGGCTGGCCCAGGCTCCTGTGCTGGCGGCGCTGCGTGGCCAGCCGCCCGTTCACCCCCCGGTCTGGTTCATGCGCCAGGCGGGGCGATCCCTGCCGGAGTATCGGGCCATCCGCGAGGGGGTGCCGATGCTGGACAGTTGCCGCCGCCCGGAGATGGTCGCCGAGATCACGATGCAGCCGGTCCGCCGCTACCGGGTCGACGCCGCGATCCTCTATTCCGACATCGTGGTTCCGCTCAAGGCGGTCGGCGTCGACCTGGACATCCGGCCCGGCGTCGGGCCGGTGATCGCCCAGCCGTTCCGCTCCGCCGCCGACCTGGCGCGGCTCCCGCCGCTCACCCCCGATCTGGTCGAGGACGTCGCACAAGCGGTCCGGCTGCTCACCGCCGAACTGGGAGCCACTCCGCTGATCGGCTTCGCCGGTGCTCCGTTCACTCTGGCCTCCTACCTGGTGGAGGGCGGCCCGAGCCGGGAACTGCTGAAGACCAAGGCGCTGATGCACGCCGATCCGGCGCTGTGGATGATGCTGCTGGAGCGGCTGGCCCAGATCTCGGCCCAGTTCCTGCGGGTGCAGGTGGCGGCCGGCGCCTCCGCCGTCCAGCTGTTCGACTCCTGGGCCGGGGCGATCTCAGCCGCCGACTACCGGCGGCAGGTGCAGCCCGCGTCCGCGGCCGTGCTGGGCGCCGTCCGCGATCTGGCGCCGGATCTGCCGCGAATCCATTTCGGCGTGGGTACCGGAGAACTGCTGCCGGCGATGGCGCAGGCCGGTGCATCGGCGGTGGGGGTCGACTTCCGGCTGGAACTGGACGAGGCCGCGCGGCGGATCGGGCCGGAGATCGCCGTGCAGGGCAACTTGGATCCCGCCATGCTTTTCGCGCCCTGGCCGGTGCTCGCCCAGCGGATCCAGGAGATCGTCCAGGCCGGGCGCCGGACCTTCGGGCATGTCTTCAACCTCGGCCACGGCGTCCCCCCCGATGCCGACCCGGACGTCTTGGCCCGGGTGGCCGAGGCGGTGCAGGCGGCCGGCGGGGGCGCCTAGGTGGTTTCAGTGCGCGCCGGGGTGGCCGGTCTGCGACCGGCCGGGCGGTACCGGCGGAACAGCCGGTAGGAGGGCCAGGCCAGCGCCAGCAGCACGATCAGCACCGGCAGGCTCGCTCCGGCGATGGTCAGCAGTACCCCGGTACTGGCCAGCAGCGCGTGCCAGCCCTTGTCCAGACCGGCGAGGAAGCCGTTGTCGTCCCGCTTGCCGTCGCTGGGCTGGCTGGACGTGGTCAGGGTGACCGTGAAGGTCGCCTGCGCGGCCTGATCGGCCAGCGCCCGGCGGCTGGCCTCGGCGGCTTCCAGGTCCGTTTCCCGGTGGGACAATTCGGATTCCAGCAGGACGATGTCCTGAAGTGAGGTGGCTCTGACCATCAGCGCCCGGACCCGCGCGACCGAGGCTCGCTGGCTGCTCTCCCGGCTCTCCAGGTCAGCCAGCACGGCGGTCACATCCTGACTGCTCGTGGTCCGGGTCAACTCGGTCCCGATCGCGGCCACCGCGCTGATGGCCTCGTCCAGCCGGGGCTCCGGTACCCGCAGCACCAGCACGTCCTGGGCCGTCGCGCCGGCCAGGGCAGCGGCC
>CAXUFS010000073.1:0-5005 GCA_964250315.1 uncultured Kineosporia sp. | reverse complement strand
TCGCCGTGCCCCCCGAGCGCCGCAGCCTCTCGGCCGTGGCCCGGATCGGGGCAGCGGCCTCGCCGATGTCCTTGACCTGCAAGGTGAGATCCGCGCTCCGGACCCGCTTGGTGGTCGCCAGCGAATCGGCCAGCAGGCCCGGCGACTTGGCCCCGGAGCCGGACGCGCTGGCCGGCCCGGAGGCGGCCGCCGGGGCCGCACCGGCAGCATCGGTGGCGGCCTGATCCTTGAACTGCGTCGCTGATCCGGTCGAGGCCGACGGGGAACCGCTGCCGTTGCTGCCCCCGCAGCCGGTCAGGATCACGGCCAGCAGCACGGACGTCGCGGCCAGCCCGGCCAGTAGCGGACGACGGGTGGTGAGCGTGCCATTGCCGTTCATGGGTTCTCCCGGCTAGGAGTCGGTTGATCATCTGGCCCTCTGACGCAGTGCTGGCCGGCTTGGTTCCGCCGGTCACCCGGCCGGTGGGTCAAGGTTCGGTCACGATCGTTTGAGAGGCTGGTCCGATGGAACGGGTCGCGCTGGCGGTGATCGGAGCCGGTATCTCCGGGCTGACCGCCGCCTGGCGGGCGACGTCCGCTGACCATGCCGGGTCCTGGGATCCGGGCCAGGTCGTTGTGCTGGAAGGCGGTCCCCGGGTCGGCGGGAAGCTGCTGACCGGTGCGGTGCCGGGCAGCGGTGGCCAGGCAATCGCCGTCGATCTGGGCGCCGAGTCGGTGCTGGCCCGCCGGCCGGAGGCGGTGCGGCTGATCGCCGAGGCCGGACTGGGCGCTGACCTGGTGCATCCAGCCGTGTCATCGGCCTCGGTGCTGGCCCGGGGCCAGCTGTATCCGCTGCCGGAGCGGACCCTGATGGGCGTGCCCAGCGACACCTCGGCGCTCGGCGGCCTGCTGAACGAGGACGAGCTGGCCCGGGCGGTGGCCGAGCCTGACCAGCCCGCCCCTGGCCTCGATCGCGACGTCGACGTGGCGTCCTGGGTGTCGGGACGGTTCGGGCCGGCTGTGACCGATCGGCTGGTCGAGCCGCTGCTCGGCGGTGTGTACGCCGGTCAGGCCGGTCGGCTGTCGTTGCGCGCCACCATCCCGGCTCTGTGGCCGCTGGCCCAGGCGGGCGGCCCGGTCAGTGGAAGCTTGCCCATCGCCCAGAATCCCGTCTCCGCACCGGTTTTCGCTGGGATCCGAGGTGGTGTCGGCCGCCTGGCGGACGCCCTGGCCGACGGCCTGCACGAGCGGGGGGTGACCATCCGCACGGGCAGCCCGGTCCGCGGCCTGCAGCGCATCCCGGGGGGATGGCGGCTGGAGCTCGGTCCGGCACCGGCGCCGTCCTATCTGGACGCCGACGCTGTCCTGGTGGCCGTTCCGCCACCGGCCGCCGCCCGCCTGCTCGGACCGGAAGTCCCCGTGGCCGCAGCCGAATTGGCCCGGATACCGATGGCCAGCGTGGCCGTGGTCGCGGCGCTGATCCCGGCTGACCCGGCTCATCCGCTGCCTGGCTCCGGACTGCTCGTCCCGCCGATCGAGGGGCATCTGATCAAGGCGGCCACCTTCTCCTCAGCCAAATGGTCATGGGTGGGGGAGCAGGACCCCGGCTTGGATGTTGTCCGGATCTCGGTCGGCCGGGCCGGTGAGGAAGGCGATCTGCAGCGATCGGACGACGACCTGGCGGCCGCAGCCGTGCAGGACCTCGGACGGATCCTGGGCCGGCCCCTGCGGCCCAGCGGTATCCGGGTTCAGCGCTGGGGGGGTGGTCTGCCGCAGTATCAGGTGGGCCATCTGGATCGGATCGAGCGGATCAGGCCGGTTGTCGCGGCGGCGGGCGGACTGGCGATCTGCGGGGCGGGTCTGGACGGCGTCGGCATCGCCGCCTGCATCGCCTCGGCGCAGCGGGCCGTCCGCGATCTGCGGTGAGGGAACCTCGGAGATCGGGAGACAATCTGAGCATGACTGAGGACGCCGAGCCGGCCCGGATCACCGCCCGGCAGATCAACGACACCATCCGGTACACGATGTGGTCGGTGTTCTCGGCCGGGCCGATGCCCCGTGACGCCGGGGCGCCCGGCCGCCTCGGCGCCGAAGCCGACGCGGTGCTGGCCGGACTGGCGGCCAAGGACCTGACCGTACGCGGCAGCTACGACGTGGCCGGCCTGCGGGCCGATGCCGATCTGATGTTCTGGTGGCACGGGCCGAGCATCGAGGTGGTGCAGGAGGCCTACCACCAGCTCCGGCGGACCGAACTGGGTGCCCGGCTCACCCCGGTCTGGTCATCGGTGGCGCTGCACCGCCCGGCCGAGTTCAACAAGGGCCACGTGCCCGCGTTCATGGCTGGAGAGGAGCCCAAGCGGTACGTCTGCGTGTACCCCTTCGTTCGCAGCTACGAGTGGTATCTGCTGCCGGACGAGGAGCGCCGCACAATGCTGGTCGAGCACGGCATGGCCGCCCGGGAGTATCCGGACGTCCGGGCCAACACGGTGTCGTCCTTCGCGCTGGGTGACTACGAATGGGTGCTGGCCTTCGAGGCGGATGAGCTGCACCGGATCGTGGACCTGATGCGAGACCTTCGCGCCACCGGGGCCCGGCGGCATGTCCGGGAGGAGATCCCGTTCTTCACCGGCCCCCGGGTGGCCCTGACCGAACTGGTCCGCAGCCTGGCCTGAGCCAGGTCGATCAGAGCGACTCGTCAGTGCCGGCTGGCTCCAGCTTCACGCTGACCGAGTTGATGCAGTAACGCTGGTCGGTCGGAGTGCCGTAGCCCTCGCCCTCGAACAGGTGACCAAGATGCGAGCCGCAGTTCGCGCACCGGACCTCGGTGCGCACCGACCCGAACGAGCGATCCTCCAGGTACTCGACCCGGTCCTCAGCCAGCGGAGCGAAGAACGACGGCCAGCCACAGTGACTGTCGAACTTGGTGCTGGATCGGAACAGTTCCTGGCCGCAGGCCCGGCAGGAGTACACGCCCTGGCGATGCTCGTCCCAGTATTCGCCGGTGAATGCGCGCTCGGTGCCAGCTTCACGCAGGACGTGGAACTCCTGCGGGGTCAGCCGCTCACGCCATTCCTCCTGGCTGAGGGCCACCGGATACTCGCGGCTGCTGGGCTTCATTCCGGACTTGAAGATGCTCATGACTGGTTCAACCGCAGCTGAGCCGGGTCCGTTCCCCGGCGGCTGTCGCGCTGGCGCAAATGAGGTCTTTTTCCGCGCGTCTGCGGTGTCGGGTTCGCCCCGGACGCACTACGGTGGGTGAGATCATGTAAGCGTTGCAGCCTGCGGGGCAGATCTTTCAGGCGGTCCCGGGAGGACGGCGATGAGTTCCGAACCGGTCTCCAACGAGCTTGCGGTCCAGCAATCGCCTCAATCGGGGCAGTCGCAGCAATCGGGCCAGCAGCGCACGCCGACCCGGACCGCGGTGATACCGGGCCCATCGGTGGGTGCCCTGGTCGGCGCCACGCTCACGGTGCTGCTCGGACTGCTGCTCGGCATCGCCAATCAGGGCGCCAGTGGCACCGACATGAGCCTGCGGGTACCAGCTCTGCTGGCGGCCCTGCTCATGGTTGCTCAGGGCGTGGTCGACTTCCGCCGCGGACTGGTGGCCAAGCCCACTGTGGAGCAGATTCCGGAGAACACGCCGCCCACGGTGACCCGGGAACTGCCAACGGGCCGGCCGGGCAAGCTGGGGCGGGCGAACGCCAGCGTGGCGCCGGCCGTCAAGCCCACCCTGGCCACCCTGTCCCTGCCGATCTCCGTGATGCTGCTGGCCGCATGGCTGGGCTGGGCCGATCTGGTCACCGAGGCGCCGGACTCGCTGGCCGTCCTGTCGCTGGTGGCCTCGTTCGCGCTGTTCGCGCTGGGCTGGTCGCTGCTACCCGCCCGGCACTGAACGGGCTGGCCGGATCACCGCCGGAGCCGGCCCCCCTGCCGGGCCGGATCCGCGGGACGGCCGGTGCGGGCTACAGGGTCAGCAGAAAGCGGGCCACCGCGTTGTCCCAGGCGCCGGGATCGACATTCCACTCCTTGGTGTGCCTGGCCCCAGCCACGCTGAGGTAGGTGACCAGATCGGGCCGGGCGCCTGCCAGCTTCCGGGACGGGCCGGAGGGAACGAACTCATCGTCGTCGCTGTGGATGAGCAGCACCGGGCGGCTCAGTTCGGCCGCCCGGGCCACCCAGTCCAGCCGATCCAGATCAAGCGGAGCCTGGGTGCCAGCCAGCCTCCAGGCCGAGCGATGCGAGAGCACCGACTGGCCCAGCCGTCCCACCGCCTGCGGCAGGTGATTGAGCCGGGCGTGGTGGGCCAGCACGTCGCGCCAGTCGATCACCGGCGCGTCCAGCACCAGGCCGCGCACCCGGTTCGCCGTCCACGACCTGGACACTGCCTGCATCGCGATCGCGCCGCCCATCGACCAGCCGATCAGCACGATCTCGCCGGCCCCCCGCCCGGCCGCGAACAGGATGGCGGCCTCGACGTCCCGCCATTCCCGGTCACCCAGGTGGTAGCGCCCGGTGGCCGGGGCCGCCAGCCCGGCGGTGGTGCTGTAGGCCGCGACCAGCGCGGTGACGCCGAGGCGGTGCAGCACTGGAAGCGCCCGGAGGCATTCCTCCCGGGTGGCGCCGCGACCGTGGATCAGGATCGCCCAGGTGGTACCGGAGGACGCCGACGAGCCCGGCACCAGCCAGCCGGGCAATGGACCGGTATCGCCGTCCACCTCGACATCCTGGTAGGCCAGGCCCAGCGCTGACAGCGGCGTCCCGGCGTAGAAGTACTGGTTCCAGCGGGCCGCACCGGGGCGGAGCCGGCCGCGGTCGGTGCCGATCAGCGTCCTGGTCACGGTTCCGGCGCCCTGGTCATGTTGGAGCACCGTTCCGAGCCGGGCATGCACGCGGCCGTCCTCCTGCCAGATCCCGTAGCGGCCTGGCGCGATCGTCTCGGGGGTGACCCGGAGGGTGACCGAGTCACTGGCCAGCGCCAGCACTTCGGCGTCGTCGGGCCGCTCCTGGTCCGGGGTCACCACCCGGC
>CAXUFS010000072.1:10383-11869 GCA_964250315.1 uncultured Kineosporia sp. | reverse complement strand
CTGCCAACATCGTGCTCGAGGTGGAGATCGGTGTGGTCGGCGGTGAGGAGGACGGCGTCGCCAACGAGATCAACGAGCACCTCTACACCACCGTGGACGACGGCCTGGCCACCGCGGCCGCGCTCGGCGTCGGTGACAAGGGCCGCTACCTGACCGCGCTGACCTTCGGCAATGTGCACGGCGTTTACAAGCCGGGCAACGTGAAGCTGCGTCCGGAGATCCTGAAGGAGATCCAGGACGCCGTCGGCGCCCAGTACGGCAAGGACAACCCCTTCGACCTGGTCTTCCACGGCGGATCCGGCTCGCTGCCGGAGGAGATCAGCGCTGCGGTCGACTACGGCGTGATCAAGATGAACGTCGACACCGACACCCAGTACGCCTTCACCCGGCCGGTGGCCGGGCACATGTTCGGCAACTACGACGGCGTGCTCAAGGTGGACGGCGAGGTCGGCAACAAGAAGGCTTATGACCCGCGGGCCTGGGGCAAGGCGGCCGAGGCCGGAATGGCCGCCCGGGTGGTCGAGGCCTGCCGCGCGCTGCGCAGCGCGGGCACGGCGATCGGCTGAATCCCTTGACCACATCGGCCAATCTGCTCGGCGGTCCGCCGCCGACCCTGCTGCCGGACGACGAGCCGATCCGGCAGGCGCTGGACGACGGTGGCGACCCTGCCGCCATCGCCGCCGGGTCGCCGTCCTCGTGTCTGCCCTGGGCGATCCTGGCCGAGAACGCGCTGGACGCCGGAAACACGATCCAGGCTTACGCTTTCGCCCGCACCGGCTATCACCGTGGCCTGGACGCGCTGCGCCGCAACGGCTGGCGCGGGCAGGGCCCGGTGCCGTGGTCGCACGTCCCCAACCAGGGCTTCCTGCGGGCGCTGGCGGCGCTGGGACATGCTGCCGCGCTGATCGGTGAGGACGCCGAGCGCGACCGGATCGCGGTCTTCATCGCCGACTGTGATCCAGAAGCCGTTGCCGCGCTGAAGGTTTCGGCCTGGAGCGAATGACTGAGGACCCCGTCGTCGTGATCGGGGGCGGCTTGTCCGGCATCGCCTGTGCCCGCCGGCTGCACGATGCCGGGCGGGCGGTGAAGCTGTACGAGCGCGGGCACCGGCTGGGCGGGCGGATGGCGGTCTCGACCGAGCAACTGCCGTCCGGGCCGCACCCGGTCGACATCGGCGCACCGTACTTCACGGTCCGCGAACCGGCCTTCGAGCAGGTGGTCCAGGGCTGGGCGCTGGCCGGGCTGGCCCGCCCCTGGACCGACCACTTCGTGGGCCAGGAGAAGCAGGGCCCGATGCGCTGGACGGCGCCCGGCGGCATGCGCTCGCTGGCCGAATCCCTGGCCGGGGGCTTGGACGTGCGCTGCGAGCACGAGGTCGAGCAGGTTACGGCCGGCGCAACGGTGGACGGCGACCGCGCCGCGGCGGTGGTGCTGGCGATGCCCGATCCGCAGGCCGCCCGGCTGCTCAGCCCCGAGCTGGCCCGGC
>CAXUFS010000072.1:0-10330 GCA_964250315.1 uncultured Kineosporia sp. | reverse complement strand
GGGTGGCCGGAGCTGGATGCGGCGTTCGTGCACGACTCTCAGCTGCTGACCTGGATCAGCGACGACGGCCGCAGCCGCGGCGACGGCGCGCCGGTGCTGGTCGCGCACACCTCGCCGGAGGCGGCCCGGGAGTTCCTGGACGATCCAGCGGCCGCGATCGGCCCGGTGCTGGCCGAGCTGCCTGGCGTGCTGGGCGGTTCGGCGCCGTCCGAGCCGCTGCTGGCCCGGGCCCACCGTTGGCGCTTCGCTTCGCCCGCGCACACCCATGAGCAGGCGTTCGGGTGGCTGCCGGAGGCGCTGATCGGGGTCTGCGGTGACGCCTGGGGCGAGCGCTCGAGGGTGGAGCAGGCATGGCTGTCCGGGGATGCCCTGGGTTCGGCTCTGCTTGCCGCGCTGCCGGTAGGCTCGTAGCCTGTCTCGCCCGCATCCGCGGCGTACACGTCGAGGAAAGTCGGTGTATCGGCATGCCCGCGATCGTGCTGGTCGGCGCCCAGTGGGGTGACGAGGGCAAGGGCAAGGCGACCGACGCACTGGGAGCCGACGTCCAGTACGTGGTCAAGTACAACGGTGGCAACAACGCCGGTCACACCGTGGTGGTGGACGGCGAGAAGTACGCGCTGCACCTGCTGCCGTCCGGAATCCTGACGCCCGGCTGCATCCCGGTGATCGGCAACGGGGTCGTGGTCGACCTGCCGGTGCTGTTCGGCGAGATCGACGATCTGACCGAGCGCGGCATCGACTGTTCCCGGCTGCTGATCTCGGCGGCCGCGCATGTGATCCCGCCGTACAACCGCACTCTGGACAAGGTGGCGGAGCGGTTCCTGGGCGAACGCAAGCTCGGCACCACCGGCCGCGGCATCGGCCCGACCTATGCCGACAAGATGAACCGGGTCGGTATCCGGATCGAGGACCTGTTCGACGAGGTCTTCCTGCGCCAGAAGATCGAGAGCGCTCTCGAGCAGAAGAATCAGCTGCTGGTGAAAGTCTATAACCGGCGGGCTGTTTCGGCCGATGAGGTAGCGGACGAGCTACTCACCTACGCCGACCGGCTGGCGCCGATGATGACCGACGCCGGGCTGGAGCTGGGCCAGGCTCTGGACCGCGGCGACATCGTGCTGTTCGAGGGCGGCCAGGCCACCATGCTCGACGTCGACCACGGGACCTATCCGTTCGTCACCTCGTCGTCGGCAACGGCGGCCGGAGCTTGCACCGGGTCGGGCGTTGCCCCGACCCGGATCGACGCGGTGGTGGCCGTGGTCAAGGCGTACAGCACCCGGGTCGGCGAAGGTCCCTTCCCCACCGAGCTTCTGGACGATATGGGAGAGCGCCTGCGCCAGGCCGGAGGCGAATTCGGCACTACCACGGGACGGCCGCGGCGCTGCGGCTGGTACGACGTTCCGGTGGCGCGCTACGCGGCCCGGGTCAATGGCGTGACTGACTTCGTGCTGACCAAGCTCGATGTGCTGACTGGGCTGGAGCAGATCTCGGTGTGCGTGGCCTACGACGTGGACGGCGTCCGGAACGACGACATGCCCATGACCCAGGGCGGTTTTCACCGCGCCCGCCCGATCCTGGAGACGTTCCAGGGGTGGAGCGAAGACATCTCCGGCGTCCGCTCGTTCGATGATCTGCCCAAGGCCGCGCAGACCTATGTGCTTGCGCTGGAAGAGATGTCGGGCGCCCGGATCTCGGCCATCGGCGTCGGTCCGTCCCGCGAGCAGACCGTCGTCCGCCATTCGCTGCTGCCCTAGGCCTGTCCGTTCAGGCTCCAGTCATGCTCCAGTTGGCCACGTTTTCAGCAGCAGCCCCGCCGAGGTGCGTGGCCAGCTGGAGCATGACGGGAGCGGGGTTCCGTTCCCCTGCTATCGCTGCAACTGCTCCGGCCAAACAGCGACGAGTGGGCTGCCCAGTGACTCGGCTCATCCGGTGAAGCGATCCGCCTCATCGGCGATCATGAGTGCGGCGGTGTGCGAGCGGCGAGCACCGGCCGGAGCTGAGGGTTCAGCACGTCCGCCGCAGACCACCGGATCACCTCCGCACCGGCGTCGCGCAGCCGCTGTTCCCGGCGCCGTTCGGCCTGGAGCACCTCGTAGACCGTAGTGGCGCCGATCCGTTCCGCGGCAGCCAGTGCGTACTTGCTGCGGCCGTCCGCCTCCCCGGCCACACTGGGCCACCAGCAGTCAGACCGGCCGACGAAAATGCCGGCAATGTCATGGATCTCAACCTGCCAGTCAGGCCTGACGACGCCGGACTCATCAAACGCCCAGGCCGACCACGACTCCAGGGGTGACTCCCGCCGTCCATCACCGAGCATCAGTACTTTCCGGGCCAGTGTGATGCCCGGCCATCCCCGTTGATGTGACAGGGCGCGCGCCAGCCCTTCGGACGAGGTCAGACGACGGCGCAGCGCAGTGTCCAGGATCGCCAGTCCATCCGGCGGAGGAAGGGTCCGCAGGCAGTCGATGATCGTGCGGGCCAGGCGGGTCAGCAGGACACCGCGGAAGGTGAGACGTCCGGCGCGGCCAGCGGGGCCACCCGGACGTGGATCGCGCTGCGCTGCCGGGTCGGGCCATTGCTGGCCGTGAATTCCGGTGCACCCCATCCGGCCAACGGTTTCGGCAGGCCGAGGATGCGGGCCGCGCTCGCGTGGGAGACGGCGACATCCCGTCCACCGCAGGCGATCAATGCTGCCGCCAGTTCCGGCGGTAGCAGGATCGGCTGGTTGTCCTCGTCCAGCTCGCGCCGACCCGGTTGCGGGCCCGATACCCGGGCCACGCCGCGCCTCAATCGTTCGAAAGTGCCTGAGGCTATGCGGAGATCGATCTGGCGATCAGTCCACCCTGCTTCCCGGGCCTGAGCTCGGCTGAACACTGCGGGCATCTGCTCGTCCCCCATGAGCACACCTTGGCCCCGGGCAGGCCGTCATGGGCGCCGGGGGGCCGAATCTGTGGACAGAGGTGAGACGGTCAAAGCCTGTGGATAACGCGAAACGTTGGCCCGCGCTCCCGTCTTACTCCAGTTAGCCACGTTGAGCGAGCCTTCTAAGCGCGCTTCACGTGGCCAACTGGAGCATCGGCGGAGCTTCAGCGATTGAACGGCCCGGCGGGCCGGCGGGCCGACCGGAGCCAGCCGGCCCTCAGGCGGACTTGCGGGCGGGAGTCTTGCGAGCCGTAGTGGTCTTGCGGGCGGTGGCCTTCTTGGCCGCCACCTTCTTGGCCGGAGCCTTCGCCGCCGCGCGCTTGGCCGGAGCCTTGGACGCCGTCTTCTTCGGGGCAGCTGCCGTGGTGCTCCTGGCTGGAGCCTTGGCGGTCTTCTTCGACGTCGCGGCGGGCTCCTCGCCCCGGGCCGTGCGAGCCCGGTCCACGCTGGCCTGCAGAGCGCTGAGCAGGTCGACCACGTCGCTGGCCGACTCCTCCGTTGTCTCGATCGTCGGAGGGGCGACCCCCTCCAGCTTGGCCTCGACCAGCTCGCGCAGAGCGGCGGCGTAGTCGTCCTCGAATTCCTCGGGCTCGAAGTCGGTGGCCATGCTCTCCACCAGCGAGGCCGCCATCCGCAGCTCCTGCGGGCGCAGCTCGACCTCGTCCTCCAGCACCGGGAAGTCGGCCGCGCGGACCTCATCCGGCCAGAGCAGGGTCTGCAGCATGATCACGTTCTCGCGGACCCGCAGCACCGCCAGTGACTCCCGCTGACGCAGCGCGACCTTGACCACGGCCACCCGCTCGGTCGCCTCCAGCGCCTCGCGCAGCAGGGCGTAGGCCTTCAGTGCCTTGGCGTCCGGCTCCAGGTAGTACGAGCGCCCGTACAGGATCGGGTCGACCTGCTCGGCCGGTACGAACTCCACCACGTCGATCTCGTGCCCGGTGGCCAGCGGCAGGCCCTCGAAGTCCTCCTCGGACAGCACCACCAACCGGCCATCCTCGGCCTCGTAGCCCTTGGCCAGCTGGTCGTAGGACACCTCTTCGCCGCACACGCTGCAGACCCGCTTCATCCGGATCCGGCCGCCGTCAGCGCGGTGCACCTGATGGAAGCGGATGTCGTGCTCCTGGGTCGCGGTGAACAACCGCACCGGGACGTTGACCAGCCCGAACGAGACCGCTCCCTTCCATATCGCCCTCATCGCTGCCTCCCGCTACCGGTGTTGACCTGCCAGTTCACTACTACCAGCATCCCCTGTCCTGCCCCGGATTGCCTAGCATCAACCACCATGCGCCCCATGCTCGCCACTGCGGCCGATCCCCGGAAGGGACTGCCGGACGACGGTGAGCGCTGGTCATATGAGGTGAAGTGGGACGGGATGCGGGTGCTGGCCGACATCCACGAGGGGCAGCTGCGCCTGACCAGCCGGACCGAGCGGGATGTGACCATCGCCTTCCCGGAGCTGGCCGATCTGGGGACGGCGCATCCGGATGTGCTGCTGGACGGCGAGATCGTCGTGCTGGCCGATGGCGCTCCATCGTTCGCCACTCTGGCCGAACGGTTCCATGTCCGGGATGCCCGAAAGGCGGCCGCGCTGGCCGCGAAGGCCCCGGCCAGCCTGATCGCCTTCGACGCGCTGCGGATGTACGGCGTCGACCTGATGCCGCGCAGCTGGCAGGAGCGCCGCGAGGCGCTGGAGCGGCTGGAGCCATCCGGCCGGTCGTGGCAACTCTCGCCGGTGCAGGACGAGCTGGAGCCGCTGCTCGCGGCCACCATCGAACACCGCCTCGAAGGTGTGGTGGCCAAGCGGCGCAGCTCGATCTACCGGCCCGGTTTCCGCAGCCCGGACTGGATCAAACTGGCGCACAAACGCCAGGTCAGCGTCCTGATCGGTGGCTGGAGGGAGGAGACCAGCGACGCCGGGCGGATCGGTGCCCTGCTGCTGGGCTGGTGGTCGGCGCCGGTCGATGGCGGGGCGCCGGAGCTGCAGTTCGCCGGTCGGGTCGGCAGCGGCCTGGTGTCGGCCAGTGCTCAGGCCGACCTGAAGCGGCTTCTGCGGCCCTTGGGCCGCCGGGATTCACCGTTCGATGAGGCCATCCCCCGGGCCGACGCGAGCGGCGCGCACTGGGTCCGGCCGGAGGTGGTGATCGATGTGCGCTATCTCGGGCGAACCGATGGCGGCCGGTTGCGCCAGCCGGT
This sequence comes from uncultured Kineosporia sp., assembly GCA_964250315.1. Lineage (GTDB taxonomy): Bacteria > Actinomycetota > Actinomycetes > Actinomycetales > Kineosporiaceae > CAXUFS01. The sequence continues at coordinate 5,215 of CAXUFS010000072.1, read as the reverse complement.
CTACCGGGGGATCCGGCCCGACGTCGAGCCGGGCGACGTCACCCTCGGCCAGCCCTGATTGGTCCGCCCGCCAGTGCGTGATCGCCAGCTCAGCCCGCAATTGCTGCGCCCAGACCGCACTTCTGCGGGCTGAACTGGCGATCACGGGGGAGGGACAGGCCAGGATGAGCCCGTGCCGGATGCGAAAAAGGCGGGCCAGGAGCAGATCGTCGAGGTCGAGGGGCGGCGGCTGCGGCTGCGCAATCTCGACAAGGTGCTCTACCCGATCAGCGGCACGACCAAGGGCGAGGTGCTGCACTACCTGACCGCGGTGTCCGGCCTGCTGCTGCCGCACCTGCGCGACCGTCCGGTCACCCGCAAGCGCTGGCCGGACGGCGACAACGGGCAGACCTTCTTCGAGAAGAACGTGCCCCGGGGGGCGCCGTCTTGGCTGCGCGAGGTCACGCTGCCCGCACCCGGCTCCACCAAGGACCGCGAGGAGGTGACCTATCCGTTCATCGACGATCTGCCCGGGCTGATCTGGGCCGCGAACCTGGCCGCTCTGGAACTGCACGTGCCGCAGTGGCGGGCCGGCCCGCGCGGCGGGATGCGCGACCCCGACCTGCTGGTGATCGATCTCGATCCCGGGCCGCCGGCGGGGCTGCCCGAGTGCGCCGAGGTGGCCATGGCGGTGCGGGAGCGGCTGGCCAGCGACGGGCTGGACTCCTTCCCGGTCTCCAGCGGCGGGAAGGGTATGCAGCTCTACGCTGCGGTGTCGGGCAAGCAGAGCGCCGTCGTCGTGAGCGAGTACGCGCATCGGCTGGCCGAGGATCTGGAACGGCAGATGCCCAAGCTGGTGGTCTCGCGGATGACCAAGGTGCTGCGCAAGAACAAGGTGCTGCTGGACTGGAGCCAGAACCACTCGGCCAAGACCACGATCTGCCCGTACTCCCCGCGCGGGCGGGACCGGCCGGCCATCGCCGCGCCGCGCGAGTGGAGCGAACTGGATGATCCGTCGACGCTCTTCCAGCTCGAGATCGGCGATGTACTGGAGCGGATGGTGGACGGCGATCCGCTGGCGCGGCTGCTGCCGGAGCCGGGCAACCCGGCTGGCACCGGCCCGAAGGTACCGGCCGGCTAAGCGGGTGCAGGCGGTGCGGGCGGTGCAGGCGGTGCGGGCGGCCCGGCCGGCAGCAGATGCCGGGCCTGGACCAGATCCATCCCGGTGACTCCGAGCAGGTCCACCGCGGCCGAGCGGATCTGTCCCACGATCACGGTCGTGGACAATGTGGACGCTCCGAGCTTGACCGGGTCGAGCCGGCTCGCCAGAGCGATCAGCTCACCGGGTACCGATCCCTGGCTGGCGGGCCGCCCATCGGGCAGGTCGGCGCCTCGCGTGCCCACCTCGGCGTGCAACTGGATCAGGATCCGTCCGAGCTGCTCCAGGATCTCGGCGATCGCCACCGGCACGGGCTGGTCCTCCTCCAGCACGGCCGCGATCCGCCGGACCGCCACCCGCAGATTCCGGGACGCCCGGTCGACTCCGATCAGGGTGCGCCGGTAGCGGGCGACGTCGTCGCGTCGAGGCCTGCGCATTGGCGAGATCCGGGTGATCTCCTCACCGCCGAGTAGCGCCCCGGAGAGCGCTTCGACGTTCATCTGGGTGCTCCGGGCCCGCTCCAGGGTGGCGTCGGCCAGTGCGGCGTCACCGGCCCGGATCGCGGCCGCGGCGGCCCGGACGACGTCGGCGACCTCGTGGATCAGCTGCCGGGCCTGCGGCCGGATGGCGCGCACCGGATCCGGCGGCAGCACCGCGGCGACCACCAGTGCGGTCAGGCCGCCGATGATCGCGTCCTCCCAGCGAGCCAGGCCGCCACCGGCCGGCTGGGGCAGCGCGACCAGGAAGATGGATTGCACCGCAGCCTGATTGGTGACCAGGGTGCCCCCGCCAAGCAGCTGGGCCACGACCATCGCGCAGGCGGTGATCACGCCGATCTGCCACCAGCCGCTGCCGATCAGCCGGATCAGCAGGTCGGCCAGGCCCACGCCGATGCTGACTCCGGCCGCCAGTTCTCCGACCCGGCGCAGCCGGGCGGCGTGTGACAGGCCCAGGCAGACGACGGCGGCGATCGGTGCGAACACCGGTGTGCCGTGGTGCACCCACCGGCTGGCCAGCAACCAGGCGATCACCGCGCCGATGGCGCACTGGCCGATCGTCCAGTAGGCCTGCTCCAGCCGGAACACCCCGGATCGCAGCCCGTCCAGCGGGTGTGCCCGCTCCCGCAGCCGCGAGTAACCGTGCTGCAGGACCTGCTCCAGGCTGCGATGAGGTACCTCCGTCACGCTGCAGAGTCTGCCCTGGCCCGGGATCGTCCGTAAGCTGCGCAGATGACCAGCCCTGCGCCCGGCCGCCGGCCCATGCCCCCGACCGTGCCGGTTGTTCCGGCCGATCCGGACCGGGCGGAGCGGGCCAAGCTCGCCTGCGAGCTGGATCTCCAGCACGTCTTCCACTCCTGGCTGGCTCAGGAGGGGCGCGATCCCTTCTATGTGGACGGCGGGCAGGGCTCATGGATCTGGGACGGCGATGGCCGCCCCTATCTGGACTTCTCCGGCCAGCTGGTGTTCACCAATGTCGGCTTCGGGCACCCGAAAGTCGTTGGCGCCATTGCCGAACAGGCTGCCCAGCTGGCGATGGTCGCGCCGCAGCATGCCAACGTGGCCCGATCGCAGGCAGCTCGGCTGATTCTGGAACGAGCCCCGGGCCGCCAGTTCCAGATGGTGTTCTTCACCAACGGCGGAGCGGACGCGATCGAGAACGCGGTCCGGATGGCCCGGCTGCACACCGGGCGGCGCAAGGTGATCAGCCGGTACCGCAGTTACCATGGAAACACTACTACCGCAATCAATCTCACTGGTGATCCGCGTCGCTGGCCGAATGACTACGGCACCGAGGGGGTGGTGCACACCTTCGGGCCCTTCCTCTACCGGTCGGCCTTCAACGCCACCACCGACGCCGAGGAGTGCGACCGCGCGCTGGCTCACCTCGAGCAGGTGATCGCGCTGGAGGGCCCGGCGACGATCGCCGCGATCGTGCTGGAGTCGATCCCCGGCACGGCCGGGATCATGGTGCCTCCAGCCGGATACCTGCGGGGGGTGCGCGAACTGTGTGACCGGCACGGCATTCTCTGGATCGCCGACGAGGTGATGTCCGGGTTCGGCCGGGCCGGACGCTGGTTCGCCTGCGAGCTGGCCAACGAGTCACCGACCGGCGCCCCGGGGGAGTGGACTCCGGCGGGCGGCCCCGCTGTCGCGCCCGACCTGATCACCTTCGCCAAAGGGGTGAATTCCGGGTACGTCCCGCTGGGCGGAGTGATCGTCAGCCAGCCCATCGTGAACACCTTCCGCGACAGGCCTTTTCCGGGTGGATTGACCTACTCGGGGCATCCGCTGGCCTGCGCGGCCGCCGTGGCCAACATCGGTGTGCTGGCCGGTGAGCAGCTGATCGAGAACGCCGATCGGCTGGGCCGTGCCGTGATCGGACCAGCGCTGGCCGAACTGGCCGCCAGCAGTCCGATCGTCGGCGAGGTGCGCGGGGCTGGCTGCTTCTGGGCGGTCGAGCTGGTCACCGATCAGAGCACCCGGGAAGTGATGCCGGCGGAGCGGATGGCCCGGCTGGCGGCCGGATGCCGGCGCCGGGGCCTGGTGCCGTTCATCAACGGTGGCCGCACCCACGTCGTTCCCGCCCTGAACATCACCGACGACGAGGCGCGGTACGGGATCGCGCTGCTGGCCGAGGCGATCGATGAGCTGGCAAGGGGCTCAGGCTAGTCGCGCGGCCCGCCCCGCCAGTCCGGCTCGGGCACGTTGGCCGGACGCACCCGGACCGCTGTGTCACCGGCCGGCGTGGTCGAGTAGCGAACCCCGGCGGCCGGATCCTCGATCTCGGCCCAGGACGCCGGATCGGCGAACACGGACGCCGTCCATTCCGGCGGCACCAGAACATAGTTGTCCCGGGCATCCAAGCCGCGGAACAGGGCTACCAGTCCTTCGGTGATCAGCTGCCATAGTGTGCCTTTCACCTGATCCACAGTTGGGCCGCCGGGTTGCGGCGAGCCTGGAAGCCCGAACTCCCACAGTGCTTGGAAGAGTGGCTCGTAGTCTTCGGCCGCCGACACCAGCAACCGCCAGCGGACCTCGCCGGGCGACATCGGCGCTGCACCCTGCTCAGGCATACCGGCTCCTCATCGTGGTCCCAGAACTGGATTGCCGTCCAGCGGGATACGCCGGATGGCTCCGCGGAAGGCCACCTTCAGATACCAGCCGGAATGCAGATCGCCGCCCACGCCCGGCTGGTGCTCGACCGTGAACGAATCGCCCTGGCGGGTGAACCATCGCGTGCCCTCTCCCTTCTTCACCGCCGCCCGGGTCCAGGTGGAAGGATCGAGCGTGTTGTCCAGTTCCTGCGCCACGCTGGCGGGGGTCTGGCCCTCGAACTGTTCCGGGTGCTCCAGCATCTCCTTCGTGCGCGCGGCCGGCGACGGTGGCTCGCCGGCTCCTGAGCCGCCGCCCGGCGCGCTCGAATCCGCTGAATTGGCAGCCTCGTTCAGCATGACGCCGGTAGCCGTGGTGACGACGCCGGCCGCTATCCCGGCCGCGAGTTCCGCCGTCAGCACCGGCATCAGCACCGCCCCGGTCGCGGTGGCCGCCAGGGCGAACGGAGGGAACAGTATGAGCGACAGCAACACGATGCCCAGGCCCAGAACCGTCAGTGAGTCCCCCAGCGCATCCAGGGCATGGGTGCTGGGCACGAGCCGGCCCCGCGGGCCGGAGCCGTCGATGATCTTAACCAGGACCAGGCCAGTACCGGCCAGCGCGCCCGCCCGCACGATCAGGCCCAGCACCAGGCCGGCCCCGGGATCGGCAACCGGGGCCCGCCGGGCGGCGGCGAGCCCTCGAAGTCCGGCCAGCAGCAACAGAAGTGACAACCCGGCGGCTGCTACCAGGCCGCCAGCCATGATCGGGAAACCGGCGTCCGAAGTGAACAGATTCTGCGCCGAGGCCGTGGCCGGCTGGCCGCCGATGACGAAGTAGCAGACCGTGAGCAGGGCCACCGCGAGCCAGATCACGGTGGCTACCGCGGCGAGCCGGCCACCCGGCCCGCGCCCCCCCCGCCCCGGCGGGGACAGGGGGCGCCGGGGCCCGGGGGGCCCCCGCGGGCGGGGCCGGCCCGCGCCAC
>CAXUFS010000071.1:0-12121 GCA_964250315.1 uncultured Kineosporia sp. | reverse complement strand
GGCGGGCCTGCGCCGTGCCGCCGTACGAACGCGGGGCGGTCGGCGAACAGGGCCCGGACCTGGGCCGCCGGCAGCTCGGCCAGCATTGCCCGGCCACTGGCGGTCAGCTGGGCCGGCAGCCGGACGCCGACATCGGTGACCAGCGGCGGACGGCGTGGAGCCCGCTCCTCGATCAGGTACAGCACTTCGCGGCCGTGCAGAGTGGCCAGATGGGCACTCTCGCCGGTCGAATCGACCAGCCGGGCCAGCAGCGGGCGGGCCAATCTCTGCAGCGGCCGTTGCCGGGTGTAGGCAGTGCCCACCTCGAAGACGGCCAGGCCGAGGCCGTAGCGCCGGTCCTCAGGCAGATGGACGACGAAACCGGCCTCGATCATGGCCGTCAGCAGGTGATAGGTGGTACTGCGGGGCTGGCCGAGTGAGCGGGCGATCGCGGCGGCGGGCAGTGGCCCAGCCGCTGAGGCCAGCAACTGCAGCGCCTTCAGCGCCCGGGCCGCGCCAGGCACCTGCTCCCGGATCATCACCCTCCTCCGGGATTCGTGCCCGCACGACGGCGGTCTCGAACCTTGCCGGGCCGAACCGAGTACTGAGTCCCACCCGCTGCGGCGGACCTCCCTCCCGGGAACGTCTCGGATTACAGACAGTATGCAGCGTGGCGTGCTCCCGCAAGCCTGCCCCGGCCGGTGGAATGAGTCATGGCATCCGCGAGCGAGGTTCTGGTCGGTACCGGGCCGGTGACGCCAGCCCAGGTAGTGGCGGTGGCCCGGGGCAATCCGCGGGTCCGTCTCAGTGAGCCGGCTCTGGACGCCGTCAGCGCCGGGCGGGCCGTGGTCGAGAAGCTGGCCGGCGATCCGGTTCCGCACTACGGCATCTCCACTGGCTTCGGCGCGCTGGCCAACCGGCACATCCCCCCTCTGGGCCGGGCCCAGCTGCAGCGCAGCCTGATCCGTTCGCACGCAGCTGGCAGCGGACCGGAGGTCGAGGCCGAGGTGGTCCGGGCGATGATGCTGCTCCGGCTGTCCACGTTGAGTTCCGGCCACACCGGCATCCGGCCCGAAACGGTGACCGCCTACGCCGCCCTGCTCGACGCCGGCCTTACCCCGGTGGTGCACGAGTACGGCTCGCTGGGCTGCTCGGGTGACCTGGCGCCGCTGGCCCACTGTGCGCTGGCCCTGATCGGCGAGGGCGAGGTCCGCGATCGGAACGGGCTCAGCCAGCCCGCGGCGAAGGCGCTGGCCCGGCATGGCCTCACGCCGGTGACCCTGGCCGAGAAGGAGGGCCTGGCCCTGATCAACGGCACCGACGGCATGCTCGGCATGCTGGTGCTGGCCCTGGCCGATCTGGCTCAGCTGGTGACGGCGGCCGACTGCGCGGCCGCGATGAGCGTTGAAGCACTGCTCGGCACCGACGCCGTCTTCGCCGCTGACCTGCAGGCCTTGCGACCGCATCCGGGCCAGGCCACCAGCGCGGCGAATCTGCGCGCCCTGCTGGCCGGCTCACCGATCATGGCCAGCCATCGCGATCCGCTGGTCTGCACCCGAGTCCAGGACGCCTACTCGCTGCGCTGCGCGCCGCAGGTGCACGGCGCCGTCCGGGACACGGTGGCTCACGCCGAGTCGGTCGCCGCCCGTGAACTCAGCTCGGTGATCGACAACCCGGTGCTGACCGCGGACGGCCGGGTCGAGTCCAATGGCAACTTCCACGGCGCGCCGATCGGCTACGTGCTCGACTTCCTGGCCATCGCCACCGCGGACCTGGCCTCGATCTGCGAGCGCCGGATCGACCGGCATCTCGATGTCAGCCGCAACAGCGGGCTGCCGCCGTTCCTGGCCGATGATGCCGGCGTCGACTCCGGTTACATGATCGCCCAGTACACCGCGGCCGGAATCGTCTCGGAACTGAAGCGGCTGGCCACGCCAGCCAGTGTGGATTCGATCCCGTCCTCGGCGATGCAGGAGGATCACGTCTCGATGGGCTGGGCCGCGGCGCGCAAGCTGCGCCGCAGTATCGACGGGCTGGCCCAGGTGATCGCGATCGAAATGCTCACTGCGGCAAGGTCTCTGGATCTGCGCTGTGGTCAGTTCGAACCGGCCGGTCAGCTGACCCCAGGCCCGGCCACGGCCGCGATCCTGACCGCGTTGCGGGACGTCGTGGCCGGCCCGGGCCCAGACCGGTTCCTGGCCGCCGAGATCGAGGCAGTGGTCGAGCTGGTCCGATCCGGTGCCGCGGTGGCCGCCGCGGAATCGATCACTGGGCCACTGCCGGTCACCACCTGATCATGGTCATCGGCGAACAGCCTGAGCGTCAGCGGAATCAGGAAACGGAGAAGACCGACATGGACGGAGCCCGCCCGGTACGGGCTGCCCGGGGCAGCACGCTGAGCGCCCGCAGCTGGCAGACCGAAGCGCCGATCCGGATGCTGATGAACAACCTCGACCCGGACGTGGCCGAGCGCCCGGACGATCTGGTCGTCTACGGCGGCACCGGGCGGGCCGCCCGGGACTGGGCCAGCTTCGATGCCATGGTCGCCACCCTGACCACCCTGGCGGACGACGAGACCATGCTGGTGCAATCCGGCCGGCCGGTCGGTGTGATGCGCACGCACGAGTGGGCCCCCCGGGTTCTGATCGCCAACTCGAACCTGGTTGGGGATTGGGCCACCTGGCCGGAGTTCCGCCGGCTGGAGCGGCTGGGCCTGACCATGTACGGGCAGATGACGGCCGGATCGTGGATCTACATCGGTACCCAGGGCATCCTGCAGGGGACCTACGAGACCTTCGCCGCAGTGGCGGCCAAGCGGTTCAATGGCAGCCTGGCCGGGACCTTGACCCTGACCGGAGGCGCCGGTGGGATGGGCGGCGCCCAGCCGCTCGCGGTGACCATGAACGATGGGGTCTGCCTGCTGGTCGACGTCGACCCGAGCCGATTGCGGCGGCGGGTGCAGACCCGGTACCTGGACGAGGTCGCTCCCGATCTGGACCAGGCCATCGACCGGGTACTGGCGGCCAAGCGGGCCCGCCAGCCGCTGTCGGTTGGCACGATCGGCAACGCAGCAACGGTTTTCGCCGAACTGTTGCGGCGCGGAGTGGATATCGACATCGTCACCGACCAGACCTCGGCCCATGATCCGCTGTCCTACCTGCCCGAAGGCATCGACCTGGCCGACTGGCCGGACTACGCGGCTCGCAAGCCCGAGGAGTTCACCGACCGAGCCCGGGTCTCGATGGCCAAGCAGGTCGAGGCCATGGTCGGATTCCAGGACGCCGGAGCCGAAGTCTTCGACTATGGCAATTCCATCCGGGATGAGGCCCGCCAGGGGGGATTCGAAAGAGCTTTCGCCTTTCCAGGTTTCGTGCCGGCCTACATCCGGCCGCTGTTCAGTCAGGGGAAGGGGCCATTTCGCTGGGCCGCGCTGTCCGGCGATCCCGCTGATATCGCCGCGACCGACCGGGCCGTCCTGGAGCTGTTCCCAGACAACGAGCACCTGCATCGATGGATCTCCGCGGCTCAGCGGAAGGTCGAGTTCCAGGGACTGCCCGCCCGGATCTGCTGGCTCGGGTACGGCGAGCGCGACCGAGCCGGACTGGCCTTCAACCAGTTGGTCGCCTCCGGTGAGGTGAGCGCGCCGATCGTCATCGGCCGCGACCATCTGGACGCGGGCAGCGTGGCCTCGCCCTACCGGGAGACCGAGTCGATGGCCGACGGCTCCGACGCAATCGCCGACTGGCCCCTGTTGAACGCTCTGGTCAACACCGCCTCCGGCGCCACCTGGGTGTCCATTCACCACGGTGGCGGGGTCGGGATCGGCCGATCTATCCACGCCGGGCAGGTGTGTGTCGCCGACGGGACGGCGCTGGCCGCGGCCAAACTGGAGCGTGTGCTGACCAATGACCCCGGCATGGGAGTGATCCGGCATGTGGACGCCGGATACGAGATCGCCGAAGGCACCGCCCGCGATCTCGGCGTCCGGGTACCCATGCGGGAACAGGCGTGACCTCAGACCTGCGCGCCGGATTCATCCGGCGCTGGGCTGACCTGGAACCGATCGGCCGGGCAGCGTCCGGCGGTTATCGCCGGTTCGCCTGGACCAGCGCCGACGCCGCCCTGCGGGAATGGTTCGAGGCTGAATGCATCGCGCTGGGACTCGATCTGGTGCTCGACCGGGCTGGTAATCAATGGGCCTGGTGGGGCGATCCCGACTCAGGCGGTCCCGGCATCGCCACTGGCAGCCATCTGGATTCGGTTCCGGACGGCGGAGCCTTCGATGGCCCGCTCGGCGTGGTCAGCGCCCTGCTGGCCGTCGAGGCATTGCGAAGCAGCGGGTTTCGCCCGGCTCGCCCGATTGGGGTGGTCAACTTCGCGGATGAGGAAGGTGCTCGGTTCGGTGTCGCCTGCGCCGGCTCGCGGGTGATCACCGGTGCGCTGGCCCCAGATCGGGCTCAGGGTCTGCGCGACGCTGGCGGCACCACGCTGGCCGAGGCGATGACCCGATCTGGGCTGCGGCCGGATCAGCTCGGCCCCGACCGTGAAACCGTTTCCAGGATCTTTGCTTTCATCGAGCTGCACATCGAGCAGGGCCGGGCGCTGGTGCACGGCGGTGACTGCGGAACCGAGACCCCTGTGGGCGTGGCGTCGGCGATCTGGCCGCACGGCCGGTGGCGGTTCGATTTCCCCGGCGAGGCGAATCACGCTGGAACCACCCGGCTCGCCGATCGCCGCGATGCCATGCTCGGCTACGCGCGGGCCGTGCTCGACGCCCGTGCTCAGGCGCTGCAGCACGACTGCATGGCCACCTTCGGCAAGGTGCAGGTGGAACCGAACGGGGTGAATGCGATCCCGGCGCTGGTCCGGGCCTGGCTGGACGCGCGCGGGCCGGACGAGGCCAGAGTCAGGGGGCTGGTCGGCGCGGTCGCCAATGCAGCCGCAGCCGACGATGCGTCGGTAACTGAGGAGTCCTGGACCACCGCAACCGGTTTCGACCCGGGCCTAAGTCAGCGGATCGCTGCTGCCGCCGCCGCGCAGCTGGCCCTGCCCAGCGTTCCGTCGATGGAGACCGGAGCGGGCCACGACGCCGGAATCCTCGCGGCCGCTGGCATTGCGGCGGCCATGCTGTTCGTGCGCAATCCATCAGGGGTGTCGCACTCACCGGCCGAGGAGGCCGGCGTCGATGACTGCCTGCTGGGCGCGGCCGCGCTGACCGGGGTGTTGCGTGATCTCGCCTCGGAACCAGCTGGCGCGGGCCGATGACCACCAGGACCAGCTACTGGTGTGAACACGCCTGGCTGCCGGACGGCCCGCGGCAGCGGACCCGGATTGAGACCCAGGGTGGCGTGATCACCGCCGTGCACCCTGAGACCGAGCCGGTGGCAGGCGACGAACGGTTGCCCGGGATGGTGTTTCCAGGCTTCGCGGACGCCCATTCGCACGCCTTTCACCGGGCCCTGCGCGGGCGGACCCACCACGGTGCCGGCTCGTTCTGGACCTGGCGTGATGCGATGTACACAATTTCGGCCCAACTGGACCCGGATAGCTGTTTTGCCCTCGCCCGGGCCTGTTATGCCGAACTGGTGGCGGCCGGAGTCACCGCGATCGGCGAGTTCCATTACCTCCACCACGGCCCCGGCGGGATGCCCTACAGCGATCCCAACGCGATGGGACAGGCGCTGATCGCCGCCGCCCAGGAGGCCGGACTTCGCCTGACGCTGCTCGATACCTGTTATCTGGCGGGCGGTTTGGGTCCCGGCGGGTACGAGGCGCTGAATGGGGTGCAGCGCCGGTTCAGCGACGGGAACGCCGAGCGGTGGGCGAGCCGGGTGACCCAGCTGGCCAGTGCTGGCGCGAAGCCCGGATCTATGGAGTGGACCAGCCCGGAGTCGGCCCGGATCGGCGTGGCCGCGCACTCGGTCCGGGCGGTGCCACCAGCCAGTCTGCCGGTGGTGGCCGGCCTGGCCCGGAATCTCCGGGCTGATGGCTGGGTCGCCCCGCTGCATACGCACCTTTCCGAGCAGCCAGCCGAGAACGAGGCCTGCCGGTCCGTTTCCGGCCTCACCCCAGCCCAATTGCTGGACCAGACCGGCCTGCTCGGGCCCAACTCCACCGTCGTGCACGCCACTCATCTGAGTGCCGCCGACATCGTCCTGCTCGGCCGCACGACCACGACCGCCTGCATCTGCCCGTCCACCGAACGGGATCTGGCCGACGGGATCGGGCCGGCCCGTGATCTGCTGGACGCCGGCAGTCCGCTGGCGCTGGGCTCGGACCAGCACGTCAGCGCCGATCCGCTGGCCGAAGCCGCGGCGCTGGAGATGGACCAGCGGCTGGTCTCGTTGCATCGGGGCCGGTTCAGTCCGGCCGAACTGGTCGCCGCCCTAACCGTGAGCGGGCATGCGGCGATCGGGCGTCCCGAGGGTGGCCGGATCGCCGCCGGTGCTCCGGCCGATCTGGTCGCGGTCGGGCTCGGCACCGCGAGGACCGCCGGTGCCGAACCCGGCCAGATCGTGCTGGTGGCCGGCGCAGCCGACGTCGACACGGTGGTGATCGCCGGGCGCACCGTCGTGGAGGGTGGCCAGCATGCGCTGGGCGACGTGGGCGCGCTGCTGGCGGCGGCCATCGACCCGCTCTGGGATCAGGCCTGATGACCGAGGGGAACACCTCCACCCTGATCACCGGGATCGGGGAACTGGTCACCAACGATCCACTCGATCTTGGCCGGAAATCCAGTGAAGAGACGGCCTTGGGGTTGATTCCCAACGCCGCTGTGATGATCCAGGACGACCGGATCGCCTGGACGGGACCGGCCGCTGAGGCGCCCAGCGCCGACCGGCAGATCGACCTGGGCGGCCGGGCGGTGATTCCGGGCTTCGTCGACTCCCACACTCACCTGGTGTTCGCCGGTGACCGGGCGGACGAGTTCGCCGCGCGGATGGCCGGTCAGCCCTACACCGGCGGCGGAATCGCCCGTACCGTCGCCGCCACCCGGGCGGCCAGCGACGACCACCTCCGGGCGCACCTGGCCTCGGCGGTGGCTGAGCTGTACCGCCAGGGCACCAGCAGCTTCGAGATCAAGAGCGGATACGGCCTGGAGGTGGATCAGGAGGCCCGCTTGCTGCGGCTGGCCGGTGAGGTCAGCGAACACACGACATATCTGGGGGCTCACGTCGTCCCCCCTGAATATGCCTCGCACCGAAGCGATTACGTCGACTTGGTGACCGGCCCGATGCTCGCTGCCTGTGCTCCGCACGCCCGCTGGATCGATGTGTTCTGTGAGCCGGGCAGCCCGCACGCGTTCGACGGCGACGAGTCCCGCCAGGTCCTGGCCGCCGGCGCGGCGGCTGGCCTGGGACTCAGGGTGCATGGCAACCAGCTGTCGGCCGGCCCCGGGGTGCGGCTGGCGGTAGAGCTCGGCGCCGCCAGCGTGGACCACTGCACTCATCTGACCGGCGCTGACCTGGAGGCACTGGCCGGCGGCAGCACGGTGGCGACCCTGCTCCCGGGAGTCGAGTTCAGCACCCGTTCGCCCTACCCGGACGCGCAGCGGCTGATCGGCGCCGGGGTCACGGTGGCGCTGGCCAGCGACTGCAATCCAGGCAGCTGCTATTCGTCGTCGATGCCGTTCGCGATCGCGCTCGCGGTCCGGGAGATGCGGATGACCCCGGCCCAGGCGCTCTGGTCCGCCACCGCTGGCGGAGCAGAAGCGTTGCGCCAGACCGATATCGGCCGGATCCGGACCGGGGCCCGGGCGCATCTGTGCGTGCTGGATGCGCCCAGCTACCTGCATCTGGCCTATCGGCCCGGAGTTCCGCTGGCGCGGGTGCTGGTGCTCTAGCGCGGCTGGTCCTGGATCGTGGTTAGCGGGTACTGGGCGTCCTCGCTGGGCATCATGATCCACAGAAGTGGGTAGACCAGGATCTGGCTGCCCGGGATCACCATCAGCACCAGCACGAACAGCAACCGCGCCGTCCCGGGGCTGAAGCCGTAACGTCGCCCGAGCCCCGCGCAGACACCGCCGAGCACGCGATTCTTCACCGGGCGCACCAATCCTTGGCGGGCCATCGAGTCATGGATTGAGGCCATTGCGGATCTCCTGAGTCAGTGGACCGCAGGCTGCGATCCGGCTCCTTCCAGAGTGGGCGAATCGGGCGCCGGTGGCATCCTGGATCCCCCGGATCCGCCCCTGATTCCAGACCGATTCCGGGCCCGGCCGGGCTCAGGGTCAGGCCGCAACGCCTCATGAGCTCAGATTCCGACCGCGATCTCCTCGCCGAGCTCGCCGCCACCGAGGCCGAGCAGAACGGGCACCGGCTCGCCGCGATCTCCTCGGCGAGCTCGGCCCCGAGCAGCAGCAGCAGATGGTCCCCGCTCCAGAACCGGCCGGGGTCGTACCAGCTGGGCGAGACGTCGCCCGGCAACAGGCCCATCGCCTGATAGCCGCGGGCCACCAGCTCCGCGCAGTAGGCGGTCTGCATCGTGTCGTCCCGCGGACTGCGATGCCGCCGCAGCCGCCCGGCCACCCAGCGTCCAGCCAGCCGGGCGGCAGCGGGAAACGGCGTGCCCGCCAGCTGGGCCACCATCTGCAGGGCGGCGTCCTCCTGCGCCCGGCTGACGATGGGCGAGAGCTGCCGCAGCCAGGCCCGCTGCTGGTAGCGGTGATGCCAATGCCGGACGGCGGCGTCCAGATCGTGCAGCTGAGCGCCGCGGTGGTGCTGACCGGTCCAGACGTCCACCAGTGATCGGCCCAGCTCGGCATGCCAGATCAGCGGCGGCAGATCCTCCAGCACCAGCGCCATGCCGACGTGGTTCACCGGGGCATTGGTCACGGTCTGGATCGCCCGATCCGGTCCGCTGCGGCCCCGGAACAACCAGATGTCACCGGTCCGGGTCAGCTCTGCGGCGGCCGGCAACGACAGGCCTGGCGTCATCGGGCCACCTTTCCCCTGGATGCCAGCGGCAGCCGTAGCCTAGAACCCGTGCGCAAGCCGTCGGCGAGTACATGGTTCAAGCTGCTCGGCCTGGCGGGGCTGGCCGGCGTCGCGGCAACCGGGGTGATTGTGGCCCGGGCGCAACGGGAGCGTCACTCCTACACCCCCGAACAGGTCCGGGCCCGGTTGCAGGAACGGCTCAAGGAGGCCGGTCAGCCGCGTGACTGAGTCACACCGGGGTCAGGCTGCGGAAACCTGCGAGCGGCTGCGCCAGGCGACCAATCCGGTGCCCGCAAGCATGACGGCGCAGCTGACCGCCAGTGAGGTGTGGACGCCGGTCAGGCCGCCGACCAGGCCCACGGTGATCCCGCTGCCGAACCGCAGGCCGCTGGCCGACATCCCGAACAGGCCGATGATCCGGCCTCGCTGGCCCGCCGGTGCGCGCAACTGCACCACGGTCTGCCCGATGGCGGTGGACGCCAGGTTGGCCGCGCCGCCGATCACCAGCAGCAGCACCGCGAACCCATAGCTGCGGCTGATCGCGAACCCCAGGATGGCCAGCCCGAAGATCGCGGTGGAGATCACCGCCGAGCGCACGGTGAGAGGGATCCGGCCGGATGCCTCGAGTAGCAGGCCGCCCACTACGCCACCCGCCCCGGTGGCGAAAAGTAGTACGCCGTAAGCGAATCCGCTGTTGCCGGTGCTGAAATCGGCAGCGAAGATAGGCATCGTCGACTGCAGGGCGACGCCGATGAAGAACGATCCCAGTCCGGCCAGGGCAATCATGTTGATCAGCACCGGATCGCCGGCGACGTCCCTGATCACCCCCAGTGCCTGTCCTGCGCTCAGCCGGACCCTGGGCACCGCCTCGTCCCGGCTGTGGCCGGTGAATCGGGTGCGGGTCAGGAAGAGGGTCAGCGGCAGATAGATCAGGATGTTCGCGCTGATCCCCCAGGCCGGCCCCAGGCCGAGCAGCAGCACTGAGCCGGCCACCGGGCCGAGCAGCACCCCCAGGCTCTTGGCGGTGGCGTTCAGCCGGACTGCGCTGGGCAGTTCCCGGCTTCCAACGAAGTCATGCAGCATCAGCTGTTCGGCTGGGGACCAGAGGGTTCCGGCCAGGCCGTGCACGATCAGTAGCAGGCATGCGCTCCACACCTGCAGGGTTCCGGTGAAGAACAGCACGGCCCAGCCGGCCGAGACCGACATGAACATGATCTGCGCGGCCTGGATCACCCGGCGGCAGTCGAATCGATCAGCCAGCGCCCCGGCCTGGACCGAGAACAGCAGGAAGGGCAGCCAGTGGCTGAGCACCTCGAACGCGACCAGGGCGGTGTTGTGGAACTGCTGCCAGATCACCCAGTACGTGATCACGTGCTCGGTGTTGTCGGCCATCATCGCCAGCATCGATCCGCCCAGATAGAACCGGCAGTCGCGGTTCTTCAGGGCGGCGAACCGGCCTGGCTGAGTAATGGCGAGGGCTGGAGAGACGGGCAGCATCGGCTCAAGCTTAGATGGGCCGGTCATTCATGGATGAGGCCACGGCCGAAGGGGCGTCACCGAACCTGTTCCGACCCGCGAGTACAGGACCAGCCCGGCGGGGGCTAGCCGCGGGTGGCCGTTGGCCGGCTCTGGTGCTTGCGGAGGTGCTTGCGCTGGTACATCGCCTGATCGGCGGCCCGGAGTAGATCCTCCGGCGCCGCGCTGGGGTTGACCGTGCTGGCCACTCCGACGCTGGCGCCCACCCCCAGCCCGTGGCGCCGGTTGTGGCGCTGGCCGACCCGTTCCACCGCCATCCGCACCTGCTCCCCGAGCAGCTGGGCCTGTTCGCCGTCCACGCCGGGTGCGATCATCAGAAACTCGTCCCCGCCCAGCCGGGAGACCAGCGCCGCGGGCGGTGCGATCGCCACCAGCGCCTGCGCCACTTCGCGCAGCAGTTCGTCGCCCGCCTCGTGCCCGAGGGTGTCGTTGACCAGCTTGAACCGATCCAAGTCGAGCATCAGCACGACCAGGTGCCCGGCGCCGGCCCGGAGCGCGTCGATCTCGGCGTTCAGCCGTTCCCGCATGGCCAGCCGATTGGCCACGCCGGTCAGCTCGTCCGTGGTGGCCCGGGTGGTCAGCCACGCCTCGTGGGCCTGCTCCCGGGTGACGTCGCGCAGCTGGGCCAGGGCATGCTCGGGCCGGCCCTGCTGGTCCCGGGACAGGATCACGAAAACCTGGGCCGAGATGTGGCCACCGCCAGCGTGGAGACGGCAGATCTGTTCGAAGTTGTCCTGATGACCATCGGCCAGCCGGGCAAAGCGGGAGAGCATGGCCAGGGCGGAGTTCAGGTCTGATTCGGTGTCCAGCAGCGACTCCAGCTGGGCATTGACCAGATCGCCGCGGCCGGTCATCGCCTGCAGCGCTGGGTTCACCCGCAGCAACTGACCCCGTTGCTGGCCGTTCACCCCGATCACCGCCACTCCGGTGGGGGAGTGCTCGAAGGCGATGGCCAGCAGACTCTCGGCCCGGCGGCGGGCTTGATCGGCCTGGCGCCATTCGGTGATGTCCTCGATCTGGCTGATCAGGTAGCGCCCGTCCGCCGAGGTCCGGGCCATGCTGGCCGACAGCCGGGCCCACTTCACCGAGCCGTCGGCGTGCAGGTAGCGCTTGTCTGTCCGGTAGGTGGTCAGGGCCCCGCTGAGCAGCGACTCCATCGCGGCGACGTCGGCGTCGATGTCGTCCGGGTGGGTGATCGAGCTGGTATTGCCCAGAACCTGGAGTTGTTCCAGGGACAGCCCGATCATGTCCAGGAAGATCGGGTTGGCGTCGCGGATCATCGGCTTGATCTGATCGCTCACATCGGTCAGCACCATGCCGATCGGCGCCCGCTCGAAGGCCACCCGCCAGCGTTCCTGCGCCGCGTCCCGTTCCAGTTCGGCGGCCTGGACGGCGGTGACGTCCCGGGCGAAGGAGTGCCACTCGGTGCCGGTCGAGGAACGCCAGAGGGTCAGGTCGACGGTGATCTCCCGCCGGGACCGGGTCAGGGCCGGGACCCGCATGTTGCGCAGCCGGGGTGGCTGGGTGGGGTCGAAATCCTCTTGGACGTCGGCGTCGGGCGGGCGGGGCGCTGCGGCGTCGGTCCCGTCCAGTTCGGCCGGGGTGACCAGGCTGGCCGCGAACAGGGCCAGAGGGGAGGGCGGGCCGATCAGATCGGCCAGCCGGCTCTC
>CAXUFS010000070.1:0-12172 GCA_964250315.1 uncultured Kineosporia sp. | reverse complement strand
CGCTGGCCTCCAGCAGATGATCCAGCAGCTTCAGCAGATGCGCAAGACCCAGCAAGGCGTGCAATTAAATCCTGAAGCCGGCCCGCAGCAGGGCGCTCAGGCACCTCCGCAGCCCGCGCCACAGCCGCAACCGGCACCGCCGCGGCCGGACCCGTCGACGCCCGCCGGAGGCGTCGCCACTGCCGTCGCCACTGCCGTCGCGACCACCGTCGATGAGCGGATGCGGGGACTGGACCTGCACCGGGTACTCCAGTACCTGCTGGACAGCGGCGGCTCGGACCTGCACCTGTCGGTCGGGGCCCAGCCGATGATCCGCTTGCGGGGTGAGCTCACCTCGATCCCGGACACCGAGGTGCTGAATGCCCAGCTGATCCAGAAGGCGCTGTACGCGATCCTGACTCAGAAGCAGCGTGAGGTCTTCGAGGAGAACCTGGAACTCGACTTCGCCTACGCGATGCCGGGCGCGGCCCGCTTCCGGGTCAACCTGTACCGGCAGCGCGAGTCACTCGGCGCGGCCTTCCGGATGATCCCGTACGAGATCAAAACCCTTGAGCAGCTGGGCATCACCCCGGCCGTGAACAACATGGCCATGCTGCCAAGGGGGATGGTCCTGGTCACCGGGCCGACCGGTTCGGGTAAGTCCACCACGCTGGCCGCACTGGTCGACCTGGCCAACCGCAGCCGCCGCGACCACATCATGACCGTCGAGGACCCGATCGAGTTCCTGCACCGGAACAAGTCCTGCCTGGTCAATCAGCGCGAGGTGGGGGAGGACACGCACTCGTTCGCGAACGCCCTCAAGCACGTGCTGCGGCAGGACCCAGACATCATCCTGGTCGGCGAAATGCGCGACCTGGAAACAATTTCGGTCGCGCTGACCGCCGCCGAGACCGGCCACCTGGTGTTCGCCACCCTGCACACGCAGGACGCCGCCCAGACCATCGACCGGGTGATCGACGTCTTCCCCCCGCATCAGCAGCAGCAGGTGCGGGTGCAGCTGGCCGGTGCGATCCAGGGCGTGGTCTGCCAGACCCTGTGCAAGACCTCAGATGGCAAGGGCCGGGTCGCTGCCACCGAGATCCTGTTCGCCACCCCGGCCATCCGGAACCTGATCCGGGAGGGCAAGACACACCAGATCTACTCAGCCATGCAGGCCGGAGCCTCTCACGGCATGCAGACGATGGACCAGAACCTGGCCGAACTGGTCCGGTCCCGCAAGGTCACGATGAGCGATGCGCTGGAGAAGTGCCACCACGTCGACGATTTCAAGCGCCTGACGGGATCGATGTGAGCGAGCGGGACACGGCAGAGGGGCTGTTCTGAATGGCGACCGCGACCAAGTCGTTCGAGTACTCGGTCCGTGACAAGCGGGGCAAGCTGGTCAACGGCAAGCTCGACGCTCCCAACGAGGCTGCGCTGGTGCAGAAGCTGCGCGGAATGGGGTACGCACCGCTCAGCGTCAAAGAGGCGAACAAGGGCGTCAACCGCGAGCTCAAGCTACCCGGCAGCGACAAGGTCGGCCTGAAGGACCTGGCGGTGATGAGCCGCCAGTTCGCCACCATGATCGACTCCGGGCTGTCGCTGCTGCGGGCCCTCAG
This sequence comes from uncultured Kineosporia sp., assembly GCA_964250315.1. GTDB lineage: Bacteria > Actinomycetota > Actinomycetes > Actinomycetales > Kineosporiaceae > CAXUFS01. Next base: position 10,574 of record CAXUFS010000070.1, on the reverse strand, counting down.
CATCCTGGCCGAGCAGACCGAAAGTACCGGCCTGGCCAAGACTCTGGGCGAGGTCCGCAGCGATGTCGAGGGTGGCCAGGCGTTGTCGACCGCGATGGCCAAGCACGCCAAGGTGTTTCCGCCGCTGATGGTGAACATGTGCCGGGCGGGTGAAGTCGGCGGGTTCCTGGACAAGGTGCTGCTGCAGATCGCGGAGAACATGGAGGCCGAGGTCAAGCTGCGGGCGAAGATCAAGTCCGCGATGACCTATCCGGTGGTCGTTTTCATCATCGCGGTGATCGCCGTGATCGGCATGCTGCTGTTCATCGTCCCGGTGTTCACTAAGATGTTCGCATCCCTCGGCGGCGAGCTGCCGGCGCCCACCAAGGCGCTGGTCTTCCTCTCCGGCGCTATGAAGATCGCGGCGCCGATCGTCGCGATCGGGGCGATCCCGGCCCTGGCCGGCTGGCGGAAGGTCAAGAATGAGGAGCGGGTCCGCCGCGTCGTCGACCCGCTGAAGCTCAAGGTGCCGATCTTCGGTGAACTGTTCCGCAAGGTGGCGATCAGCCGGTTCGCCCGCAACCTGGGCACCATGCTGCAGTCCGGCGTCCCGATCCTGCGCAGTCTCGAGATCGTCGGCGAGGCAAGCGGAAACGTGGTGCTGCGGGACGCGTCCCGGGCGGTGGAGGACAGCGTCCGGCGCGGAGAGTCCCTGGCTGGCCCATTGGCCGATCACAGTGTGTTTCCGCCGATGGTGGTCCAGATGCTGGCCGTCGGTGAGGACACCGGAGCGATGGACACCATGCTGCACAAGATCTCCGAGTTCTACGACCAAGAGGTCGAAGCCACCACCGAGGCGCTGACCAGCATCATCGAGCCGCTGATGATCGCCGTGCTCGGCTCGGTGGTCGGCGCGATGATCGTCGCCCTCTACATGCCGATCTTCTCGGTCTTCGACCTGATCAAGTGACCCTCAAGGTCGCTCTGCGGAGCTGGACCGGCCACGGCTGAGCCATCTGGGTGGATCCGGTCACCGGCTGCGACCAAAACCTCAAGTGCCTCCTCGGGCCGCCGATACCCATCTCGTCATCGAGTTGTTTCAGGTCCCGCTCTTTGCTGGATCCGTTGCGGCTCAGGTCATCTCGCTACACCGGTCTCATCGGACTCATCAGAAGGGGCACTCGATGCTCGCACGCATGCGCAAGTCGATGGAGGAGAAGGACCAGGGCTTCACCCTGATCGAACTTCTCGTGGTCATGATCATCATCGGTATCCTGGCCGCGATCGCGATCCCGGTCTTCCTGAGCCAGCGAGCCAAGGCCCGCGACACGGCCACCAAGGCTGACGTTTCGACGCTGGGCAAGGAGGTGGCGTCCTTCTACGTCGATGGCACCGGCGCGCTGACGGTGGACACCACCACAACGAGCGGTTCAGCCACCATCAAGTCGGGCTCCACGGTCGTCTCCACCGTCAAGCTCAGCAACGGCACGGCCCTGCAGACGGTCGGGTTCAAGGCCACTTCGGGTTCGGAGACCACCACCTGGTGCGTGGCGCTGACCAACACGGACGGCAGCCTCAAGAACTACTACTACTCGGCTGCGGCTGGTCTGCAGCAGGGTTCCTGTCCGTGAGTGTGTTCTGACCACTGAGGGGCGGGGTGGCCTTGATGGCCGCCCCGCCCTGACGGCAGCGCACCGAGGAGGGGGCTATGTCGAAGCGCACCGGTTCTAAGTCACATCCTGAGCGACGTGATCAGGGCTTCACTCTGATCGAGCTCTTGGTGGTCATGATCATCATTGGAATTCTGGCCTCCATCGCGATACCGGTTTTCCTGAACCAGCGGGCCAAGGCCCGCGACGCCGGAACCAAGTCGGACGTCTCCCGGGTGGGCAAGGAGATCGCCGCCTACTACGTGGACGGCACCACGGCGGTCACCGTGGGTATCTCGGGTTCGACGGCGACCCTCTACCAGGGGAGCTCGACCTCGGGAACGGTGATCTCCTCCGTCATCCTCAGCTCTGGTACCACGTTCGCGGGGACCGGTTCGGCTCAGCAGACACCGGGCAGCACCGCAACCGCGTGGTGTGTTGCCTTCACCAACCCGGGTGGCAGTTCCAACCCGAACTGGAAGTTCTCGGCGGCTGGCGGACTGGCCGCGGGCGTGTGTCCCTGAGCAATCCGTTGGAGCGCTTGGCGAAGTGGTGCACCCCAGCAGGGCCTTCCCGCGACCAGTTCAACCCAGATATGCGGCCGGCTGACGGCATGAAGGGAGGCGACATGCGGCGCCTGATCGCTACCCGGATGTGCAGGCCGGCGGACGACGCTGGCTTCACTCTGATCGAGATCGTGGTCGCGATGGCGATCTTCGCCGTGTTCGCCTCCATGAGTTTGGGCCTGCTGGTCCGGGCCGGTGACGTCACCCGGGGCAACCTGCAGCGCACCGCCGCCGCCAACCTGGCCACCGAGCAGATCCAGGTGGCCCGCAGCATGAGCGCCACGGCCATCCCGGACGGCATCACCACCCGGACTCAGACGGTGAAGAGCACCGCCTTCACGATCACCCAGACCACCACCTACCTGGCCGCCGACTCGGCCAATTCGGTCTGCGACGGAACCTCGACCGCACTGGCCTACAAGTTGGTCACGGTCAAGGTGACCTGGCCAGAAATGGGCAGCATCCAGCCGGTCCGGCAGGACACCTTGAAGGCAGTCGGGGTGGGCTCCGACGGGCTGGGGTCGACCGGCGCGGTCGCGCTGCAGGTCACCGGGAACGGCGGCCTGCCGATCAACAACATGGCTGTCAGCCTGAGCGATGGCAGCACCACCGTCACCGACGTGAACGGGTGCGCGGTCTTCACCGGTGTCCACCCCGGCACCTACACCGCAACCCTGAACACCCCCGGCTACGTTGGGCTGGCCAACGCGCAGCTCACCACCAAGGCCAGCATCGGCGTCACCGCGGGCCTACTGACCCGCACCGGCGTGTCCTACGACACCACCCGTTCGATCGTGGTCACGGCCGGCTCTCCGGTCAGCGGCGCGGTGATTCCGTCCGGCCTTCCGCTGATCCTGAGCAACAGTTACCTGGGCGCAGAGACCGCCTATCCGCCCTGCCCGGCCACCGGGACCGCGAGCTCAGCCTGCGCCACCGGGCCCACAGCCACGGCCAGCGGCGCGGCCGGAGAGCTGTATCCGTTCATCTACACGGTCAAGCTGGGTACCTGCACCGAGACCTCGGCGTCTTCGCTGCAGACCGACCTGAGCAGCGCGGCCAGTGATGGCAGCACGGTGAGCGTGCCGATGGGGGCCATCACCGTCAACATCCTGACCGGCTTAGGTGTCTACTCCGGCACCAAGACCATCACCATCAAGCACATCTCCGGCAACGCGGGGTGCCCGGCGCAGGAGACCTATACGGTGACGGCGCCCAGCGGAGCGAAGATCCTGGTGCCCTACGGCAGCTGGAACGTCTCGGTGCCGTTGAACAGCAGCGGAGCCGCCGCGGTCAGCACATTGACCCCACTCACCCTCACCGCGGCCAGCCGGACCGCTTCGACCACACTGACGGTGGTGTCGTGATCACCACTGTGATCCGGCGGCAGGGGACGGCCATGGATCCCGCCCAGCGGGAAACCGGCTTGTCCCTGATCGAACTGATGGTCGCCATGGTCATCGCCTCATTGCTTTTCGCGGCCGTGGGCACGGTGTTCGTCGGCACGCTGCGCGGCACCCGAACGGTGAACACCAAGACTTCCACTGGGGCCGACGTCCGGCTGGCGATGGAAGCGATGTCCCGGACGCTGAAGGTGGCCACGAAGCCGGTGGGTGAGACAGCGGCGTTCCGGACCGCCACCTCCACCGGCATGTCCTTCTTCGCCCTGCTCAACCGAACCGGCTCGCAGTCCACTAGCGAACCCATTCCGACCCTGGTGGCCTACACCTGGTCGAGTTCGGCCAACTGCCTGACCGAATCCCAGACGCCAGGAACGCCGAAGGCGAGCCCGCCCTCGGGTGGCCCGTTCTACGACTACAGCACCGGCACCACGAGTAAGTGCCTGCTCTCCACTATCAGCCCGCCGTCGTTCATCTACTACCCGTCCGGAAACCTGACTGCCACTGCGATGACACCGGCGACCGGCCTGAGCACCAGCAACATGGCCCTGGTCCGCAGCGTGCTGGTCACTCTGATCGCGACCGACCCGAACAATCCCACAGTGGCCGGGATACCGGCCGAAACCCGGATCTCGCTGGAGAACCTGATCAACGCGGACGGGAGTTAATCGGTGCCTACATCGATGCTCGGACCACGACGGGGCTTTGCCCGAGGCGATGATCGAGGCGTGGCCCTAATGGCGGTGATGGTGGCAATCCTCGTGATCAGCGCCTTTTTGCTGGTCTCGCTGAACTACGGCCTGCAGAACTCCACCGCCGGCCGCCGTGACCAAGATGCCAAGGCCGCCACTGCGGCGGCCCAGGCCGGGCTGGAGGAATACCTGTCCCGGCTGAACGCATCACCGACCTACTACACCAAGGGCAATGTCGACCCGGCCAACCCGGCCTTCACCACCGGCCGGTCCATTCCGGGGGCGGCCAGCGGCGGCACCTACACCTACAAGGTGCTCACCTCGTCGGCCGACACCGTGTCGCAAGGATTGGTACGGCTGCAGGTGACCGGCAGGAGCGGGCCCAGTGCTGGGCGTCAGGTGAGCCGGACTCTGACCGCCAACCTGCGGACCAAGGGGTTCCTCAGTTTCATCTACCTCAGCGATATCGAAGTGACTGACCCGGGCATCGCTGGCACGACCGGCAACGCCGCTTGCTACAAGTACTACTACCAGGGCCGCAGCGGCACCGGTGGCGGATGCGGTGAGATCCAGTGGACCGGGGGGGACACTGTCCATGGCCCGCTGCACTCCAATGACGCCTTGCAGATCAATGGTGCGGTGAACTACACGCCGCAGACTGAAACGTCATGTCCGGCCACAACGGTCTCCGGCAACACTTACACCTGCAGCCCGCCGAAAACCTGGTGGGGGACCGCCGCTGCCGGCTCGCTGGCCAACGCTCCGCACTATTCGGCACCGATCATCCTGCCGGACGGCAACGACAGCCTGGCGGTCAACACCAATCCGGGCGCGGACGGGAACCAGACCGGGCCCGGCTGCTACTACACCGGCAACACCCGGATCACTTTCAGCGGCACGTCCATGACCGTGCTCAGCCCGAACACCACGTCCAACAAGACGCCGGCCTGGTGCTACGACTACCTGCACCCGGGCACCGCCAAGACGGTGCCCATCCCGCCGGTGATCTACGTCGACGAGACGGCGGCCGCCTGCACCTATCGCGGCGCGGGCTATCCAACTGCCAGCGAAGCGGTCACGGTCGGCGCCAACGATGCCAACTACTGGACGTCCGCCAGCGGCAACAAGACCACCAACTACCGCTGCGGCCGGGGCACGGTGTTCATCAGCGGAACCGCCGACACTCAGGTCACGGTGGCCGCCGCTGATGACATCGTGGTGGTCGGCAACCTGAAGGTCACCGACAACCTGACCGGCACCGACGTGATCGGGTTGATCGCCGACAACAACATCTGGGTCTACCACCCCCTGGACACCTCGACCAACGAGGTCCTGCCCGCCGCCTCCCGGGTCACCGACATCCAGGCCGCCATTCTCTCGGTCCAGCACAGCTTCCTGGTACAGAACTGGGGAGACGGCAGTCCGCTGGGCACCCTGTCGGTCACCGGCGCGATCGCGCAGAAGTTCCGCGGCCCGGTCGGCACCGGTACGGCGACCGCGATCGCTACCGGGTACTACAAGAACTACGTCTACGACCCACGTCTGGCCTATCTGCAGCCGCCGTACTTCCTGGCGCCGACGTCCTCCCAGTGGCTCGTGTCGTCCATCACCGACGACTGATGCCCGGCCGGCCCGGGTAGGTTCTACGGGTGCTGATCGGGGTGGTGGCGCTCGCGGCGATCTTCGGTCTGCTGATCGGATCGTTCCTGAACGTGGTGATCGCCCGGGTGCCGGAAGGCCGCTCGATCGTGCGGCCCGGCAGTGCCTGCCCGCACTGCGGGACACCGATCTCCCCGATGGACAACATCCCGGTGCTGTCCTGGCTTCTCCTGCGGGGGCGCGGGCGGTGCTGTGGCCAGCCGATCAGCGTCCGCTATCCCCTGGTGGAGGCGGGAACGGGGGTGTTCTTCGCCGCCGTCACCGCCTGGAACGGGTTGACCTGGCTGCTGCCCGCCCTGCTTTACCTGGCCGCTATCAGCGTGAGCCTGGCCCTGATCGACATCGATCATCAGCGGCTGCCCAACGCGATCGTGCTGCCGTCGTATCCGGTTGCTGCCGCGCTGCTGGTGATGGCCGCCGTGGGTGAAGGCCATCCCGGCCGGTTGATCCGGATCGCGCTGGCCGGGCTGGCGCTCTACGTCTTCTACTTCGTGCTGATGTTGATCCAGCCCCGGGGAATGGGCTTCGGCGACGTCAAGCTGGCCGGCATCCTGGGTGGCTATCTGGGCTGGTTCGGCTGGGGACCGGTGATGGCAGGCGCGTTCCTCGGCTTCGCGGTCGGCGGAATAGCCGGACTGCTGCTCATGATCGCCCGCCGGGCCGGGATGAAGACCCTCATCCCGTTCGGGCCGTACATGCTGGCCGGCGCTTGGCTGGGCATGGTCTACGGCCCGCAGATCAGCAGCTGGTACGTGACCCGGTCCGGCCTGGGCTAGATCGCCGCGCCACTTCGCGATCCCGCGCTGGCCGGATTCGGGCCCAGCCCGTGCGGGCACTTTGGCTGGACGCGCCGGCGGGAAGGCGTGGATCTGCCCGCAGCCGGAGGGTGAGCCCCGGCCAGAAGGACTGGCTCCTCATGTAGTGAAGCTCGAAAAGGCTTGCAGCGAGCCGCATCAACCGCCATTAGCCGGCCACTGGGCCATCCGGGGTACTCCATCCGGGGGAAGGTCCAGACGATCGCCGCTCCGGGCTCCGGCTGTGCTCAAGCCCGCTTCCCGCGCTCCCGATCCTGGCACTGAGGGAATCCAGGAGGGATTCGCCGGAGGGTGCAAACCCGCTCACGCTAGGGAGTGGCGACTATGGCGCGACGATCAGCCATCGGTCTGGACATTGGGACCTCCGTGGTCCGGGCTGCCGAGCTGTCGTTCGGCCGGAGCGGCGTCACCCTCGACCGGTTCGGTCAGGTGGTCCTGCCCGACGGCGCGGTCCGGGACGGCGAGGTGGCGGACGAGACCGCTGTCGCCGAGGCGATCAAGCACCTCTGGTCGGCCACCGGTTTCAGCCACAAGCGGGTGGTGATGGGGGTGGCCAACCAACGGGTGATCGTCCGCCAGATGGACCTGCCCTGGATGGAGCAGGCCGAGCTTCGCTCCAGCCTCTCCTTCCACGTCGCCGACTTCCTGCCGATCGCCGTGGACGCGTCGGTGCTCGACTTCTTCCCGCTGGAAGAACTGCAGAATGAGCAGAACGAACGCTCGTTGCGCGGGTTGCTGGTGGCCGCCTCGCAGGAGACGGTGATGGCCAACGTCCGCAGCGCCGAGCGTGCGGGCCTGCACGTGACCAGCGTGGACCTGACCTCGTTCGCGGTGCTGCGCTCGATGGGGACCCAGACCGATCTGACCGTGGGCGCCGAGGCGCTGATCGACATCGGTGCCCGGGTGACCAACGTGGTGGTGCACTCGGCCGGGGCGCCGCGGTTCGTCCGGATCCTGTTGATGGGCGGCCAGGACATCACCGACGCGGTAGCCGAGCAGCTGGGCGTGCCGATGGACCAGGCCGAGGGGATGAAGCAGCACTTCGCCCACTACGGCACCGACGACGTGGCCGAGGTGTCCCAGACGGTGGCCCACACCTCGCAGGACTTCGTCGAGGAGATCCGCGGATCGCTGGACTACTTCGCGGCGTCCAACGCGGGGCCGCACGTGGAACGGATCGTGCTCTCCGGTGGGGGATCCAAGCTGGACGGCCTGGCCGACCGGCTGGCCTCGGCGACCAGGCTGCCGGTGATCACCGGTGATCCGCTGTGGCCGCTGCGGCTCGGGCGGACCGGCCTGGACGAGGACCAGCTGGAGTTCATCAAGCCATTGGCAGCGGTTCCGGTCGGCTTGGCCCTGGGAGCGATCTGATGACCGAACAGCTCACCGAACCGCTGCCGCAGGAGCAGGACGCACCGGCCCAGCCGGCCGGTCCGACCAGGGTGTCCTGGGCCACGGTGCCCCGGGTGAATCTGCTGCCCGTGACCATCATCGAAGGGCGCCGGCTGCGCCGGACCAAGCAGCTGCTGGGCCTGATGGTGTTCGTTGGTGTGCTGATCGCCGGTGCCGGGACGTATCTGGCCCAGCGTGAGGTCTCTGCGGCGAAGGCCGATCTGAGCACCGCCCAGTCCCAGGTTGTCGCGCTGCAGTCCGAGGTGTCCAAGTATTCGGCCGTACCAGCGGTGGTCTCTCAGGTGGAGGCGGCCCAGGCCGCCCGGACCGAGGTGATGGGTCAGGACGTGCTGTGGTACCAGTTCATGACCGACCTGGCCGGCGCCCTCCCGGCCGGAGTCACCCAGGACTCGATAACGGTGAGCCTGGCCCCGAAGACCCAGACGTCGGCACCGGGAGCCACAGCGCTCAATCCCGCCGGTGTCGGCACTCTGACCATCTCTGGCAATGCCCAGGTCTACCAGGAGATATCGGCTTGGCTGGACGCGCTGAGCAAGGTCAACGGCGTCAGTTCGCCCGCCCTGACCAGTGCCGCCAAGTCGGTCGACAACGGCGCGAGTGTCGTCAAGTACAGCATCACAGCGGTGGTCTCCGACGCCGCCTTCTCCCACCGCTACGACAAGGAGGGCAGCTGAGATGCTCGCCAGCCCCACCAGCCGGTGGTCCGCAGGCGCGGCCCTGCTGACTCTGCTCGTGCTCGTCGCCACCTGGTTCCTGCTGGTCTCCCCGCGCCGCGACGACGCCAGCTCGCTGCGTGGCCAGACCACGTCGGCCCAATCTCAGGCATCGTCGTTACAGACGCAGATCGCGCAGTTGAAGTCCGAGTTCGCCGATCTGCCCAAGCGGCGGGCCGAATTGGCCGCGATCAAGGCCCAGCTCCCTCCGGTCGCGAATGTGCCGGTCCTGATCCGCAACCTGCAGGACTACGCGGGGGCCTCCGGCGTCAGCCTCGATGCGATAACCCCGGGCACGCCGGTTATCCACGGCGCCACGGCCAGCAGCGGGACGGCGGCCGCCAGCGGCGCGATGGCCAAACCGGGCCAGGTGGTGGAGATTCCGGTCTCGATGACCGTGTCCGGTGACTACTTCGAGGACGCCCTGTTCGTGAAATCGTTGCAGACCAGGTTGCCCCGGGCCTATCTGATCTCGAGCCTGGCCACCAGCATTGCGCAGGCATCCAGCGTGGCCACGACCCCGGTGGTGACCGCCGCGGCACCGGCCACCGCCGGGACACCGGCCACAAGCGCGGCCGCTGCGGCGGTGGCCCCGATTCCGGCGGTGTCCGTGCAGATCACCGGCTCAGTGTTCGTACTACTGGACGACACCACGTCGCTGCAGGCCGTGGACCAGCAGGCCAAGGCAGCGGCGGCGAACGCCAACACCCCAGCCGCGCGGGCTTCGGTGGTGGCCACGGCTGAAGCCAGCGCGGCGGCCAGCGCGAAGTGACCAACGCCGGCCTCAGCACGCCCAGACCGATCAGACCGATCCGGCTGATCCGGCCGATCCGGCCGATCCGGAGTAGGGCGATCAAGGTGCTGTGACAGGATCGGAGCATGCTGCGCTGGCTCACCGCGGGTGAATCCCACGGTCCTCTGCTGGTGGGGGTGCTGGAGGGGCTACCGGCTGGTGTGCACGTGACCACCGCTCAGATCCAGGCTGCACTGGGCCGCCGGCGACTCGGCTACGGCCGGGGAGCCAGGATGAAGTTCGAGCAGGACGAGGTCAGGGTTGTGGGCGGCGTCCGGCACGGCGTGAGCATCGGCAGCCCGATCGCGATCGAGATCGGCAACACCGAATGGCCCAAGTGGGAACGGGTGATGTCGGCTGACCCGGTCGACGACGCGGACCTGGACATGGCCGGGCGTAACGCCCCATTGACCCGGCCCCGGCCCGGCCACGCCGATCTGACCGGAATGCAGAAGTACGGCTTCACTGATGCCCGCCCGGTGCTGGAACGGGCGTCGGCGCGGGAGACCGCAGCCCGGGTTGCGCTGGGTGCGGTCGCCTCGGAGTTCGTGCGCGAGGCGGCGGGCATCGAACTGGTCAGCCATACGGTGGCGATCGGCCCGGTCTTCGCCCCATCCGATGCGGTGCTGCCGCGGCCGGGCCAGGTCGAGCAGCTCGACGCCGATCCGGTGCGCTGCCTGGATCCGGCCACCTCAGCCGCGATGATCGCCGAGATCGAGGACTGCCGCAGGGCCGGCGACACCCTGGGCGGCGTGGTCGAGGTTGTCGCTTACGGCGTCCCGCCGGGTTTGGGCTCCCATGTGCACTGGGACCGGCGGATCGACGCGAAACTGGCGGCCGCGTTGATGGGGATCCAAGCCATCAAGGGGGTCGAGGTCGGCGACGGGTTCGCCACTGC
>CAXUFS010000069.1:0-12227 GCA_964250315.1 uncultured Kineosporia sp. | reverse complement strand
GGTCAGCGCGGTGAATCCGCCCGCTCCCGATGATGGTGGCGCGGCGGCCGGGGCTGGCAGAAGGGGCGGCTGGATGAGGACGGTGCGGCTCACTGGCCGGGCCACAGCAGTGCTGGACCGGGAGGTCAGGGTCAGGCTGTAGGCACCCGGCAGCGGCAGGGAACCGTCGCTCAGCCGGCCGTTCCAGCTGGCCCGGAAGGACTGACCGGCCCGGACCTGGCCGCTGCCGGTGAAGATCACGGCCCCGGTGCAGGCCTGAGTGACCCTCAGGCTCCAGCTCTGGGCGCTCAGCGAGCGAGCACTGATCCAGGCCGGAGCGCCGGGGGTGGTGCTGATCGGTGAGCCGGCCGGGTTGGTCAGCTCAGCCCGGATCAGGGACCTGACCCGCTGCCGGATGTGCGGCAGGTACGGGTACAGGTAACGGCCTGGGCAGGCGGTGTGCCCGGTGTTGCGGTGTCCCATCACCACCGGCAGGGTCACCGTGGTTCCGGCCCGGTAGCGGGCGGTGCCCCCACCGGCCGAGGTGAGCCGGGTGGTGCCGAGCGGGTCACGGTGGTTGAGGTCCAGCTTCCAGGCGATCACCCGGGCGACCGCCTCGACCGAGGAGGCGGACGGCCGGACCTTGTCGTAGTTGCCGATCACCGAGACACCGAAGGTGTAGCTGTTGAAGCCACCGGCATGAGCACCCATCACGGCCTTGCCGATGCCGCCGGCCCGGCCCTCCCAGATCCTTCCGAACCGGTCGACCAGCGCGTTGTAGCCGATGTCGCTCCAGCCGCGATGCAGGTGGTAGGCGTAGTCGCCGCGGATGATCGCGGGCACCTGGGCCTTGGAGTAGTGGTTCGGGCCAGCGGTGTGATGGATCACCGCCGCCTTGATCGTGCTCATGTAGGCCGGTGCGTGCCGGACCTTGCTCTCGTCTGCTCCCCAGGCCCGGCGGCTGTAGATCGGCGGCTGGACGGCGCCGGCGGCCTGCACGGCGCTGCTGCGCACCTGCGGCTGAAGCGGTAGCTGCGGGACGGCTGGCGGCGGGACAGCCGGCTGCGGGACGGCGTCGGCCGCCGCCGAGCCGGGATCGATCAGGTCGGCCCGCAGGTCGGGGGGCAGCGATCCCGAGCGCACCGCGACCCGGCCCTGCACGCCGTCGCTGGGACCCACCCACAGGCTGGAGGTGCCAGACCGCAGGCCCGCGGCGGCGGCTTGGGCTGGGCTCAGCCCCGTCGCCGCGACCGGGTCCTCGGTGCTGTCGTCGTGATCGGTGTCCAGTTCCGTCCACGGCGTCCAGGCCGGCGCCTTCTCGTGCTGCCGCCGGGTGCGGACCGAGATGGCCAGGTCCGGTGGTGTGCCGACCGGCCGCCAGGTGACGCCCAGGGTCTGGAAGTCCGCCACCGTGCTCGGAGCGGTCAGGATCGCGGCGCCCCGGCCGGCCACCGCGGCGGAGACCTTCGCCGGGCGCAGCGGCAGACTGGTGAACCGGGGCCGGACTGGACGTGGGCTGGCCTGGGCCGCAGGCACGGGCAGGCTGACCTGAGCTGGGGGTGCCGGGGAGGTGGACGACGCCGAACTGGCTGCCGGAGCGATCACGGCGAGGGAGCTCAAGGCAGTCATCAGGACGGCAGCGGACAGGACGACGCGAGACTGAGCGAGCGTTGCGGGCATGAACGAGCGACTCCAGAGGTGCTTACGGGGGACAACCAGCTAAGCACGCAAAGTAGCCGACCGTGTACAGGCTGTTCGGCTCGGTCGCTGTGAATCCGTTCCCGGCGCCCGCTCTGGACACCCTGCCGGGGCGGCCGCTCAGAGGGGCTTGCGCAGGACCATCAGGACGTAGTCACGGGACAGGTCGGTACGCGGATAGCGGCCCAGCACATCCTCGAAGCGCTGATAGAAGTCCTCGTCGATCGCAGCCACCGTGTACGACCGGTGCATGATCTCGAAACCGAGCTGATCGGCGTAGAACTCGTAGTGCAGCCAGCTGAGCCGGTTCACCCAGGCCAGGCCGATCGGATCACGGCCATTCGCGACGTCCCACTCCCGCACCACCTCGTCACTGAACAGCAGATGCGGCCAGGGGAAGAAGATGTGGCGGTAGCGGTGCGAGGCCTGCGGGCCGGCGTACAGGTTGGCCCTGATCCAGGCCAAGCCGCCGGGACGCAGCAAATCGTAGGTGGCCTTCAGCATCGCGTACGGGTGAGTCACATGCTCCCACACCGTGAACGACAGCACCCGATCGAAAGAGTCCGGCTGGAAAGGGCTTTCAACGCTCAGGTCGGCGCACTCGAAGTGCACCCGGGGGCCCGAGAGCTGATCCCACGGCACGTAGTGCGCGACGTCCACCCCATGCGCGTCCGCACCCAGATTGTGCGCCAGGGACCACACCTCGAAACCGTTTCCGCAGCCGATCTCCAGGGTGCGCTGACCGGCCAGGCCGACCATGTTGTGCACCCAGGTGATCCGCCGCTTGGCCGCGGCGGTCAGCGCCTCCGGGTCATAGGTCGGTGGCTTGGGCACGATCGGGCGCCCGGCGTACTCGGCGTTCAGCTTGTCCAGCAGGGCGGCGTCATAGACCTTCGCGCCCTCGCCGGTGGCGTACAGGGTGCGCACCCGGTGCCCGGACCCGGTGATCTCCGGCGGCTGCTTCCATTCCTGGCCGGCCGGCATCGGAGGCACCCGGGGCAGTCCCAGTGGCGGCTTGACCACGCTCTGGCCCGGCCGTTGCCGATCGGCGTCCGGAGTCCGCCGGGGCGGGTTGACCCGATCGTTCAGCCTGCGGATCGAAACCCGGCCCTTGCGCACCGCCGGGCCGAGCAGGGGACGCAGGATGGTCTTGGTGCGCTGCCTGAACGAGGCTGGCTGCTTGGTCGAGGTGGTCATCCCTGGCCCTCTTGGCTCGATGAACGGTTCGGCACGGCGCTGGTGCTGGCAAGGAAGTCGGCGATGATATCCGCGATCCGCGGTCCGGCGGCACCGTCCCACAGCGGCGGGCGGGCCAGTGGGGGTGCCGGCCGCTCCCCCGGCCCGGCCGCCAGCACCTCATCCAGCGTGGCCAGCACCTCGTCCGGACCGACCAGCTGGTTGGTGCCGTTGGTGATGGTCACCGGCCGCTCGGTGTTGGCCCGCATGGTCAGGCACGGGACGCCGAGCACGGTGGTCTCCTCCTGTACCCCGCCGGAATCGGTGAGGACGGCGGCCGCATCGCGGACCAGGCCCATGAAACTGGTGTAGGGCAGCGGGTCGACCACCATCACCCCCGGCGACTCCATCAGCCCGGCCGCCTCCAGTGCCCCTCGCCCACGCGGATGCAGGGGGATCACCAGCGGAAGCCGCTCCCCGATCTTGCGGAGCACCGACACCAGCTGAGCCACCGCCTGCGGATCGTCCACGTTCGAGGGCCGGTGCAGAGTGGCCACCACGTAGTCGCCGGTCAGGCCGTACCGGGCCCGGGCCGCGGCGGCGTCGAAGGCATCCAGGTGCGACAACAGAGTGTCGATCATCGGATTGCCGACGAAATGCATCCTGGCGTCGGCCACGCCCTCCCGGGCCAGATGACCCATCGCTTCGGCGCTGGTCACGAACAACAGATCAGCGACCTGGTCAGTCAGCCGCCGGTTGATCTCCTCCGGCATGGTGTTGTCGAAGCTGCGCAGGCCGGCCTCCACATGGGCCATCGGGATCTGCAGCTTGGCCGCGACCAGAGCGGCTGCGACCGTGGAGTTCACGTCGCCGTAGACGACCACCAGGGACGGCTGGCGGGCGATGAAAAGCTCCTCCAGCCCGACCATCACCGCGGCGGTCATGCTCGCGTGCGAGCCGGAACCCACGCCCAGATTGACGTCGGGATCGGGCAGTCCGAGCTCGTCGAAGAAGACCCGGCTGAGCCGGTCGTCGTAGTGCTGGCCGGTGTGCACCAGCAGCTGGCGGATCGGCCGGGCGCCGAGTTCGCGCTGGGCCAGCGCGGCGATCACCGGGGCCGCCTTGGGGAAGTTGGGCCGGGCCCCGGTGATGTGGACGACGTCCACCGAACCGGTCACGACATCCACCCGGCCGTCATCAGCACTCATACCGGCACTCGCTCCCGCTCAGGCAGCTGCTGGCCCGGGATCCGGCCGGTGTCGGCCCAGACCCTCATGTCCTGAGCGAAACGCTCCGCGACCGCCTCCCGGCCGATCCGCTGGCCGATCTCCGCCGCTGCCGCGAAGGCCCGGGGCAGGTCCAGCTCCAGGCAGGCGGCCACGGCGTCCCGCAGCCCGCCCGGGTCGTCCTCGTCGTACACCACCGCTGCCTGCGTCCCGGTCACCAGTGGCATCGATCCGGATGCCGACGGCAGCAGGGCCGGCCGACCAAAGCTGAGGCCCAGAGCCAGGACTCCAGAGTTCAGCGAGCGCCGGTAAGGCAGCGCGACCACATCCGCCGCCCGCACCAGAACCTGGATGTCGGCGTCGGCGATCTTGCCCGGCAACAGCCGGACGGCGGGTTCGTGGATGGCCCGCCGGACGAACTCCGCCGTCTCACTGGCCGAGTCGGGCTTGCCCGCCACGATCAGGGTGATCGCGCCGGGACGGTCCCGGTTGACGTCCTGGACAGCGCTCAGCAGCTCGGACATGCCCTTGTAGGGCTTGAGCGCTCCGGTCAGCAGGAGCGCGACCGACCCGTCTGGGATCCGCAGGCGGCGCCGGGCGTCGTCCCGGCTGATCCAATCCGGATACACCCCCTGATAGCCGGGGTGATCGCAGTGATAGAGCCGATCGGCCGGGAGAGTCAGCCAGGGCGAGAGCATCTGCGCGGTCTGCTGGCTCATCACATGGATCAGCTCGGCCCGTTCGGCCACCCGCCGCCGCAGCGCCACCTCCTGCTCCTCGAACCGGATGTCGTGCGGCAGCACGTTGTGGATGGTCCAGGCCAGCCGGGCACCCCGAGCCAGCAGCCGATCCAGCAACTCGGTGTGCTCATCCACTGCTGCGCGCGCCTGCTGGGCATCCTCCGCCGAGCTGAGCACCTGGTTCAGCCAGTGCAGATGCACCACCAGAGGCAGATCGTGCGGCCAGCCCCAGGTACCGCTACCCAGGGTCCCGGCCCGGAACGCGGGTGCGGCGACCATGCCGTGATCGAAGAAGCGGGAGTAGAGCACCGCCTGGTAGGGGTTCCCGGTGTAGAACGGCGTGAACGCCCAGACCACCGGTGACCGGTTCACCGGAACCCGGGACACCGCGGCCAAGGTTTCGGCCACCCAGCCCACCCCGGCCTGATCGCGGCCGGGCAATGACATCAGCATCAGCGCAGTCCCTCCAAGGCCCCCGGGGCCGCCAGAGCCTGCCGGTCAGCGAACCGCTGCGCGGCGAACCGGTACACCTCGTCGAAGGCCCGGCCGTTGCCCGCCCAGGTGCGTTCCCGCCGCACCCATGCCTCAGCGTCGCGGACCCGCTGGGCCAGTGCCTGCGGCTCGCTCATCAGCCGGGCCACGACCGCGGCCAGCGATCCCGGCTGCCCGGCCTCGAACACGAACGCGCGCTGCTCGTCCGGACCGGCGATCTCGACCAGGGCGGGCAGGTCGCTGACCAGCACCGGCACCCGCATCGCCATCGCCTCGAACGGCTTCATCGGTGACACCATCCGCGCCGCCCGCTCGGGGATCCGCGGCACCACGAACAGGTCGATCTGGGCGTACCAGGCGGGCACCTGATCGAACGGGACGTTGCCCGGGAACACCGCGTGCCGGCCCAGGCCCAGCTCCACGGCCAGCTCCTGCAGGCTCTCCCGCCGCCGGCCGTCGCCGACCAGCAGCACACTGACCTGGTGGCCCTGGGAGCGCAGGGTCGCGGCCGCCCGCAGCAGCACCTCCTGACCCTCCCGGTAGTGGTCCAGATTGCTGATGTAGCCGAGCACGAAGGTGCCGTCCAGCCCCAGCCGCGAGCGCATCGCCGGGTCGCGCGGCGCGGCTCCCGAGTCGCGGCTGAAGCGGTCCAGGTCGACCGCGTTGGGGATCACGAACACCTTGGACGGGTCCACCCCGTGCTCATCCACGATCTCCGCGCGCATCGGCCCGGACAGGGTCACCACGGCGTCGGCGGCCCGCATCGCGCGGGACTCGGCCGCGAACCGGCGGTGGTAGTACTGCGCGATCTCGGCGTAGCGCTGATCCGCGGTCCAGGTGGTCTCGAAGAACGAGCGCACCTCGTAGAGCAAGGGCAGGCCGGCCCAGCTGGACAGGGCGTGGCCGACCAAGCCCAGGTCGTAGCCCCGCCGACCCGACCCCGCATGCAGCACCGCCGGGCGTACCCGGATCACCTCCCGCGCGAAAGCAGTGGTGGTGGCCTGCACGTACTCGTCCCACGGAAGGTGGTCCAGCAACCTCGCAGCCCCGGGCAGCACATGGTGGTACTCGATCTCGTCCACCTTGCTGATCGGG
Source organism: uncultured Kineosporia sp. (assembly GCA_964250315.1). Lineage (GTDB taxonomy): Bacteria > Actinomycetota > Actinomycetes > Actinomycetales > Kineosporiaceae > CAXUFS01. The sequence continues at coordinate 5,821 of CAXUFS010000069.1, read as the reverse complement.
TCGGCCGGGCTGCCGATCGGGTCGTCGGCGGCAGTCAGCCGCAGTCCCGGAAAGCCCGGCAAGGTGACCGCGACCGGGTCCCGGCCGATCGCCTTGAGCGCCAGCAGTGTCTCGTGGGTCCGGGTGCAGTAACCGTTGTTCAGGTGCGGCATCGACTCCTTGGCCAGATACAGCACCCGGCCCGGCAGCGGCGGCTGATCGGGCGCCGGTCCCGGAACCACCGGCCGCCAAGCCGGGTCGGTGTCGGTCCAGCGGCCCTGAAGTTGCCGTTGCAGTTCGACGTTCTTCGTCGCCTGCGTCTCGATCGCCAGCCGGGAAGCCTCGGTGAGCGCGCCCTCCAGCCGGCCGGTGCGCGACATCACCTGCGCCCGCAGCTTGGCCACCCGCATGTCGGCCGGGCTGCGGCGGGCGGCGTCGGCCAGCAATTGCAGCGCCCGCTCCGGCTTCTTCTGCTGGTCCTGGCTGACCGCGGCGGCCGTCTCGGCGTAAGTGATGACGATCCGCAGCGCCTTGCGGCTGCGCCGGGGAATGGCTCTGACCTGACGTTTCGTCCGTCTTACGACCTGCCGCAGGAAGAAGCGCCGCATAGTCTGCCCGATCCTCCGCAGGGATGGCATACCCCTGGCTCCTCCTTCGGCCCATGTCTCACTGGCGTCTGGCCATGGCGGCGGCCGACGGCGTATCCGGCTCATCCTCGGGCCTACCCGGGCCAGAGGATGACCAGACCCGCTGGCTCACCCGCCGGACCGATCCACGAGCCGGCGCCAGTGGTCCGCCGCCAGCCGGTGCTCCAGTCTGCCGTATGTTGGGCGCCGCGCCGCCGCGCCCGGCGGGTCCGTGCTCGCAGCCACGGTGAGGATGACGAGGTGACCATGCGCTCGGGACCACCCACGGTGGTGCTGGCGACCACCAACGGCAACGGCATGGGCCACCTGTCCCGGCAGCTGGCCCTGGCCCTGGCCTCGTTGGGCGGAATGAACCCGGTGCTGTTCTCGATGAGTACAGCGGTGCCGGTGACCGGCGCCTTCGACATGCGGGCCGAATGGTGTCCCGGCCCCACCCGTGGCCAGGTCTCCCGGGTGACCTGGGACGCCTACGTGAGCGACCGGATCACCGCCCTGCTGAAGGAGACCTCAGCCAGCGCCTTCGTGTTCGACGGGGTGTACCCCTACGACGGCGTGCTGCGAGCGATCCGGCGCAACCCGGAGGTGCCGTTCGTCTGGAGCCGGCGTGGGATGTGGCGGGCCGGCGCGGGACGGCGGGGACTGCGTTACCGCAAGCTGTTCTCGGCCGTGCTCGAGCCGGGCGACCTGGCCTCGGACGGGGACATCGGCCGGACGGCGGATCTGGACGACGCCCGCCGGGTGGCCCCGGTGACCTTGGTCGGCAACGTCGAGCAGCTGAACCGGCAGCAGGCCCGGGAAGCGCTCGGCCTGGATCAGGACCGGAGGATCCTGCTGATCACGCTGGGTTCGAACCGGCGTAACGACCTGCACACGGCTTACCGCTCCACTGTGACCCGGTTCCGTGAAGCAGGCTGGCAGATCGTGGTCACCTCGGCTCCGCTGGGTGGCGCTGGCCCGGACAACCCGTATGGCCCGAGCGTGATTTCAGTGTTCCCCCTGGTCACCTATCTGAAGGCGTTCGACGCCGCGGTGTCGGCCAGCGGGTACAACGCCACCCACGAACTGCTCTACTCACTGACCCCGACCCTGCTGGTGCCGAACCCGGCGGCGACCCTGGACGACCAGCGGACCCGGGCCCGGGTACTGGCCAGCATCGGGCTGGCCCTGTCGGCTGACCCAGATCGGCCCGCCGAGTTCAGCGGCGCACTGGACCGGTTGCTGGATGTGCGGGTTCGCGACCGGCTGGTGATGGCGTGCTCGGAATTACCCCCGACCACGGGCGCCACTCAGGCGGCCCGATACGTGATCTCGCTGACAGCGTCCGGTCCTGCGGCTGCTGCGGAACAGGTGAGCGCGGCCGCCCTGCACACCCAGCGGGTGTTCCGGCGCCAGGCATCACGGGTCCTGCCGGCGCCGCTGCTGAACCTGATCGGCAAACCGCGGCTGGCCGACGTCCGCCGTCCCGGAGTCCTGCACACCCGGCTGGCACCGGTGGCGGCGTCCGGCGACCAGCCCGGTGCCGGGCTCCCCCCAGCCGATTCCGGCGACCTGCTGGTCACAGATGCCCTGGTACCGGGGATGTTCGACGGGCGATACACCGAACATCTGCTGGACAGCGCCAGCGACGACTACGTGGCGGCACGCGCGCAGATCGCCACGCGTTATTACCGGCTGGGGTCCCCGCGTCCGCTGCCGCGGGCGCTGTCCGGCGGCGAAGTGGCCGGACGAGCGGCGCACTGGGCCGACCTCGGATGGCGGTAAGGACGGTTACCGGGGTGGCGGTGATAGTTCAGGTAGCTGTGAACGTAGCTGTGAACGTGGCTGTGACGCGATTCCGGGTGGCAGCACCGTGACACAATTCCTGACGCAAGCCGGGACCGATGCTTCGGCTGAGACACAGCTGCACCCGCACAGGCACACAGTCGATTCAGGAGGAGACGCGCTCATGTCTCTGGACCTCGTCGTTGTCGGACTGGGCTACGTCGGGTTGCCCCTGGCCCAGGAGGCCTGCCGCAGCGGCCTGCGCACGGCTGGCCTGGACCTCGATGCCGGGGTGGTCCGCGCCCTGACGGCTGGGCACTCCCACGTGGATGACCTGTCCGACGATGAGGTCGCAACCATGCTCCAGCAGGGTTTCGTCGCCTCCAGCGATCCGTCGATCATCGGCCGGGCCGGCACGGTGGTGATCTGTGTGCCGACGCCACTGGCTGAGGATGGCGGCCCGGACCTGGGCGCGGTGCTGGCCGCGACCGATGCGATCGCCGCCAACGTCAGCCCGGGCACTCTGGTGGTGCTGGAGTCCACCACCTATCCGGGTACCACCGACGAACTGCTGCGGCCCCGGCTGGAGGCGACCGGGCTGCGGATCGGCGAGAGCCTGTGGCTGGCCTTCTCCCCCGAGCGGATCGACCCGGGCAACCCGAGGTTCGGGTTCCGCAACACGCCCAAGGTGGTCGGCGGCGTCACCCCCGGGTGCAGCCAGCGGGCCGCGCAGTTCTACCGCCGGATCGTGGACGACGTGGTGATCGCCGCGAGCAGCCGGGAAGCCGAGATGGCCAAGCTGCTGGAGAACACCTACCGGCACGTCAACATCGCCCTGGTGAACGAGATGGCCCGGTTCTGCCACGAACTGGGCATCGACCTGTGGGATGTGATCCGCTGCGCCAGCACCAAACCGTTCGGATTCCAGGCCTTCTATCCCGGCCCCGGGGTTGGGGGGCACTGCATCCCGATCGATCCGAACTATCTCTCCTATCGGGTCCGGGCCGCGCTGGGTTATCCGTTCCGGTTCGTGGAACTGGCCCAGGAGATCAACCACGAGATGCCCAGCTATGTGGTGCGGCGGATCCAGGACGCGCTGAACGACGTGGCCAAGCCGCTGCGCGGGTCGACCATCCTGCTGCTCGGCGTGACTTACAAGGCCGACATCTCCGATCAGCGCGAGTCACCGGCGGTGCCGATCGCGCACAAGTTGGCCGGCCACGGTGCCGAGGTTCGTTTTCATGACCCGTACGTGGCCGACTGGAGCTCCAGTGGCCTGGACCTGCGCAGCGTGCCCGACCTGGAGGAGGCCTTGACCAAGTCCGACATCACCGTGGTGCTGCAGCATCACCGGGGCTATGACCTGGACGTCGTGGCTCGTCTGGCCCCGCTGGTGCTGGACACCCGGGGCGTGATGACCAGCAGCTCCACGGTGGAGCGGTTATGACCGTGACCATGCCGGCCCCGCGGCAGGATCTGGCCGCCTACGCCGCCGGCAACGGGCTGAAGCAACTGGGCGGCCGCCCGCCACTGATGGCGTACCTGAAGGAGCTGTGGTTCCGGCGGCACTTCGCCTTCGAACTGGCCCGCTCGCGGGTGCGCTCCCAGAACGAGCAGGACCGCCTGGGCCTGGCCTGGGTGGTGCTGACCCCCCTGATCAACGTGGCGGTCTACGGCTTCGTCTTCGGCATCCTGCTGGTCAGCAGCAGCCGTCCCCCGCACTTCCTCCCGTTCCTGGTCTGCGGGGTGTTCAGCTTCGCCTTCTTCTCCGGCTGCTTCTCCGAAGGCGCCCGTTCGATCGTCGGCCATCGCGGGCTGGTCCGGACCCTGCACTTTCCCCGGGCTGTGCTGCCGATCGCGACCGTGCTGCAGAAGCTGCTGGAGCTGTGCGCGCAGGTGTTCGTGATGTGTGTGATCGTGCTGCTGGCCGGAGAGTCGCCGACCTGGCGCTGGCTGCTGGTCGTGCCGGTGTTCGCGATGATGACGCTGTTCTGCGCCGGGGTGGCATTCTTCGCGGCCCGGCTGACCATTCACGTCCGTGACATCGCTCAGTTGATCCCGTTCATCACCCGGCTGATCTTCTACGTCAGCGGCATCTTCTTCGCCGTTAGCCACCGGTTCGCCGGACGGCCCGAGCTGGCTACGCTGCTCAGGCTGAACCCGCTGAACGTGTACCTCGCCCTGGTCCGGGACTGCCTGCTGACCCGGGACCGGGGGGAGCCAGGCGTTGGCGCGGATGCTCACACCTGGGAACTCGGGTTGATCTACGGCGTGGTGTTCTTCGTGCTGGGATTCATCTTCTTCTGGCGGGCTGAAGGGCTGTACGGCCGTGAGTGAGGGCACCGGTGCGGCCGCCAGCCTGCAGGAGAATCCGCTGGCCGAGGAACAGATGGACCTGGGTGACAAACCGGAGCGCCGGGCGAATGCCCGGCCCCCGGGGGTGGTGGGCAACCGGCACATAACCAACAAGGTGTTCGCCACCGGCAAGTCGGCCAGCGACCGGGACAAGGAGAAGCGGCTGCTGAAGCGGTCGCCGTCGATGCGGCGGGCCCGGGCGGTGCACGCGCTGCGCGGGGTCAGTTTCACCGCCTACGAGGGTGACGCCATCGGCGTGGTCGGTGCCAACGGCTCGGGCAAGTCCACCCTGCTCAAGGCGATCGCCGGCCTGGCTCCGCCCAGCGGCGGCGCGGTCTACTCCGAGAGCAACCCCACCCTGCTGGGCGTGAATGCGGCGATCATGAACGAACTCTCCGGTGAGCGGAACGTGATCCTGGGCGGGCTGGCGCTGGGCATGACCATGGAAGAGATCAGGGCCAAGTATCAGGGCATCGTCGACTTCGCCGGAATCGAGCCGCAGTTCCTGGAACTGCCGATGCGGACCTACTCCAGCGGGATGTCGGCCCGGCTGCGATTCGCCATCGCCGCATCGGTCAACCATTCAGTGCTACTGGTCGATGAAGCACTGTCCGTCGGAGACAAGGCGTTCCAGAAGCGCAGCGAGGCCCGGATCCGCGAACTGCGGACCCAGGCCGGAACCGTGTTCCTGGTCAGCCACGGCCTGCCGGCGATTCAGAAGACCTGTAATCGGGCAATCTGGATCGACAAGGGTCTGCTCCGGATGGATGGTGACACCGAGGAGGTCATCGAGGCGTACTCGGAATCCACCGGGTGAATGGATCAGGTTGACTCACAGTTTGCTCAGGACAGCGTTGACTCAGGACAGCACCGCCCCGGCCCGCGGCATGGACGCCGCGGCTTCTGGCCTGCGTATTCTGGTGATCACGGTGGTGCATGATCCAGACGATGCCCGGATCCGGTTCCGTGAACTGTCCGCACTGATGGTGACCGGCGCCAGCCTCACCTATGCGGCTCCGTTCTCGGCCTACGGGCGGCGGGCCCCGGACGGCGTCCGGGCGATCAACCTGCCCCGGGCC
>CAXUFS010000068.1:0-12255 GCA_964250315.1 uncultured Kineosporia sp. | reverse complement strand
AGAACGCCACCCCCTCCAGCGCCGACCGCAGCAGCTGCGACCGGCCGTGAGTCAGCGCGAGCCCGGTCCAGGCGCCGCGCAGGCTCGAATCCAGGTACGGCGTGCGCTCCCCGGTCAGGAACGGCTGAAAATACGGATCATGTTCCTGCACAGGGCTTTCGGCACTGACGTAGAGATCGCTCCAGGAGCAGCCGAGCAGCCGGATTACCCAGCTCAGGGCCAGCCCGGCGTTCATCGTCGCGGCCATCGCGTACCAGCCCGAGCGCTGGGCGGTTCGGAACAGGTGAGCCGGGTCCGGCTGGTCCGGCAGGCTGTCCACTGGCGTGATCAGCTGGCCGCCGGTGCCGACGGTGAGTTGCAGTTCACCTGGATGGGCCAAGCCGCAGCCCAGTCCGGAGGCGGCGCAATCGCTGGCCCCGGCCGCCACCGGCACTTCAGCGGGCAGCCCCAGCTCCTGGGCTGTGGAGGCGGACAACGATCCCGCGATCGAACAGGCCGGCACCACCGGGGCGAACAGGTCGAAGGGCAACCCGATCGCCCGGACCACCTCCCAGTCCCAGTCGTCGTCGGGGGCCGACCAGAGCAGGGTGGCCGATCCGTCCGACGGTTCGGCGGCCACCTCGCCGGTCAGCCAGAGCCGGAGCCAGTCCTTGGGCTGCAGTGCCCAGGTGGTCGCTTCCACCACGTCCGGCTCGTGCCGGGCCAGCCAGCGCAGCATCGGCCCGGCCATTCCGGGGGTCAGCGGATTGGCCAGCCGGGCCCGAGCCGGTGCTGGCAGCACCCGATAGGCCGAAAGCTCATGAGTGGCACGAGAATCTGGCCACAGCAAAGCATCCCGGACCGGTTCACCGTCGTCCCCGGTCATCACCACGCCATGCATCTGGCCCGACAACCCGATCGCGGTCACCGGTTCGCTCAACCCGGCCTCCAGTTCCCGGACGCCGTCGATCACCGCCTGCCGCCATCGCCGGGGATCGGTCTGGGCCCAGCCCGGCTGCGGGGACTCCACCGGGTAATCGCGCCGGGTCAGTCCGAGCACGCGCCCGGCCGCGTCGACAGCAGCGATCTTGACCGAGCTGGTGCCCAGATCGATTCCGGCGAAGACCACGCTCGGCTCCCTTCCGCTCTTCCAAACCGCTGACCGGGTGTGTGTACGGTAGATCGTGCAGCGGAGCGGAGGCGGACGGCGATGCTGACCGCCGAACTGATCAGCGCGGCGGGCGCTGACGTGTCATCGGATTCCAGCCTGCGCCGGTTCCTGCTCGGCCTGCCCGGAGTGGACGCCGTGGGGCTAGATGCCCGGGCCGCCGCCCTGGCCACCCGTTCGATCAAGGCCGGGGCCAAGGCCTGGGCCATCGACACCGCGATCAGCATGATCGACCTGACCACGCTGGAGGGCGCGGACTCGCCAGGCAAGGTTGCCGCGCTCTGCGCCAAGGCTCGCCGGCCCGATCCGGGCGATCCGGCCTGCCCAGCGGTGGCCGCCGTGTGTGTCTACGGTGACCTGGTGCCGGTGGCCGTGCAGGCCCTGGCCGCCAGCGGAATCGGGGTCGCGGCGGTCGTCACCGCCTTTCCGAGCGGCCGGGCCAGCCTGCGGGTCAAGCTGGCCGACACCCAGGACGCCGTAGCGGCCGGGGCCAGCGAGATCGACATGGTGATCGATCGCGGTGCCTTCCTGGCCGGGCGGTACCTGCAGGTGTACGAGGAGATCGTGGCCGTCCGGCAGGCCTGTGAGCGGGCCGGCCAGCGGGCCCGCCTGAAGGTGATCCTGGAGACCGGCGAGCTGGTCAGTTACGACAATGTCCGCCGGGCCAGTTGGCTGGCCATGCTGGCCGGGGCCGACTTCATCAAGACCAGCACCGGTAAGGTCTCGCCCGCGGCCACCCTGCCGGTGGTCACGCTGATGCTGGAGGCGGTCCGGGACTTGCGGCGGGTCACCGGCGTCCAGATCGGGGTCAAGCCGGCCGGCGGCATCCGGGCCAGCAAGGACGCGCTCAGATTGCTGGTAGCGGTGAACGAGGTGGCCGGAGACGACTGGCTGGATCCGGCGTGGTTCAGGATCGGTGCCTCGTCGCTGCTCAATGATCTGCTGATGCAGCGGCACAAACAGCGAACCGGCCGCTATGACGGTTCCGACGACGTGACCATGGACTGAGGTTTCCGGCAATGGCCGCCTTCGAGTACGCCCCCGCGCCCGAGTCCCGGGCGATCGCCGATCTGCGGCCCAGCTACGGGCTCTTCATCGACGGCGACTTCGCCGTCCCGGCCAGCGGCACCTGGTTCAAGACGATCAGCCCGGCCACCGAGGAGGTGCTGGCCGAGGTCGCTGAAGCCGGCCCCCAGGACGTCGATCGCGCGGTCACCGCGGCCCGCCGGGCCTACGACGGCACCTGGTCCCGGCTGACCGGTGCGCAGCGGGGCAAGTACCTGTTCCGGATCGCCCGTCTGCTGCAGGAGCGTTCCCGCGAGCTCGCGGTGGCCGAGACCCTGGACAACGGCAAGCCGGTCAAGGAGAGCCGGGACATCGACGTCCCGCTGGCCGCGGCCTGGTTCTTCTACTACGCCGGCTGGGCAGACAAGCTGGAGTACGCCGGGCTAGGGGCGGATCCCCGGCCGATCGGGGTGGCCGGGCAGGTGATTCCGTGGAACTTCCCGCTGCTGATGCTGGCTTGGAAGATCGCCCCGGCCCTGGCCTGCGGCAACACCGTGGTGCTGAAACCGGCTGAGACCACGCCGATCACGGCCCTGCTCTTCGCCGAGATCTGCCAGCAGGCCGACCTGCCCCCGGGGGTGGTCAACATCGTCACCGGCCCCGGTTCGACCGGGGCCGCGCTGGTGGCGCATCCCGGCGTGGACAAGGTGGCGTTCACCGGGTCGACCACGGTGGGCAAGCAGATCGCCCGCAACCTGGCTGGAACCCGCACCCCCATCACCCTGGAGCTGGGCGGCAAGGGCGCGAACATCGTGTACGAGGACGCCCCGATCGACCAGGCGATCGAGGGCATCGTGAACGGCATCTTCTTCAACCAGGGCCAGGTGTGCTGCGCCGGTTCACGGCTGCTGGTGGCCGAGCCGATCGCCGGTGAGGTGGTGGAGCGGCTGAAGAGCCGGTTGGCCACCCTGCGGGTCGGTGACCCGCTGGACAAGAACACCGACGTCGGGGCGATCAACTCGGCCGCGCAGCTGGCGAGGATCACCGAGCTGTCGGCCGCGGGCGAGGCCGAGGGCGCGCAGCGCTGGTCTGCGCCCTGTGAGCTGCCCAGCGCCGGATTCTGGTTCGCGCCAACCCTGTTCACCGAGGTCTCCAACAGCCACCGGATCGCGCAGGAGGAGGTCTTCGGCCCGGTGCTGTCGGTGCTGACCTTCCGCACTCCGGACGAGGCGGTGGCCAAGGCCAACAACACTCCTTACGGACTCTCGGCCGGGATCTGGAGTGAGAAGGGTTCCCGGATCCTCTGGACCGCCGACCGGCTGCGAGCCGGGGTGGTCTGGGCCAACACGTTCAACCGGTTCGACCCGGCCTCGCCGTTCGGTGGCTATCAGGAATCCGGGTACGGCCGGGAAGGGGGCCGTCACGGGCTGGAGGCCTACTGTGCCGGCTGACGTCCCGGCGGCCCGGATCGCCGTCCGCAAGACCTACAAGCTGTACATCGGCGGCGGATTTCCCCGCAGCGAATCCGGGCGCAGCTACCAGATCACCGATGCCGCTGGGGTTTTCGCCGCCAACCCCGCCCAGGCCTCCGGTAAGGACGTCCGGGACGCCGTCCAGGCCGCCCGGGCCGCCTTCTCCGGCTGGTCCGGTGCCACCGCCTACAACCGGGGCCAGGTGCTCTACCGGATCGCCGAGGTGATGGAGGGCCGTCACGCCCAGTTCGCCGACGAAGTCACCGCTGGAGAAGGACTTTCGCGCGCTGCGGCCGAGCGGGTGGTGAATGCCGCGATCGACCGCTTCGTCTGGTACGCCGGCTGGACCGACAAGCTTGCCCAGGTTCTCGGCACCGCGAACCCGGTGGCTGGGCCGTACTTCAACCTCAGCGCGCCCGAACCCACCGGCGTGGCAGGCGTTCTGGCCCCGCAGCGGTCATCGCTGCTCGGCCTGGTCAGTGTGATCGCCCCGGTGATCGCCGGCGGCAACACGGCGGTGGTGATCGCCAGCCAGCACCGGCCGCTGCCCGCGATCACCCTGGCCGAGGTGATGGCCACCTCGGACCTGCCGGGCGGGGTGGTGAACCTGCTGACCGGCTTCACGGCCGAACTGGCCCGGCCGCTGGCCGCGCACCGGGACGTGAACGCGCTGGATCTGACCGGCGCCGCGGATGCCAACGGCCTGGACTGGGCGGCGCTCGAGGCCGAGGCCGCGGACAACCTGAAGCGGGTCCTCCGCCCGGCCGGGCGCGGGGCTTCCGCGCAGGAACCGGACTTCGAGCCGGTTCCGCCGCTGACCCGGATGCGGGCCTTCCTGGAGATCAAGACGGTCTGGCACCCACGAGGTAGGTGATCTCGCTGAAGGCAGTGGGTTGTCTTGCGCTTCTGAAATCATGCGGCCCGGCCAATCGTGGCGGCTGGTCCAGGCCATCGGTGGACCGGGCCATCATCCGATGCCGAACAGCTGCTGGAGCACCGACGTGATCATCCACTCCTCGATCTCCTCGCGGCTCCACTTCAGGTCTCGCGCCAGCTGGGCGTAGAGCTGGGGCCCGGTGAGCAGGAGGAGGACGTCGCGAGCATGATGAGGGGTGATCTCGGGTCGCAGCGCGTGCTTCGCGGTCAGCGTCCGTACCAGGACCTCATAGCCGTCGCGCCGCAGCCCTTCGTTGAACTCGTAGCCCTCCCTTGCCGTTTCGTCTCCCAGCACCATCCAGACCAGGGGAGAGGCCCGCACCAGGAGATCCATGGATCCACTCACCAGGGTCCGCACCGCGGGGACGACGTCGGGCTCATTCTCCACGGCGCGCCACCACCAGGTCAGATGCGGTGGCAGTCTCTCCGGCCCCAGGACCACGTGCTCATAGACGGCTTGGAGGAGGTCGCTCTTGGTGTGGAAGGTGAAGTAGACAGTCTGCACGGCCACGCCTGCCTGGGAGGCGACCGCGTCCATGGTGGTGCCGGAATAGCCGCGCTCCAGGAAGGCCGCAAGGGCAGCCTCCACGATCCTGAGCCGGGTCGCCTGCGCCTTTTCCCGGCGGCTCTGATTGCCGGAGACGCCCTTGACACCACTCACGATCCACTACTCTACTAATGCCCTCACTGGTGGATTCACTAGTTGCGTCACGAATTCGCTGAACCGACATGAAGGGGAGCTCATCATGGAGGTCACCCTGCTGCGCCGCTGCGGACTCGCTGCGATCGCCGGGGCCGCACTGGCCATCCTGGGCAACGCGTTCCTCTTCGTCGTCAACCCCGCCGTCCCCGATGACCGGCTCAGCTATCCACTCTCACCGCAGGCCTACATCCCCATGCAAGTCTTCTTCGCCCTCACCCAAGCGCTGATGGCGGCCGGAATCGTGGGTCTGGTCTGTTCCGGCGTCGTCCGGTCCAGCCGGGCGGCCCGCATCCTGGGCGGCCTCGCCGTGCTCGGGATGTTCCTGACCGTGCCGGGTGAGCTGGTGCTGATCCTGGTCCGCCGAGCGGCCGCCGCCGCCAGCTCGACCGGCGCCGCCAGCAGCGTCTTCGGCCTGGGTGCCCTACTGGCCGACATCGGCCTCGCGGGGATCGGCGTGATGGCGCTGCGCCAGCACCGATGGCCGCGACCATGGGCGGCCCTGCCCCTGGTTCTGGCTGCCTTTCAACTGCTCGTGGTCACGCCGGTCTCCTTCGCATTCGGCTTCGCCGGCGTCGCCTCCAACCTGGCCATCGGCATCGCTGACATCCTCACCGCCCTGATCGGCGTGGCGGTGATCCGCCTGTCCGCGCCGGCGGCCCAGGTGTCGCCCACTGGAGCACGGCCAGTCGACGCTTAGAAGTCGGCGAATGGAAACTGCCGAGTCCGCTGGCCCGCTGTCCGAAGCACCACCGTGCCGTCCCGGCGTCGACCGACTAGGCCGTATAAGGGGTGGGAAGATTCGCCGCGCCGCACGCAGGTGTAGAACCATGTGGAACCCAAGGGTCGTTGACCCCGTTGCGTCCGGCGCGGCGCGACAGCCGTCGATCGGGTGAATAATCCGGTGGTTGAACACCGGCTTCTTCGCCCGGAGAGACCGGGCCCCGCGCGGAACAGGAACGCGAATGACTGACAGCCTCCCGGCGCCGCAGGTGGTCGCCGTCATCCCGGCCCGGGGCGGTTCGGTCGGCGTGCCGGGCAAGAACCTGCGCCCGATCGCGGGCCGGTCACTGATCACCCGGGCGGTTGACGCCTGCACTGCCGCCGGGCTGATCGATCAGGTCGTGGTCAGCTCGGACAGCGCGGAAATCCTGGACGAGGGTGAGCGGGCCGGGGCGCGGCCGATCCAGCGCCCGGCCGAGCTCTCCGGCAGCACCGCGTCGTCCGAATCGGCGGTCTTCCACGCGCTGGACGCCTTGGAACAACAGGACGGCGTGGTGCCTGAGGTGGTGCTGCTGGTGCAGTGCACCAGCCCGTTCATCCGGCCGCCGGATCTGGACGCCGCGGTCAGTCTGGTGCTGGCCGGCCAGGCCGATGTCGCCTTCTCGGTGGCCAGCAACCACGCCTTCCTCTGGCGATTCGGGCCGGACGGTGGCCTGAAGGGGGTGAACCACGACGAGGCCCGGCCGCGAGCCCGCCGGCAGGACCTGGCCCCCGAGTTCCGGGAAACCGGCGCGTTCTACGTGATGCGAACCGCCGGGCTGCGACAGGCGGGACGCCGGTTCTTCGGCCGGATCGCCCCTCAGCTGACGCCGGACGAGATGGCCCTGGAGATCGACAGCCTCGACGACCTGACCCAGGCCCAGATGGTGGCCCAGCTGCTGGCCGCCCGCTCCGACGCCAGCGCGGTGACCGAAGTCGACGTGGACGCCATGGTGATGGACTTCGACGGCGTGCACACCGACGACCGGCTCTACCTGGATCAGAACGGGGTGGAGAGTGTCCGGGTCAGCCGCGAGGACGGGATGGGTGTGTCGCTGGCCCGCAAGGCCGGGATCAGGTTGCTGATCCTGTCCACCGAGACCAATCCGGTGGTCAGCGCCCGGGCCGCGAAGCTGCAGGTCCCGGCCATTCAGGGGCAGGCTGACAAGGGCCAGGCGCTGAAGGAGTGGATCGCCCGGGAGGGCCTGGACGCCAGCCGGGTCGCCTACCTCGGCAACGACGTGAACGACCTGGGCTGCCTGCGGATGGTGGGCTGGCCGGTGGTCGTGGCCGGAGCCCATCCGCAGGTGCGAGCGGCGGCCCGGCTGGAGCTGAAGCATCCCGGCGGAGCGGGAGCGGTCCGCGAGCTGTGCGAGCTGGTGCTGGCGGCCCTCAGCAGCCGCGAGGACGCCGTCCTGGCCGTCCAGGAGATCGAAGCCGGACGTTGACCAGTCCGGCTGATGGGCTCTGGCCGGACGGCGCCGTGACAACGATGACACTGTGAGCTTCCCCTCCTCTGCCTGGCCCTGATCTCCGGCCGGCCGGGGCCACGCCGCATCACTGACCACCACGGTGTAACCCTTCTCACACAACACAACTCGGCGGCCGAGCCGATCGGAACAATGACGGAACCGGGCCGGTTACCTTGTCTCTATGGACGTCACGTTCGATGCCCCCATTGATGATCAGCTCACTCTCAACGAGGTGCCTCAGCCTCGCACCGTGGACCCGGAGCCCGGTTCGGCCAGCGCCGAGCTGACTGAAGTGACTGAGGTCGCGGGCCAGCTGGACGCCGAGAACGGCGCCTCCGGCCTCGCCCTGTCCCAGGTCGGCCCGCGGCTGCGCCAGCTGCGTCAGGAGCGGGCCGGCACCCTGGCCGGGCTGGCTCGGGCCACCGGTATCTCGATCAGCACGCTGTCCCGGCTGGAGTCCGGCCAGCGCCGGCCCAGTCTCGAACTACTGTTACCGATCACCCGGGCCTACCAGGTTCCGCTGGACGACCTGGTCGCCGACGTCGAAGTAGGTGACCCGCGGGTCATCATCGAGCCGAACCGGCGCGGTGACCTGGTCGTCCAGCCGCTGAGCCGCCGCCCGAGCGGCGCGCAGGCCTACCGGATGAGCGTTCCGCATACGCTGGCCACCCCGCAGCTGCAGGCCCATGACGGCTACGAGTGGGTATACGTGCTGAACGGCCGGTTGCGGCTGGTGCTGGGTGATCAGGACACAGTGCTGGAGTTGGGGGAGGCAGCCGAGTTCGACACCCGGCTCCCGCACTGGTTCGGCAGCACCGGTGAGGATGCGGTCGAATTCCTGTCTCTGCTCGGGCCGCAGGGCGAAAGGATCCACCTGCAGAGCCGGGCCCGCCGCGACCAGCGGTCGGCCTGAGAGCGGGTCAGCTGGCTTGGACGAGGGCGAAACGTACGCATACCACCGCCGTTTCGTCGTTCACCGGCACTCCGAGTCGCTGCCAGAAGGCTCGATGGGCGGAGGCCCAATCGGCGTAGCCAGTGAAGCCCTCGCCCTCCGCCTGGGCGAACTCGTCGCTCACCTGAGCGAACGGCACCACGTCGACTGCCGTGATCTCGATCAGCGCGGCTCGGTGACCGTCGTCGTCGAGCACGACCAGCCGCTCGCCGACGTGTTCGAGATCCTCGCTCTCCGGCTCGTAGTCCAGCTCGGCCAGCCCGGCGGTGGCCCGCTTGCCACCGTGAATCACCGCATCAGTCAGCTCTTTTCGCATTCGTCCGGGCGTTCCGAACGCCACCGTGCGCAGTCCACCCACTCGTGGCCAGGTCACCGGGCGCCTCCCTGCTCATGCACTGGCTCGGGCACTGATTCATCGGGCGGTCCGCTTCCCGGGTCATCGCTGTGGCCCGGGTGCCCGCAATGATCCGGCGATGCCGGCACATCCAGGGCTGGATTGCGATCGAAGAAGCCGAACGGCTTGAGCCAGAACGACACCACATCGACCGGCATCACCGGCCAGTCCTCGGGCCGGGTGACGTGATGGATGCCGAACACATACCAGAGCACCACGTCCGTGTCCTCGAGTGACCGGTCAGCGGCGGTCCAGGCCGGAAGCCCGCGGTCCTCGGCCGACAGGTTCGGAAAGTCACCGCAGGGCCAGCGCTGCGAACGTTCGTAGCGGGTGACCCAGAGGGTGTGACCGATCGCGGCGGCCCGCTGGAGCACCGGCGCCCGCGGGTCGAGCATGGGCGGAATGCTGGCTCCCGGCACCAGCTTGTATCCCGGCGATGTGCCCAGTCCGTTGAGGGCGGAGTCGTTGATCACCTTCCAGCTTCGCTGGCTGGCCCAGTCGTGGTCCCGGATGGCACTCAATTCATTGCGCAGCGGGAGATTTCGCGCCACCAGGGCCAGGCCGTGAGGGTTGCCCGGGCCAATCGGCAGCGCCTCGGTGTGGCTCTCGTAGACCGTGTTGTGCTCACCGTCGATGTCGAGGTCGAGCCGGGCGACGATGAAGTGCTGATGGAACGGCGCGTAGGTCTGATGGTCGACCACCGTGCCGTAGGCCGGTGGCTCGCCGCCGAACCGGCTGGTCACCATGATGCCGGTGGCCCGCACCTCGCATTCGATCGAGCCGTCCTGGTAGAACCGCCAGTAGACCAGATATTCGTAGTTCGCCACCGTGGCGTGGAAGGACACCACCAAGCGGCGCATCCGGCGCACCTGTGCGCCAGCCACAGCGTCCACGTGCTTCCACAGGACGGCGTTGTCCTCCTCGTGTACGCAGATTGCGTTCGGAATCGCGTATGGCTCGCCGTGGGAATCGTGCAGAACAGCGTCCAGATAGCGGATCTCACCCAGGCAGTCACAGCCCAGTTCCAGGGACGTGGTCATGAAGCCCAAACCCCACTCGCCGACGTCGAAAGCGGTGCGCCGGTAGTGGTCCGGGCTCGGGTCGCGGTAGGGCACCACCATTTCGGAGAAGGAGAGCCGGTGGGCGATCGATCGGAGCCGGTCGCCGTCGCGATACCCGACCTGATGCAGCACCAGGGCCTCGCGGTAGTTGAAGCCCAGCCGCATCTCCCAGTTCTGCCAACGCAGGGCGTTGCCATCGAGATCGAACGAAACTCCTTCCGGTTGAACGATGTCCAGTGGCTGGAGGGCTCGCGGGGTCAGACCCGGGACCAATCCTGGCTCGTACTCGCCCATCGCCGGATGAGACACGGTGACCTCGTCCCGGGTCGTCGGTGGCGGCCCGCCGTCCTCGATCTCCAGGACCTCCATCCGGTTCAGATCGACGATGGGGTGCAGGTTCCCGACCGGATTGGCATAGGGATTACCCCCGGGGCTGCTGCGGAACCAGACGTCACCCCAGCCCACTCGCCGCCCGGCATACTGTTCCGGCACCAGAGCCGCGCCGTAGGCCCAGGTGTCCACCAGCACCAGGGACAGATCGGTGATTCCCCGGGCCGCCAGCGCGTCCACCAGCCGCTGATCCGATCGCACCAGCTCATCGCACTCGTGCCACTCGTCCACGGTCATGTTGGGGAACTGGCCGGGCAGTTCCTCCCAGCCGGTGATCTCAGCCGAACTGAGCGAGACCGTGGCCCGGTACGCATTGCCATCAGCGCGGTTCCAGACCACGGCCTGAGCGGATCGATCGGCTGGAATCCCGGGCCGGTAGGCCCACAGAGCCGGCTTGTCCGGCTCCAGCAGCTCGATGCTGGCGTAACGCCAGCCCGGCCCCACCTGGCGCTTCGCCTCAAGCAGGCTGGTGACCTGGCGGATCTCATCGCTGCTGAGGGGATCGAGGGGATGCGAGCTCATCAGCTGGCCGGGCTCTGAGTGGACGCGTCGCCCGGATCCTGGTGATGGGGGGAGGGATTGATCTCCACGCTGCGGCGATACAGGAAGCTGCCCGCCGACCCGGCCTGAGTGGCGATGATGGTGATCGCGACGACCTGCATCAGTACGTCGAGAACGCGCCCGGCGGGGGTGACCGGGTTCTTCAGCTGGGAGGAGACAGTGAGCAGCTGGGTGGTGGTCCAGAACAACGCGTCGCCGTAATTGAAGATCTCGCTGTCCGCGCGACCTTTTTCGAAGAGCAGAGCCAGCACGCTGAAAATGACATCCAGGAAGATCGTGCCCGACCAGATCAGCACCAGCCGATCGCGAAAATGCTCATGATTCGGCGTGGCGCCGTGCACGATGTCCCGGATGCTGGTTCGCAGCGTCCGCATCGGGCGTAGTGGCTGACCTTGGCTGGCCATCGCGTCAGCCGGCCACGGCCGGGCGCCCAGTGAAGTCCAGGATCTCCCGCCAGGCCTGATCGCAGTAATCCGGCCACCGCTCGAACGACTGGTCGAAGAATGACTGCGGAGCATCCTCGAAAACCTGCTTGCGATAGGGCGTTCCAGCCTCGTCCAGGCGTTCGATGAATTTGTCGACCTCGGCCAGCGGGGTGCTGGTGTCCGCGCCGGCGATCAGCAGCAGCATCGGCAGGTAGAGATCGTCGGTGACGTCGGCCAGCAGCGATGGGTCGCCGTAGAAGCCGATCACGCCGCTCAGGCCCAGGCTGGAGGCGGCCAGCCGCCACGATTGGCTGGCGCCGAAAGAAAAGCCCACAGTGAAGATCTCGCCCCGGGCGTAGCCGCGCAAGTGGGTGATCGCCGCCTGCACGTCGAGTTGCACCTGACCCGGCCGTACCTCCGCCACGTGCGGCAGACCATCGGAGCTCGGGCCGCGATCATCGGTGTCGGCCGTCCGGGAGAAGTAGTCGATGGCCACCGCATGGAAACCGGCTTCGGCGAACCGCTGAGTCAGCGCCTTGTAGTACGGATGCAGCCCGCGGACGTCCGGCAGGATGATCACATTGCGGCCGTTGGGATTGGCCGGTTCGGCCTGACTGGCCGGCACCCTGGCCCCATCGCTCGAAGTCAGGGTGAGGTCCGAGTGCGAGGCCACCTGACCGGCTCGGGGCGGAGCCGGCGGCGGGCTGTCCGGCGTGAGGCACATGTGCTGGACGCTACTACCGCGGCCGGGGCGTTGCCCCTGAAGCGGGGCTGTCACTGACCGCTCATCCGGCCGGCGCGGCCGTGCTGGTGATGAACCGGGCGGTACAGTGCGGCGGTGCGCTGGGGAGTGATGGGAACGGGTGGGAGCGCCGCCACGTGCGCCGCCGACGCGGCCGCGCTGGACGACGCCCAAGTGGGCGCCGTCAGTTCCCGGCGGCCGGGCGGTGCCCGGGCGTTCGCCGAGCGGTTCGGCAT
>CAXUFS010000067.1:0-12260 GCA_964250315.1 uncultured Kineosporia sp. | reverse complement strand
GAGCTGAGCCCCGGCCCGCTGCTTCTCCCGTACCCGCCCGGGCCGCAGTGCCCGGGGCGCTGCGTCGGGTGATTCGGCGACCGCGACGGGCAGCCCCGTGGCCGCGGCCAGGCCGGCCAGCTGAGTGCCGTCGATGTCGAAGACCTGGGTGATGCCGGGCCGGACGCCCTGGGCCCGGCCGTCCCCGGTGACGCACAGCACGCCTGCCGCGCCGGCCTCCATCAGCCCAGCCAGCTCCTGCTCGAGCACAACCCGGTTGCGGTCCCGGCAGGTCAGGGTGATCCAGCCCGCGCCGCCTGCGTCCCGGATCAGCGCAGCCATCAGGGTGGGCGGAAAGTCCGGCCGGTCGTGGTGCTCGCCGACCAGCAGGCCGTCGCAGGAGCCGTCCAGCGCCGCAGCCACCGCGGCCACACTGCCACGGTCGAAGGGGGTGACGCTGA
The DNA here is from genome assembly GCA_964250315.1 of uncultured Kineosporia sp. Taxonomy (GTDB): domain Bacteria; phylum Actinomycetota; class Actinomycetes; order Actinomycetales; family Kineosporiaceae; genus CAXUFS01. The sequence continues at coordinate 11,820 of CAXUFS010000067.1, read as the reverse complement.
AGTCGGTGAGGACGACGGGCCGGTCGGGCGTGGCCCGGTCCCGCAGTGGCGGAGCCAGACGTTCCGGCCCGGCCCAGGGCACCGCCACGATCAGCTGGGCGAAAGGACACGGCACTGGCGCCATTTCGCAGCTGAGATCCTCGCGGACGCCGCCGCAGGGCCCGTAGTGCATTCGCTTCGGGCATCGGCTGGCGAGGGAGACGTCGTCACTGGTCACACCTTGTGATACCAGGGGCGTCTCGACGTAGCACTCCAGCGGCGCCCCGGTGCTGGCCATGCGCCCAGCGGCGTCTCGACGCTGATCATGTCCAAACTTGAACGCGGAAGCCCTCCCAGAACCCTGATCCTGCAAGAACTTGCATGATCAGCGCTGGTAGAGGGCGTGCGGGTGCGCGCGGCGCTGGATCCGCTCGGCGTCAGGTACCGCAGCGTTCTACTCGACCGTGACCGACTTGGCCAGGTTGCGCGGCTGGTCGACGTCTAGCCCTTTGGCGGTGGCCAGCTCGCAGGCGAACACCTGCAGTGGCACCACGGTGACCAGCGGCGCCAGCAGCGCCGGGGTCTGCGGCACCCGGATCACCTCGGTGGCATAGGGAACCACATCGTCGTCGCCGTCCTCGGCGATCACGATGGTGCGCGCCCCGCGGGCGTTGATCTCCTGGATGTTGGAGACAACCTTGGCGTGCAGCGAATCCCGCCCCCGGGGCGAGGGCACGATCACGAACACCGGCTGCCCGGCCTCGATCAAAGCGATCGGCCCGTGCTTCAGCTCCCCGGCCGCGAATCCCTCGGCATGGATGTAGGCCAGCTCCTTGAGCTTCAGGGCCCCTTCCAGAGCGATCGGGTACCCGACGTGCCGGCCCAGGAACAGCACGGAGCGGGTGTCGGCCATCCAGCGAGCCATGGTCCGGACCTGCTCGAGCCCGTCCAGCACTTTCTGGATCTTGTCCGGCATGGCCTGCAGCTGGCCCATGATCGCGCGAATCTCGTCTGGGGTCTTGTTGCCCCGCAGCCGGGCCAGGTACAGCCCGACCAGGTAGCAGGCGGTGATCTGCGACAGGAAGCCCTTGGTCGAGGCGACCGCGATCTCCGGGCCAGCATGGGTGTAGATCACCGCGTCGGATTCGCGAGGGATGGTCGAGCCGTTGGTGTTGCAGATGGCCAGCACCCGCGCGCCCTGCTCACGGGCGTGGCGGATGGCCATGATCGTGTCCATGGTCTCTCCGGATTGCGAGATCGCCAGCACCAGCGTGCGGCCGTTCACCACCGGGTCCCGATAGCGAAACTCGTGCGACAGCTCCACCTCGCAGGGGATACGGCACCAGTGCTCGATCGCGTACTTGGCGACCAATCCCGCGTAGGACGCCGTCCCGCAGGCCACCACCACGATCTTGTCGACCTCCCGGAGCACGGACTCGTCGATCCGCAGCTCGTCGAGGGTCAGGTGGCCAGCCGCGTCGGTCCGGCCGAGCAGGGTGTCGGCGACCGCCTGCGGCTGGTCGTTGATCTCTTTGGCCATGAACCAGGGGAAGCCGCCCTTTTCCGCTTCGGCGGCGTCCCAGTCGACGTGAAAGCGCTTACCCGGCACCGCGTTCCCAGTGAAGTCGGTGATCACCACCGAATCCGGAGTGATCACCACCACCTGGTCCTGGCCCAATTCGATCGCTTCCCGCGTGTGCCCGATGAACGCGGCCACATCGGAACCAAGGTAGTTGGCGCCGTCCCCCACGCCGACCACCAGTGGGGAGTTGCGGCGGGCGCCGACCACCACGCCGGGGACATCGGCGTGCACGGCCAGCAGGGTGAAGGCGCCCTCCAGCCGCTGTGCGATCACTCGCATCGCCTGGGCCAGGTCACCAGTCTCGCGATAGGCGGCGGCCAGCAGGTGAGCGGCCACCTCAGTGTCGGTCTGGCTGGTGAACTCGACGCCGCCGGCGATCAGCTCGTGCTTCAGCTCGGCGAAGTTCTCGATGATTCCGTTGTGGATCAGCGCTAGCTGCCCGTTGCCGCCCAGATGCGGATGGGCGTTGGTGTCCGTCGGCCCGCCATGGGTGGCCCAGCGGGTGTGCCCGATGCCGGTGCTGGACGGCGGGGGCGGATTCTGGTCCAGCGCCTCCTCCAGCCGGGCCAGCTTGCCGGAGCGCTTGACCGTGACCAGGCCGCCGCCGGTCTGCAGCGCCACCCCGGCCGAGTCGTAACCGCGGTACTCCAGCCGACGCAGACCCTCCAGTACGACGTCCAGGGCGGAGGGGTGCTCGCCCAGCTGGGAAGCCGAACTGGACGTGTAACCCACGATTCCGCACATAGCAGGAGCCTAGCCGGGCAGCCGCCGTGGGTACCCGGCCCTTCCCGGAGTGTCCCCCGTGCGCACATCTCGGCTGGTGGGCGGGCACAATGCCGGGCAATGGACCCGACCACCGACCCGGCCACGGCAACCGCCCAGGCGGTCAGCCCGGTGCTGGGCACGCCCTACGTGGAGCTGGACCGCGACGCCTGGCGCTCGCTGCGGGACAGCACGCCGATGACGTTGACCGAGGCGGACCTGACCCGGCTGCGCGGGCTGGGCGACCGGATCGACCTGCGCGAGGTGGAAGAGGTCTATCTGCCGTTGTCGCGGCTGCTCAACCTGTACTTCGGCGGAGTGACCAACCTGCACGCGCGGACGGCGGAGTTCCTGCAGGAACGGCCGGAGCGGACGCCGTTCGTGATCGGGATCGCTGGCTCGGTGGCGGTGGGCAAGTCGACCACCGCCCGGATCCTGCGCGAGCTGCTGTCCCGCTGGCCGGACACCCCCCGGGTGGAACTGGTCACCACCGACGGCTTCCTGCTGCCGAACGCCGAGCTCGAACGGCGTGACCTGATGTCGCGCAAGGGTTTCCCGGAGTCCTACGACGTCCGCGGGCTGCTCCGGTTCGTCACCGGGGTCAAGTCCGGGCTGCCGGAGGTGCGGGCGCCGGTCTACTCGCATCTGACCTACGACATCGTGCCTGGTGCCCACGCGACGATCCGCCGTCCGGACGTGCTGATCATCGAAGGGCTGAACGTGCTGCAGCCGGCCCGGACCCGCCCGGACGGCCGGCAAGGCGTGGCGGTCAGCGACTTCTTCGACTTCTCCATCTACGTGGACGCGCACACCAGCGATGTCCGGCAGTGGTACGTGAACCGGTTCCTGCGTTTGCGGGAGACCGCCTTCGCCCGGCCCGAGTCCTACTTCCACCGCTATGCCCTGCTCAGTGACGCTGACGCGGTGGCCACGGCTGAGCGGATCTGGCGAGAGATCAACGAGCGGAACCTGAATGAGAACGTGCTGCCGACCCGGGGGCGGGCCAGCCTCGTGCTGACCAAGGCCTCCGATCACGCCGTGCAGCGGATCAGGCTGCGCAAGCTCTGAGAATCTCCTTGCTTTCCCATGATCGCCAGGTCAGGGCGAGGTGAGCGCGCCGCCCGGGAGCGGCTGAGCGTGAGCCAGGATGTGAGGTGCTCCGAGGGACTCAGCTGGCACGGCCGCTAGAGGCTGAGCCGGTCCTTGACCGCGGCGGCCAGGTCCTCGGCCACAGCGCGGGCCTGGTCGGTGGCGGGCGCCTCGACCATCACCCGGACCAGCGCCTCGGTACCGGAGGGACGCAGCAGCACCCGGCCGGACGACCCGAGCCCCTCCTGCGCCCGGGCTACGGCCGCGGCCAGCCCAGGATCGGAGCCGCAGCGGTCCTTGTCCACCCCGCGCACATTGATCAGCACCTGCGGCAGCCGCTGCATCACCGAGGCCAGTTCGGCCAGTGACCGCCCGGTCTGAGCCATCCGGGCCAGCAGATGCAGGCCGGTCATCACGCCGTCCCCGGTGGTGCTCCAGTCGAGCATCACCACATGCCCGGACTGCTCCCCGCCGAGCGAGAACCCGCCCGAGCGCATCTCCTCCAGCACGTAACGGTCGCCCACCGCGGTCTGGATCACGCTGATCCCGTGCTGCTCCATCGCCAGGCGCAGCCCGAGATTGCTCATCACGGTGGTGACCAGGGTCTTGTGCGCCAGCACGCCGCGCTCGGCGAAGGCCACGGCGAGGATGGCCATGATTTGGTCGCCGTCCACGTCCCGGCCCAGGTGGTCGATGGCCAGGCACCGGTCGGCGTCGCCGTCGTGGGCGATCCCGGCGTCCGCACCGTGAGAGATCACCGCATCCCGCAGCCGGTCCAGGTGAGTGGACCCGTAGCCGTCGTTGATGTTCAGGCCGTCCGGGTCGGCGCCGATCACCACCACGTCGGCTCCGGCGGCCCGGAACGCCTTGGGCGAGACCACGCTGGCCGCGCCGTTCGCACAGTCCAGCACCACCCGCAGGCCATCCAGCCGGGTCGGCAGGCTCGACATCAGGTGTCGGATGTAGCGCTCACCGGGCTGGGCCATCCGCTGCACCCGGCCCACACCGGCGCCGGTCGGCCGGTCCCACTCCTCGCCGATCCGCTTCTCTATCTCGTTCTCGACGGCGTCGGCCAGCTTGCGCCCGCCTTCGGCGAAGAACTTGATCCCGTTGTCGGGCATCGGATTGTGGGACGCCGACAGGACGACGCCGAGATCGGCACCGGTCTGGGCCACCAGCTGAGCGATCGCCGGGGTCGGGAGCACTCCGGCGTCCTCGACATCGACTCCGGCGCTGGCCAGTCCGGCGATCACCGCGGCGGACAGGAACTCACTGGACGCCCGCGGGTCCCGCCCGACGATCGCCCGCGGACGGCTGGCGTTGAATTGGCCAACCTCGCCCAGCACGTGAGCCGAGGCCACGGCCAGATCAAGCGCGAGCTCGGCGGTCAGGTCCCGGTTGGCCAGGCCACGGACGCCGTCGGTGCCGAAGAGTCGGGCCATCGGTTCTCCCAGCTGACGGGCATCAGGTCACCGCCATGTGACCAGGTCGGCTCACGGTAGCCGAGGCTGGTGAGAATCAGCGCTTGCTGTACTGAGGCGCCTTGCGGGCCTTCTTCAGACCGGCCTTCTTCCGCTCCTTGGCTCGCGGGTCGCGGGTCAGGAAACCGGCCTTCTTCAGGTTCGCCCGGTTGGCTTCGGCGTCGATCTCATTCAGTGCCCGGGCCACGCCCAGCCGCAGCGCGCCAGCCTGGCCGGACGAACCACCACCGTGCAGCCGGGCGATCACATCGAACCGGCCCTCCAGCTCGGTCACCCGGAACGGGTCGTTGACCAGCTGCTGGTGCAGCTTGTTCGGGAAGTAGTCCTCGAGCGTGCGGTCGTTGATCTTCCAGGTGCCGCTGCCCGGGATCAGACGGACCCGCGCGATCGACTCCTTGCGCCGGCCGGTGGCCGCGCCCGGAGCGGTGATGCTGGATCCGCCGCCGCGGGTGGCCGGGGTGGAGCTGGTGTAGCTGCTGGGTGCGTCGTCGTCAGTGCCGACGTCGTCCAGCGCGTCGGTCTCGGGTGCGGGCTGCGCCACGATTCTCCTTGGATGATCTGGTGTCGAGCGGGCCGGGGCCTACTGCACGACCTGCGTGATCTCGAACGGCACCGGCTTCTGCGCGGCGTGCGGATGGTCCGGCCCGGCGTACACCTTCAGCTTGCTCAGGGTGTGCCGGCCGAGGGTGTTCTTCGGCAGCATGCCCCGCACAGCTTGCTCGACCGCCCGGCGCGGGTTCTTCTCCAGCAGCTCGGTGTAGTTCACCGAGCGCAGGCCGCCGGGGTAACCCGAGTGGCGGTAGGCCAGCTTCTGATCGCGCTTGCTGCCGGTCAGCGCGACTTTGCCGGCGTTCACGATGATCACGAAGTCGCCGGTGTCGACGTGCGGAGCGAAAGTGGGCTTGTGCTTGCCCCGCAGCAGAATGGCGGTCTGGGAGGCCAGCCGGCCCAGCACCACGTCAGAGGCGTCGATGACGTGCCAGCGCCGCTCGATGTCGGCGGGCTTGGGGGTGTAGGTACGCACGTTCGCAGCCTCGTTCATGTTCAATAAGGTCAGAAGTACTTCGGAAGTGTTTCGCGGTCAGGCTGTGATCAGCAGCCGCGGCACCGAATACTTCCCCTGCGGACGAGCGGAGCACGCGGTTCACACAACGATGGTCCAGACTACCCGGGGGTCCGTCGGAGGGTCAAAACGCTGGCCAGCGGGCCTGCTGCCGCAACGCACTCCCCCCGCACCCCGTGCCGGAAGATGCTAGGAGCCACCATGCCGGACAACGATTACGACCTGCTGGTGCTGGGCTCTGGCCCGGGCGGGCAGAAGGCGGCGATCGCGGCGGCCAAGCTGGGCCACCGGGCCTGCGTGATCGAACGCGGGAACATGATCGGCGGTGTCTGCATCAATACCGGCACCATCCCGTCCAAGACGCTGCGCGAGGCCGTGCTCTACCTGACCGGGATGAACCAGCGCGACGTCTACGGGATGAATTACCGGGTCAAGCAGGACATCACCCTGGACGATCTGCTGGCCCGGACCCAGCATGTGATCGGCCGCGAGATCGAGGTGATCCGCAGCCAGCTGAACCGCAACGACGTCGACCTGGTGGCGGGCACCGGGTCCTTCGTGGACGAGCACACCATCGCCGTGCACGGTGACCACGGCGAGCGCCGGATCAGGGCCGGCCACATCGTGATCGCCACCGGGACGACGCCGGCCCGGCCCTCCACCGTCGACTTCGACGGTAAGCGGGTGATCGACTCCGACGGCATCCTGCATCTGAGTCAGCTGCCGCGATCGCTGGTCGTGGTCGGGGCCGGCGTGATCGGGATCGAGTACGCCTCGATGTTCGCGGCGGTGGGCTGCAAGGTGACCGTGGTCGAGCAACGGGAGCGGATGCTCGATTTCTGCGACGACGAGATCGTGGAGTCGCTGAAGTTCCATCTGCGCGACCTGTCGGTCAGCTTCCGGTTCAACGAGAAGGTCGCCTCGGTGGAGAGCGGCGATCACGGCACGGTGACCACGCTGGTCAGCGGCAAGCGGATCCCGGCCGACGCGGTGATGTACTCGGCCGGCCGGCAGGGAGCGACGCAGGAGCTGAACCTGGAGGCCGCCGGTCTGTCGGCCGACCATCGCGGCCGGATCGCGGTGGACGAGAACTACCTGACCCCGGTGCCGCACATCTACGCGGTCGGGGACGTGATCGGCTTTCCGGCCCTGGCCGCGACCTCGATGGAGCAGGGGCGGCTGGCGGCGTACCACGCCTTCGGCGAGCCGGTCCATTCGCTGATCGAGCTGCAACCGATCGGGATCTACACCATTCCGGAGATCAGCTACTGCGGGCAGACTGAGGATCAGCTCACGTCGTCCGCGGTGCCCTACGAGGTGGGGATCTCGCGCTACCGGGAACTGGCTCGCGGGCAGATCGCCGGGGACAGCTACGGCATGCTGAAGCTCCTGGTCAGCACCGAGAGCCGGCGGCTGCTCGGGGTGCACGTGTTCGGCTCGCAGGCCACCGAGCTGGTCCACCTGGGACAGGCGATCATGACCTGCAACGGCACCGTGGACCAGCTCGTCGACACGGTGTTCAACTACCCCACGCTGTCCGAGGCGTACAAGGTGGCCGCGCTGGACGCCGTCAACAAGATGCGCGCCGTCGAGCGTTTCGGCGCCTGAGCGGCTGGGCGTCTTTCGCTCATGATCGGCAGTTCAGCCCTGGGAAGTGGGCCGATCACCGCACTTCTGCGGGCTGGGACGACGATCATGCGCGGGGGTGGGTGACCTCGGCTACCGTGCAGCCACCATGACCGCGATCGATCTCGACCGGCCGATTCAGGACGACCTGATCCTGCGCACCCTGCCGGGAGCGGTCGACTATCTGGCCGAGGATCTCCGCCAGCTCGGTGCGATCATCGGGCGCCGCTACCGAAACGGGTTGCGGGTCAGCTATCACGGCGCGTTGCGCCCGCTCGCGCAGGTGCGCTACTTCGACGTCTGCAGCATCCCGTTCGACGACGGCGCCGGCCTGGAACGCCTGGTCCGCTCCCGCGCCCAGGGTGTGCTCAGCGCACTGAACACCGCTGCGCCGCTACGATTTCGGGTCGCCGACATCGGAGAGCAGCGCTGGCTTCTGCGTGAGCACCTGGAAAGCGCTCTGGGCTGGGTCAATTCAGCCAGCGAGTGGGACGTCAACATCGATCGGTTCAACGACCGGCTGGTGGCCGAGGCCGGCCCATTGTTCCTGACCCAGCGGTTCGGCGAGCTGGAACGGATGCCGGCGTCGACCAATCCGGTGATCGCAGCGGTGATGGTGCGGCTGGCCAAGCCCGTCCCGGGCGACGTCGTCCTTGATCCGTTCTGCGGCGCCGGCACCCTGCTGACCATCGCCGGTGAGACGGCGCCCGGCCTGAGCCTGGTCGGCTGCGACCGCAATCCGGGCTGGCTTGCCCTGGCCGGGCACAATCTGGCCAGCCGCGGGCTGCGGGGCCGGCTGATCGAGGGCGATGCCCGGCGTCTTCCGCTGGAGGACGGCGGTGTGGACCGCGTCGTCGCGAACCTGCCGTTCGGCAAGCGCATCGGCTCGCACCAGGGCAACACCGATCTGTATCCAGCCGCGCTGCGAGAGATCGCCCGGGTGATGCATGCCCGTAGCCGGGCCGTGCTGCTCACCGACGACAAGCGGCTGTTCAAGCAGAGCGTGCAGCGCACACCGCTGATCCGGGTGGTGAAGGAGATCATGCTCGAGCAGCACGGCGGCCTGCATCCGACGGCGTACGTGATCAGTAAGCGCGGCGGCTCCCAGCGGCACTAGCGTGCCTACCGTGACGAGCGGCACGGATAAGAGCATGAGCAAGAGCATGGTGCTGTTGCCCGGGGTCCGGTCCAGCCGCACCATGTGGTGGCGGGCCGAGCAGGACCTGACCGAACTGGGCTGTACCGTGCACGCACTCGACCTGCTCGGACACGGCCACGCTCGAACGGTGGTCAGCCGCATGGCCGCGAAAGACGGCGGCTTCGCCCGCAGGATCGTGCGCGAAGACCCGCCCGGCCGCAGGCCCGGTGCCGCCGGGGGACGGGAACCGTGGCCGCGGGCCTGAAGGCCGACTACGCCCGGTGATCGACCAGCTGGGCCCGGCCGCTTCGCCGTGATCCGCGGTGGCCACAGCATCCACCGGCACCGGCCTAGCGGACCCGGCACCGGCCTAGCGGACCCGCTGGACCCGGCCCTCGTCCCAGACCGGCTGGTCCGATTCGTAGACCTCGCCATCGGCGCCGAAGACCAGGAACCGGTCGAAGGACCGCGCGAACCAGCGGTCGTGCGTCACCGCGATCACCGTGCCTTCGAACGTGGCCAGCCCGTGTTCCAGGGCCTCAGCCGACTGCAGGTCGAGATTGTCGGTCGGCTCGTCCAGCAGGAGCAGGGTGGCGCCGGACAGCTCCAACAGCAGGATCTGGAACCGCGCCTGCTGCCCGCCGGACAGGGTCTCGAACACCTGCTCGGCCTGACGGGCCAGCTCATAACGGTCCAGCACCCGGCTGGCCTGCTCCCTTGGCATCCCCGGGCGGTGCGCCGTGCCCCGATGCAGGATCTCGATCAGGGTGCGGCCGAGCAGTTCTGGATGCTGGTGGGTCTGGGCGAACCAGCCGGGCCGCACCCGCGCGCCCAGCCGGGCCCGGCCGGTGTGCGGCACCGGCGCAATGGCCTGCCCGTCGCCCGCGTCCACCGGGCGGTGCTCGGCGTCCGGGTCGGTGCCGCCGGCGGCCAGCAACCGGAGGAAGTGCGACTTGCCCGAACCGTTCGACCCGAGCACCGCGACCCGGTCCCCGAACCACAGTTCGGTGCCGAAGGGCCGCATCAGACCAGTCATTTCCAGGCCATCACAGATGACCGCGCGCTTTCCGGTCCGGCCGCCGCGCAATCGCATGGTGATGTTCTGTTCCAGCGGAACCGCTTCCGGCGGCCCGGCGTTCTCGAACCGAGCCAGCCGGGTCTGGGCCGCGTGATACTGCGCGGCCATGCCGTCGTTGTTGGCGGCCTTGATCCGCAACATCAGGACGAGGGCCTTCAGTTTGGCGTGCTCCTCATCCCAGCGCCGGCGCAGCTCTTCGAGCCGGGAAGTGCGATCGGCCCGGGCCTGCGCATAGGTCGAGAAGCCGCCTCCATAGACCCAGGTGCTGGCTCCGCTGGCTCGCGGCTCCAGGGTGATGATGCGCTGAGCAACCCGATCGAGCAGAGCCCGGTCGTGGCTGATCATCAGCACGGTCTTCTGAGTTGCCAGCAGCCGATCCTCCAGCCAGCGCTTGGCCGGGACATCGAGATAGTTGTCCGGCTCGTCCAGCAGCAGGACATCGTCCGGGCCGGCCAGCAGCGCCTCGAGCACCAGCCGTTTCTGCTCGCCGCCGCTCAGCGAGCTGACCGGCCGGTACTGCACGCGCTCGAACGCCGACCCCAGCGCCGAGGTGGTGCATACATCCCAGAGGGTCTCGGCGTCGTAGCCGCCGACGTCGGCCCAGTCGGCCAGTGCCTGCGCGTAGCCGAGCTGAGCGGAGTGGTCGTCCACCTGCATGATCGCCAGCTCAGCGCGCTCCAGCTCCCGCCCGGCCTGCCGGATCGGGGCGGGGGCAACGCCGAGCAGCAGGTCCCGCACGGTTGTCTCGTCGCGCAGGCTGCCGATGAACTGGCGCATCACCCCGAGTCCGCCACCGCGGGCCACCGAGCCGCCGTGTGGTTCCAGGTCGCCGGCGATGATTCGGATCAGGGTGGTCTTGCCAGTGCCATTCGGCCCGACCAGTGCGGCCACGTCGCCGTCGCCGACCCGGAACGAGACCTCGTCCAGCAGGGGCCGCCCGTCAGGAAGCACGAAGGACACCCCGTTGACGTCCACGTGTCCCATCCCGGCAGTCTCTCAACCGGCCGGGCGCGGCGGCCACCAGTTATTGGGACCTGTCAGTCCGGAATGATGTGGACGGCAGCCTCTTCGGCGCTGGCAGCTCCGGCGTCGACGCCGACATCGTCGCCGATCAGATCCTTCTCCCGGTCCTCGTGCGCGCCTTCGTCCGGATCGACCAGCCGGCCGGCCCGCTCGTCGCCGACCTCGCCGTAGGCCAGGTCGTCCTGGTCGACCGTGCTCGCGTCGACCTCGTCCGCCTCGTCGCCGTCCTGGTCCTTGGTCTCCAGGGTGAGGTCGCTGGCCAGGTTGGGGTCGGGTACCTCCTGGGCGTACCGCTGCTCGAAGCTCTCGCCCTCCTGCTCCTCCGCCAGCGTGGTGCCGAACTTGGTGTTCTGCGGCTCGCGGTCGGGCGGGGAGTAGCTGGTGTCATACATGGCGTCGACGTTGTCGTCGCCGAACGACTGGTCGAGGTCGAGGATGTCGTCCCGCTCGATGCCGTCATCGCTGGGGTCGTAGATGGACTCGGTCATGTCCCTGACATTCCCATTGCCGGGCTCCAGATGCCAATCGGCCCGGCTCGCGTGCTCCCTGCTCAGAACGGGCCGCCTCACCACTCGGCAAACCCCGTTTATCCGGCCATTTCAGAGCACAACGCTGGGCTTTGCCGAGTCGGGTGGCGGAGCTTGGCCGAACGACTGGCGCTTGGCGGTGGCGGTGGCGGTGATCAATGGTTGATGGATTGAGCTTGCCGCGCTTGCCCTGCCCGTTCGCGCCCCTGGTGAGACTGATGACCGGTGATCACCTCGGCCCGAGACTGCGCATGGCCCGGGCCTGTTCGGCCCGGGCGGCCAGCTGATCATCGGGGGGATAACTGACCTCTTCCAAGACCAGGCCGTGCGGCGCGACCACGGCTGCCCGCGGATCGCGTACACCGGCGGTCAGGACCTGAAGCGGCCAAGACGCGGGTTGCTTGCCCTGGCCGACCGGCAGCACGACCCCGATCAGGGCGAGCAGCAACCCGGGCCGGCGGCGCACGTCAGG
>CAXUFS010000066.1:11627-12399 GCA_964250315.1 uncultured Kineosporia sp. | reverse complement strand
GACCTATACCGGCGAAGTGATCCCGGGCGGAGAACCAGACGTGCGTGAGCTGCCCGACGCGACCATCGGCAAGCGCAGCGTCTCGGAGATGGCCAACAACTGTTACCTGCTCACCTGCCGTGCGACCGGCACGAGAGCCCTGATCGACGCCGCTGACGACGCCCAGCTGCTGATCACCTGGGTGACCGCGGACGGCGGTCAGCTCGACTCGGTGATCACTACCCACCAGCACTGGGATCACCATCGGGCGCTGGCGGGCGTCGTCCGGGCCACCGGAGCGCGCACCTACGCGGGCCGTGAGGACGCCGCTGAGTTGCCGGTGGCTGTGGACGAGATGCTCGGGCAGGGCGACCAGGTGCGGGTGGGCGACCTGATCCTGGACGTCGTCCACCTGCGTGGTCACACTCCGGGTTCGGTGGCCCTGGTGCTGGCCTCGTCGGACGGCAGCGTGCACGCATTCACCGGTGACAGCCTCTTCCCGGGCGGGGTGGGCAACACCCGGGGTGATGCGGGCAACTTCGGCTCGCTGACCGACGACGTCGAGCACCGGCTCTTCGACGTCCTGCCCGATTCGACCTGGGTCTACCCCGGCCATGGGAAGGACACCACCCTGGGCGCCGAACGCCCTCACCTACCCGAATGGCGAGAGCGCGGCTGGTAACCGGAGAACCAGTCCGCCCCGCGCCTGGCCCCGTGAGCGGGGGGGGCGGCGCCCCCGCCCCCCCCGGGCCCCCCCCCCCCCCCGCCCGCCCCCCCCCACCCCCCCCGGGGG
>CAXUFS010000066.1:0-11617 GCA_964250315.1 uncultured Kineosporia sp. | reverse complement strand
CAGCCGCCCCGCGCTACCCGCCACTCCGGCAGGGGGCGGCGGGCGATTCGACCGGTCCGCGACCGCTGAACGGTGGGTCGGTCCACTGCGCCCGCCGGCACCGGCTGGGTCGATGACCCGCGCCGGTAGCCCGTGTCGTCGGTGACTCCGGCCGAAGTCTGACACAGAGTCAGAGAGTCATCACAATCAGCCAGATAGTCAGAGGAGATCAGCGCTCGCGATCAGCGCTCTCGCGATTGGCGCTGGCCAGGCTCAGCACCGTCACCACCACCAGGGTGGTCACGATCACCAGCAGAGAGAGCCAGATTGGAATCTCGGGCGCCCATCCCACATGCTCACCACCGTTGATGAACGGCAGCTCGTTGCTGTGCAGCGCGTCGAGCATCAGCTTGACACCGATGAAGCCGAGGATGAGCGCCAGTCCATAGGACAAGAAGCTCAGGCGCTCCAGCAGGCCGCCGAGCAGGAAGTACAGCTGCCGCAGGCCCATCAGCGCGAACAGCGTGGCGGTGAAGACGATGAACGGATCGGTGGTCAGGCCGAAAATGGCTGGGATGGAGTCCAGCGCGAACAGCACGTCGGTGGTGCCGATCGCCAGGAAGACCAGAACCATAGGAGTCAGGCGGCGGCCCTCCTTGGTCTGAGTCACCAACTTGGAGCCCTCATAGTCGGTGCTCATTGGCAGGACCTGCCGCGCCCGGCGAATCACGACGTTCTCGTCGAACTTGGCCTCGTCCTGAGTGCCGTGCCGGAGCAGGCTGATCGCGGTATAGATCAGGAACGCGCCGAACAAGTAGAAGATGAACGAGAACCGCTGGATCGCCTCGGCCCCCACCGCGATGAACGCGCCGCGAAGGACCAGCGACAGCAGGATGCCGATCATCAGCACCTTCTGCTGGTAAGGCCTTGGCACAGTGAACCGAGTCATGATCACCACGAAGACGAACAGGTTGTCGACGCTCAGGCTGTACTCGGTCAGCCAGCCGGCCACGAACCGGGTCGCCGTCCCGGGGCTGTCCACCAGCGCCAGCAGGACGGCGAACACCATGGCCAGGGAGATGTAGAACCCAACCCAGCCGGCCGCCTCGCGCAGTCCCGGAGTGTGCGGACGCCGGCCGACCACGGCCAGGTCGATCAGCAGCAGCAAGCCGAGGACGGAGAACGTGGCGACCTCGAACCACACCGGCACTGCCACACTGTGATCCTAGGTGACAGCTGGCATCCGTCCTCGGTGACGATGCGGCCCTGGACCATGCCCAATCTCATGGGCTTGTGCGCTGCGAGCGGCGAGGCTTCGCCGGGCCCGGGCATTGAAACCGATTCAGCTCAACCGGAAACCGGCCACCAGCGCGGCCAATTCGTCGCTCATCCGGGACAGCTCCCGGGCGTTGCCCTGGGCCTGGCTCATCGAGTGTGCGGTCACCCCGGCAGCGTCGGCGACCCCCGCGATGCTACTGGCGATCTGACCGGAACCGGTCGCCGCGACGCCGACCCCGGCGTTGATGGCCTGCGTGGTGGCGGTCTGTTGCTCGACCGCACTGGCGATCGTGGTCTGAAACTCATTGATCCGGGTGATCACGCCGGCGATCTCGGAGATCGCCCGAGCGGCCTGCACGGCGTCCTGCTGGATCGTCTCGACCCGGTTCGAGATGTTCTCGGTCGCCCGGGCCGTCTCCTGGGCCAGCTGTTTCACCTCGTCGGCTACCACGGCAAAGCCCTTGCCGGCGTCGCCGGCCCGGGCCGCCTCGATCGTTGCGTTCAGGGCCAGCAAGTTGGTCTGCTCGGCGATGGTGGTGATCAGTCTGATCACGTCACCGATCTCACGGGAAGAATCCCCCAGTTTGCTCATCGTCGCCGTGGTCGACTCAACCGCCTGCACCGCTCCGATGGCGACCCGGGCGGCTTGGTTGGCGTTGCGCGATATCTCCGAGATCGAGCTGCCCATCTGTTCGCCGCCCGCCGCCATCGCCTGAACGTTCTGCGACACCTCGTCGGCGGTCCGGGCCACCACGTCGGCCTGAGCCGAGGTCTCCTCCGCCTTTCGGCCGACATCGGCGGCAAGAGTCTCCAGTGCGGTCGCGGCACTTCCGAGCTGCCTGCTGGTCTGGCCGAGTGAGGTGAAGGCGCGGGAGAACTGATCGAGCACCGCGTTCACGTTGCTGCCAATCTCCGCCAGCTCCTGCTGGCCCCCAGCTGGAACCCGCTGGGTCAGGTCTCCGTCCGCCATCGCCTGCAGTGAGTTCCGCAGCGCCTCCAGCCGCTTGTTGATCGACCGGCCGATCAGCAAGATGCCGCTGCCCACCACCAGGCCCGCAGTCAGGCCGAGCACGATCTCCAGGACCAGCGACAGCCGGATCGCATCGGTCAGCCGCTGCTGCTGATGTACCAGTCTCGCGGTCAGGATCTGCCGGGCCTTGAGCATGGCACCGGCGTTCGCGGCCACGTAGGCCTTGTACTGGCTTCCGACGTCCGCAGACTCCTGCGCATTGTCCGGCGGCTTGAGGGTGCCGAGCCAGTAGCTGAACTTGCCGAAGGACTCGTGCATCCCGGCCAGGGCACTTCTCTCCGGAGAGCTCAGCGGCAGGCCGTTGAATGTATTGGCGGTGTCCTCAATCGACGTGAGATCGCGGGTGATGTCCTGGCCAGCGGTGGTCTGACCGGGCCGATACTGCTGGATCAGGTTGTTGAACTGGATCCGGTCGGCCAGAAACTCGATCTTCGAGACGCCTTCCAAGGTCTCTATCCGGACCTTGACGTCCTTCTGCGCATCGCTCGCCTGACGGGCGGCCATGAACGCCCCGAAGGCGGTGAGCACCACGGCAAGGATGATGCTGCCGGCCATCAGCGGAAACAGGGTCCGGATCGACCAAGAGCGCAGCGACATCTGCTTCCTCCTCAGCCTTCAAGGAGTGGCCGTTCTCCCCGGGCGACACCAATGGATCCGATATCGGCATCCAGGCACGGCGGCTGAAGATCTAACCGAGGTACGGCGCCGGGTCTGTCTCACCGGCCTGCGCCGAGGCGGCCGGGGTCAGCCGGTGCCAGCCGCCCGCATCCCGCGCAATTCCTTCTTCAGCTCCCGGATCTCGTCCCGCAGCCGGGCGGCCAGCTCGAACTGGAGCTCGGTAGCCGCACCGTGCATCTGTTCGGTGAGTTGCTGGATCAGATCGGCCAGGTCAGCGGCGGGCAGGTTTCCGGCCCCGCCGGTAAGCCGATGCTGTGCGGCTGAACTCATGCCCGGAACCGGTGCTTTGCCCCGGCTGCGCTGGCGGCCGGCTCCCCCGATCAGTGCCTCGGTGTCCTCGTCCTCGCGAGCTAGCAAGTCGGTGATATCGGCGATCCGCTTGCGCAGCGGCGCCGGGTCGACGCCACGCTCGACGTTGTAGGCGACCTGCTTCTCTCGGCGGCGGTTGGTCTCTTCGATCGCCCGATCCATCGACGGGGTGATCTTGTCCGCGTACATGTGCACTTCGCCGCTGACGTGCCGGGCGGCCCGGCCGATGGTCTGGATCAGCGAGGTCGAGGATCGCAGGAAGCCCTCCTTGTCGGCGTCCAGGATGCTGACCAGCGATACCTCCGGCAGATCCAGACCCTCCCGGAGCAGGTTGATTCCCACCAGGACGTCGAAAACGCCGGTCCGAAGTTCGCGGAGCAGCTCCACCCGGCGCAGGGTGTCGACCTCGGAGTGCAGGTAACGGACCTGGACCCCCTGCTCGAGCAGGTAGTCGGTGAGGTCCTCGGCCATCTTCTTGGTCAGGGTGGTGACCAGGACCCGCTCGTCCCGCTGAGCCCGCTCGCGAATCTCACCCAGCAGGTCGTCGATCTGGCCCTTGGTCGGCTTGACCACGACCTTCGGGTCGACCAGGCCGGTCGGGCGGATGATCTGCTCGACCACGCCCTGGGACCGGCCCAGCTCGTAGGGGCCGGGAGTGGCCGACAGGTAGACGGTCTGGCCGATCCGCTCGACGAACTCTTCCCATTTGAGCGGCCGGTTGTCCATTGCGCTCGGCAAGCGGAACCCGTGATCGACCAAGGTGCGTTTACGCGACATGTCGCCCTCGTACATGCCACCGATCTGCGGCACGGAACTGTGCGATTCGTCCAGCACGATCAGAAAATCGTCCGGGAAGTAGTCGAGCAAGCAGTTCGGCGGCGACCCGGGACCGCGGCCGTCCAGGTGCCGGGAGTAGTTCTCGATCCCCGAGCAGGAACCGACCTGCCGCATCATCTCGATGTCGTAGCTGGTGCGCATCCGAAGTCGCTGTGCCTCCAGCAACTTGCCTTCGCGTTCCAACTGGGCCAGCCGCTCCGCCAGCTCGAACTCGATCGAGCGGATCGCGTTCTCCATCCGCTCCGGACCGGCGATGTAGTGGCTGGCCGGGAACACGTACATCTCCTGTTCCTCGCGCACGATCTCGCCGGTCAGCGGGTGCAGGGTGTAGATGCGGTCGATCTCGTCGCCGAAGAACTCGATCCGGATGGCGAGTTCCTCGTACATCGGGATGATCTCGACCGTGTCGCCCCGGACCCGGAAGGTGCCCCGGGTGAAGGCCAGATCGTTGCGGGTGTACTGGATGCCGACGAACTGCCGCAGCAGCTGGTCGCGATCGAGCTGGCCACCCACCCGCAGCCGGACCATCCGGTCGACGTACTCCTGCGGCGTTCCGAGGCCGTATATGCAGGACACCGTGGCCACCACCACCACGTCGCGGCGGGTCAGCAGCGAGTTGGTGGCCGAGTGCCGGAGCCGCTCGACCTCCTCGTTCAGCGAGGAGTCCTTCTCGATGTAGGTGTCACTCTGCGGGATGTAGGCCTCGGGCTGGTAGTAGTCGTAGTACGAGACGAAGTACTCGACCGCATTGTTGGGCAGCAGTTCACGGAACTCGTTGGCCAGCTGAGCCGCCAGGGTCTTGTTCGGCGCCATCACCAGGGTCGGGCGTTGGACCTGCTCGATCAGCCAGGCCGTGGTGGCGGACTTGCCGGTGCCGGTGGCGCCGAGCAGGACGACGTCCTTCTCCCCGGCGTTGATCCGCCGGGTCAGGTCGGCGATCGCCGTGGGCTGGTCACCGCTGGGCTGATAATGCGAGACAACCTCGAACGGGGCGACCGAGCGCTGCAGGTCTGTTGTGGGACGCATGACCTACACCGTAAGCGTGGCCGCCGACAGTTTGTTTCCGGCGACGGGGCCGGCTCAGCTGGTCAGGCCGCGCAGTGGCTGCACCCGGTCCTGCCAGCAGTCGTCCACCACAGCCATGGAGCTCTGCCGGGAGCCGGAGTTGTCGATCCAGACGTCGGCGACGGCGCGGCGTTCCTCGTCGCTGGCTTGGGCGTTCACCCGCTGCCAGGCGTCGTCCGCGGTCATCCCCCGGGCCTCGATCAAGCGCTGCACCCGCAGCTGAGCCGATGCATGCACGATCACCACGAGCTGGTACCGGGACGCCAGGCCGTTCTCCACCAGTAGCGGAACGTCGTGGACCACCACGGCGCCGGGGCCGGCCCGAGCCAGCACCTGAGCCATCAGTTGCTCCGTCCGGGCCGCGATCAGCGGATGCAGGATGCCGTTGAGCCGCTGCCGCTCCTGGTCGTCGGCGAAGACGATCGCGCCGAGCGCGGGCCGGTCGAGGGTTCCATCCGCGGCCAGCACCTGGGGCCCGAACGCCTCGATCACCGCTCTCAGGCCAGGATGTCCCGGCTCCACCACTTCGCGGGCCAGCTGGTCGGCGTCGATCACCGTTGCCCCCAGCTCACCGAACCGCCCGGCGACGGTGGACTTGCCCGACCCGATTCCGCCGCTGAGCCCGATCCGCAGCACGCCGGAGATCCTAACCGGGACTGCGCCGACCTTGATCAGCAGCACGCCCCGGGACCCAGGCGGACCTGGATGCCGGGGCGCGTACGCCGATCATGAAGACCCAGAAGGAATCAGGCTCCGGTCAGTTTCTCCCGCAGGGCGGCCAGCGCCTCGTCCGTGGCCAGGGTGCCCTCCAGCGGAGTCTCGGTGGTCTCGTCCGACACCGTGTAGCTGGCCGGAGCGGCCTCGCCGCTTTCCACCCGGGCCTCGTCGTCGGCCGCCTTGGCGTCTTCGATCTGCTTGCGGTGGGCCTCCCAGCGGGCGTGCGCCTGCGCGTACTGGGTCTCCCACTCCTCGCGCTGCTTCTCGTAACCCTCGAGCCAGTCGTTGGTCTCGGGGTCGAAGCCTTCGGGATACTTGTAGTTGCCAGCCTCGTCGTATTCGGCCGCCATCCCGTACAGCGCCGGGTCGAAAGTGTCGCCGCCGGCCCCGGTTCCGGCTTCGTTGGCCTGCTTCAGCGACAGCGAGATCCGCCGCCGCTCCAGGTCGATGTCGATCACCTTGACGAAGATCGGATCGTTGACCTGCACGACCTGCTCGGGGATCTCGACATGCCTCTCGGCCAGCTCGGAGATATGGACCAGTCCCTCGATGCCCTCGTCGACCCGGACGAACGCGCCGAACGGAACCAGCTTGGTGACCTTGCCCGGCACGACCTGGCCGATGGCGTGAGTGCGGGCGAACTGCTGCCACGGGTCTTCCTGCGTGGCCTTCAGCGACAAGGACACGCGCTCGCGGTCCATGTCGACGTCCAGCACCTCGACCGTGACCTCCTGGCCGACCTCGACCACCTCACCCGGGTGATCGATGTGCTTCCAGGACAGCTCCGAAACGTGCACCAGGCCATCGACGCCGCCGAGGTCCACGAACGCACCGAAGTTCACGATGGACGAGACCACGCCGGAACGGACCTGACCCTTCTGCAGGGTCTGCAGGAAGGTCTGGCGCACCTCGGACTGAGTCTGCTCCAGCCAAGCCCGGCGGGACAGCACCACGTTGTTGCGGTTCTTGTCCAGCTCGATGATCTTGGCTTCGATCTGCTTGCCCACGTAGGGCTGCAGGTCACGCACCCGGCGCATCTCGACCAGCGACGCAGGCAGGAATCCGCGCAGCCCGATGTCGAGGATCAGGCCACCCTTGACCACCTCGATCACCGTGCCGGTGACGATGCCGTCCTCTTCCTTGATCTTCTCGATCGTGCCCCAGGCCCGCTCGTACTGAGCGCGCTTCTTGGACAGGATGAGCCGGCCCTCCTTGTCCTCCTTCTGGAGAACCAGGGCCTCGATCTCATCCCCGACACTGACCACCTCGGCCGGGTCGACATCGTGCTTGATGGACAACTCGCGCGAGGGAATGACGCCCTCGGTCTTGTATCCGATGTCCAGCAGCACCTCGTCCCGGTCGACCTTGACGATCGTCCCGGAGACGATGTCCCCGTCATTGAAATATTTGATCGTCTCGTCGATCGCGGCGAGGAAATCCTCTTCGCTGCCGATGTCATTGACGGCGACCTGCGGGGTGCGTGCCTTCTCGACCGTGCTGGTGGTCATGAACGTGGGAACTCCGATGCGGACAGAACTCGATGGGTGGACAGGATCGGTGCAGACGGCACACCCCGTCACGCAGCCCGTGAAAACCCCGAGTCGGTGGCACTTCCCCAGCAGGGGCATCCGGCCAGTCGGATCGGTGCTGTCCTCAATCAGGCATCTTGCAAAGAAATCTCACTGAAGACATACAGCCCGCGCAGTACAGCATGCGCCGCAGCTCACACTAGCTTGAGCAGAAACCCGGGTCAAAGCTGGGACCGCAGCGCAACGGCTGCTCGTGGACCGGCACAATTCTGCCGTGAGAACGCCATGACCAGGCCTCGCCCAGAGGCCGATCCGGACACCGGTCCGGATGCCGATCCGGACACCGGTCCGGATGCTGGGCCGGAGACTGGGCCGGGCAGCCAGTTCGCCGGGTTCGCGCCGATCGGCCCGATCGCCACAGTGCAGGCCAACCGGTCGTGGTGGGACCGTGAGGCCAGGGCCTACCGCAGCCAGCACGAGACTGATCTTGGTGGGCGGCTGATCTGGGGTCCCGAGGGCCTGGACGAGACTGATGCCGGCCTGCTCGGTGATCCGGCTGGGCTGCCTGGGCTGACCGTGCTCGAGGTCGGCGCGGGGGCGGGCGACGGAGCCAGATGGCTGTGCCAGCAGGGCGTGCACGCAGCCGCCAGTGATCTGTCCATCGGCATGCTGCGGCAGGCGGACGGCTCGTTGCCCGGAGTGCAGGCCGACGCCCGGCGGCTGCCGTTCGCCAGCGCCTGCTTCGACGTGGCCTTCACCGCCTACGGCGCCCTGCCGTTCGTGGCCGATCCCGAACGGGTGCATCGCGAGATCGCTCGGGTGCTGCGACCGGGCGGCCGGTGGGTCTTCGCCCTGTCCCACCCGATCCGCTGGGCATTTCCAGACGACCCAGGGCCGGGCGGACTGACCGCCACCCGGTCTTATTTCGATCGGACGCCGTATCAGGAGACCGGCCGGGACGGCGCCCCGGTTTACGCCGAGCACCATCGGACCCTGGGCGATCAGGTCCGGATGCTGATCAGCGCTGGATTCGTGATCGAGGACCTGGTGGAGCCGGAATGGCCGGAGGGACTTCAGCGGGTCTGGGGAGGATGGAGCCCCGCTCGAGGCCGGCTCATACCTGGCACTGCGATCTTCTGCTGCCGGCTGGTCCGGTGAGGGTGGGTGATCAGGCGCCGGTGGAGGATCGGCGGCTGGCCCGGGATTCATCGGCCTGATCGGCCTGATCGGCCTCAGCCGGGCCGCCGGGTCCCTGCCGCCGCCACTCCTCGTTGCCGTCCCCGTTGTCGTCCGTGTCACCGTCGTCGTCGCCGTGGGAAAAGGCCAGCAGGGTCAGGCCGATCAGCACCAGGATCGGGCCGAGGGTCCAGCCCGCGATCGGGCCGACTCTGGTCACGAACCGCAGGCCGCGGGCCGAGGAAGCGAACTTGTGCACGTTGGCCCTGACCGTGGCGCCGGTGTAGGTCAGCCGGCCGGCGATGATCGGCACTTCCTTGCCGTTGAAGGCCAGCCGCTGGTTGACCTGCTCACTGCCCTTGATGATCGCGCCGGTGTACGGCTCGACCCACACGGTTCGGATCGTGGCGTAGACCTGGTCGGCCTTGACTGAAGGCAGATCTTTCCGGCCGAACACAGCGCCCGGGACGTCCTGCCGCCCGATCACCTCGTCGTCGATGGCCTGGACGAAGCGGTAGGTCTGCATACCAAGGATCTTCTCGGTGCCGTCGTAGCGGGCCGGAAACGCCGCCTGGGCGTTACTGTCCCAGAACGGGTAATCGTGGTTGCGCTGGACCTTGAACGGGAACTTGAAGATCAGGCCGTCGTGGATGACGGCCTGGCCGACCGAGTCCCCGGCCCGGGTGATCAGATAGTCGCCACAGCAGTTGGTGGCCTCGCCACTGTCACCGTCGAACGACGCGCCTTCCAGGTAGGCCTGCAGCAGTCCGGCGTTTCCGGACAGCTCCGGGTTCACCACCCGGGCCTCGAACGCCAGCTGATAGAAGGCCTGCCCCCTTGGCACCCTGGAACCGCTGGGCGGGATCTGGCCGACGATGCGACGGGTCACCCGGACGGTCTGGTTGAGCAGGATCGCGTTGCCACCCCCGGCCACCCGGCTCGGCACCAGCGCGGTGATCCCGGTGCCCTCCGCGATCAGATCCTGATCCGGGTTGTCCGGCGCCTTGGCGACCCGCGCGTACACATAGCCGGGCAACGCGACGGCCAGCGCCATCAGAGCGACCCCGGCCGCGATCAAGATCAGGCCAGCAATCCTGCGCATGAACCCGCTCCCAGATCGTGCTGCATGTTGAGCCGCGCGGTGTCGTCCCTCTGCCTTGTCAAGGCGCTCGGGCGTCTGGTTGACCGTCGGCCGCTGATTACTGAAGGTGACGTTGCTGGGCACATTAGCAGCCACCAGCGACTATCAGTTATGTCTAATGGCCGACCTTCTGGGCCAACCATCTAATGTCGGCGACTGAGCGGCACACTGAGCGTTGCCGCCAGGTCACCGGGCCGATGTGGCTCGCTGGGCCCTCGCCGGTTCCGGACGGTACATCAGCAGTGACGCATGCAGGAGGGTGGTGACGGCATGACGGACTTTCTGGATCCGGCCCCGCCACTGCCGCCCCGGCCGCCCGGCGGCTTGTCGACGGGCAGCCGGCCAGACCATCGCCGGCAGTCCGGTCCGCGGCAGGGAGACCCCGCCGCGGCGGATGGGAGGGCCGCTGCTCAGGCTGGCCCCTACCAGGACCGCGATCTGCCCTTCCAGCTGCCCCAGCGGATCCGCGCAGCGATCGATGCGCGGCGCGACCATTGGACGCCGGTGGACTCGGGCGCGCTGGTGATGATGGCGGTGCAGGCGCTGGTGGTCTTCGTGCAGACGGCCGGCGGCAGTCTGTACCTGGACGACCTGCGCGCCCAGGCCTACGCCCTGAACCAGCCGCTCTGGTCGTTCATCATCGGATCCAACGGCACCCACTTCGCGCCGCTGCCCAGGCTCCTGGACTGGATCCAGTCCCGCGCCTTCCCGCTGGAACACGGCCCGGCGGTCGTGATCACGCTGATCGTCCGGTCGCTGCTGGCGCTGGCGTTCTGGCGGCTGCTGCGACGGTTGTTCGGGCCCTCCCGGCTCACCCTGGTGCCGCTCGGCCTGCTGATGATCACCCCAGCCCTGCTCCCCGCCACCCTGTACTACCGGCAGTCGATCACGGTCGTCGCCTGCACGGTGGCGATGGTCTGGGCCGTGGACGCGCACCTGCGGTACCTGCTCACCGCCCGGAGCAGCGCGCTGGCTGTGGTGGCACTGGCGACCGCGATTGGCCTCGGCTGCTACGAGAAAGCAGCCGCGATCCCGGTGATCCTGCTCGGCGCGTCAGTGGCCGTCTTCGGCCGCCGCCCGGGCGGTGTGCACGGCGCCGGGGAACGGCACCTGGTCCGTAACAGCGGGCTGGGAGTCCTGGTCAGCGGCCTGGTGGTGGCCGGATTCCTGGTCGTCTACCGGTCTGGCCCCTACGACCAGGGCGCCGGGTCAGCGCCATCGCTGCCCACAATCCTGCATCTGGCCTGGGACGTGTCGGCTCGCGATGTCATCCCGTTGTTGCTGGGAGGCCCGTATCAGTGGTTCTTCGGCGACCCGTACGCCGGCGTCCCGCGACTGTCTCCCGGCGCGATCGTCTCGGTCGTGGTGATCGCCGGCCTGGCCGTTGTGGTGACCGGATTGCGCCGGCCTTCTCCGCTGCTACGGGGAGCCATCCTGCTGCTGGCCTGGACGCTGCCGTCGGTGGCCATCGTCGCAGCGGGCCGGTTCGGCAGCCTGGGGCTACTGCTGGCCGATGCCACCCGGCTGTGGGCAGATCTGGTGCCGGCCTTCCTGCTGGCCGGGGCTCTGGCCGTGCTGCCCTGGCAGGTGGGGACCTGCCGGTCCGGAACCGGCGGGCCCGGCTGATCCGGGCCACGCCGTCCGGGGCGTCCCACCCGTGCGGGCCATCGCTGGGGGCCTGGTGCTCGCGGTGATCGCGACCGGCTCCCTGGTCAGCACCGTGACCTACCTGAACCGGTGGTGGGACAACCCGACCGGTACCTGGCTGGGTAATCTGCGGGCCACGGCCGGGCAGGCCGAACCGTACGCCCGGGTGCTGGCCACACCGCTGCCGCAGAACGTGCTGCCGCTGTGGGTGGCGCCCAAGCTGCCGACCAC
>CAXUFS010000065.1:0-12736 GCA_964250315.1 uncultured Kineosporia sp. | reverse complement strand
TGCAAAGAGTTGCAAGATCAACGCCGAGGAGAGGGCTGATCATGCAAGAAGTTACAAGATCAGCGTGGAGGAGGGTGCTGGGGGTGGCCGGCGAATTGCTGGTCACGGCGTCCGTGCTGGTGCTGCTGCTGACCGTCTGGCTGCTGTGGTGGACCGGATTCGCCGCGCAGGGCGCGGCCCAGGATCAGATCACCGCCCTGCAGCAGCAGTGGCACGGAGCTGGCCAGCCGGAGGAGTCCGCCCCGCCAGCCGGTGCCGCGTCGTCCAGCCGGACCGGTGCCTTCGTGCCGGAGGCGGTGCCGGATGTCCGGGAACCAGCCAGCGGCCGAGCCTTTGCGGTGCTGCGGATTCCGCGCTTCGGCCGGAGCTGGCAGCGGCCGGTGCTGCAGGGCACCAGCATCGCCGATCTGCGCCGGGGGGTCGGGCACTACATCGGCACCGCCATGCCCGGGGTGGCCGGCAACCTGGCCATCGCCGGGCATCGGACCACCTGGGGGCATCCGTTCGGCGACATCCAGCGGCTACGGCGGGGCGACCCGATCATCGTGGAGACCGGCGCGGGCTGGTTCATCTACCGGGTCACCGGGCACCAGGTGATCAGGCCAGATCAGCGATCGGTGATCGCGGCGGTCCCTGGCCGGCCCGGTCAGCGACCGAGCCAGACCCAGCTGACTCTGACCAGCTGTCACCCGAAATACTCTGCGCGGCAACGGTTCGTCGTGCATGCCGAACTGGAGACGTCGCGAGCGCGCAGCGCCGGGCCGCCCCCCGGGCTGGGAGCCTGATGTACGCCTGGATCTGGCGGCATCTGCCCGGGCCGTGGCCGGTCAAGCTGGCCGCCGCGACGGCGCTGCTGGCCCTGGTGGTAGCTGCGTGCTTCGGCTGGGGCTTTCCCCTGGTCGCCGACCGATGGCTGGCGCCCAGCCCGATCTGGTGACCGGTCAGCCGGTCTCGCGGGCTGAGACTCAGCGCGCCACAACGATATTGACCAGACGGGGCGCCTTGACAATGATCCGCTGAACCGATCCGTCGCCGATCACCCGCTGCACCGCAACCGATCGCAGTGCCTGCTCGCGCAGTTCGTCCTCGCCGATCGACGACGACACCTCCAGCCGGTCCCGTACCTTGCCCATCACCTGCACCACGCAGGTGACCACGTCCCGGGCCACCAGCGCCGGGTCGACGTAGGGCCACGACTGGTCGGCCACCGAGGGGCCGTGTCCCAGCCGCTGCCAGGCGTCCTCGGCGGTGAACGGGGCGAAGCAGGACAGCACCACCGCCAGTGCCTCGGCCCCCTCGCGCACGGCCGGATCACCGGCGCCAGGTCCACCGTCGATCGCCCGCTGCAGCAATGTGGTCAGTTCCATCAGCCGGGCTACGGCGACGTTCTGCCGAACCGCTTCCAGCTTGGTGGTGATCTCGTCCAGCAGCCGGTGCACACCCTGCCGGACGGCATGATCGCCCTGCTCCGGATCGGACCCCAGCGACGTCTCCGGCACCTCCGACGCCAGCCGCCGCACCCGGCTCAGCCACTTCAGGGCTCCGGCCGGGGAGACGTCGGCCCAGTCGATGTCATCCTCAGGTGGACCAGCGAAGATCATGGTGACCCGGACGGCGTCCGGCCCGTACAGGGCGATCTGCTCCTGCAGGTTGACCAGGTTGCCCAGGGTCTTGCTCATCGCCTTGCCATCCATGATCACCTGGCCCTGGTTGGTCAGCCGGGTGAACGGCTCGACGAAGTCCAGCAGACCCATGTCGTGGAAGACCTTGGTGATGAAGCGGGCGTACATCAGATGCAGAGTGGCGTGCTCCTTACCGCCGATGTAGTGGTCGACCGGCAGCCAGCGCTTGATCCCGTCGGGATTGAACGGGCCACCGCTGTAATCAGGGTCCGGATAACGCAGGAAGTACCAGGCCGAGTCCACGAACGTGTCCATCGTGTCGGTGTCCCGCTTGGCCGGGCCGCCGCAGGATGGGCAATCGACGTTGACCCAGTCCGTGGCTGTGCCCAGCGGTGACTCGTCACCGTCCGGCTTCAGTGAGAATCCGGTCTCCGGCAGCCGGACCGGCAGCTGGTCGTCCGGCACGCCCACCTCGCCGCAGGCCGGGCAATGGATGATCGGGATCGGCGTCCCCCAGTACCGCTGCCGGGACAGCAGCCAGTCCCGCAGCCGGTAGGTGATCGCGGCCTGGCCCTGCGCACGCCGTTCCAGATGGGCGATGATCTCCTGCACCGCATCGGCCGAATCCATGCCGCTGTACGGGCCGGAGTTCACCAGCGTGCCCCGTCCGGCGGTAGCCGCCCCGGTCTGCTCCGGATTCGCCTCGCCGGTGTCGATCACGGTGCGTACCGGCAGACCCAGGGCCCGGGCGAAGTCCAGGTCGCGCTGATCATGGGCCGGGACCGCCATCAGCGCGCCGGTGCCGTAATCGGCCAGCACGTAATCGGAGGCGTAGACCGGCAGGCGCTCGCCGTTGACCGGGTTCACCGCGTACCGGCCCAGGAACACCCCGGTCTTGGGCCGGTCGGTGGCCAGCCGCTCGATCTCCGAGGTGGTGCCCAGCGCGGCGACGTAATCGGCCAGCGCAGAACGGTTCTCGTCGGTGACCAGCTCACCGGCCAGGCCTGCGTCGGCTGCGACCACGAAGAAGGTGGCTCCGAACAGGGTGTCCGGGCGGGTGGTGAACACCCGGACCGGTTCGGCCTGGCCCTCGATCGCGAAGTCGATGTAGGCGCCGGTGGAGCGGCCGATCCAGTTCCGCTGCATGGTCAGGATGTCGTCCGGCCAGTGGCCCTCCAGCTGGGCCATGTCGTCCAGCAGCCGCTGGGCGTAATCGGTGATCCGGAAGAACCACTGGGTCAGGGTGCGCCGCTGGACGGCCGAACCGCAGCGCTCGCAGTGGCCCTGGATCACCTGCTCGTTGGCCAGCACGGTGTGGTCGACCGGGCACCAGTTCACCGCCGAGGCCTTGCGATAGGCCAGCCCGCGCTCGAACATCCGCAGGAAAATCCACTGGTTCCAGCGGTAGTACTGCGGATCAGACGTATGCAGCCGGGTGCGCCAGTCGAAGGAGACACCCAGCCGTTTGAAGGACGCCGCCTGGACGTCGATGTTGGCGTAGGTCCAGGTGCTGGGGTGCATGTCCCGCTTGATAGCGGCGTTCTCGGCGGGCAGGCCGAAGGAGTCCCAGCCGATCGGGTTCAGCGTGTTGAAGCCGCGCAGCCGGTCGAACCGGGCGATCACGTCGCTGATGCTGTACACCTCGGCGTGACCCATATGCAGGTCGCCGGACGGGTAGGGGTACATGCTGACCACGTAGCGGCGCTTCTTGTCGCTGTCATCGCCGGCCCAGCTCGGATCGGGAGCGACCAGGCCGTGGGCGTCGTAGGTGCGCCGGTCCTCCCAGACCTTGACCCAGTGCTCCAGATCGACCGGTTCCAGGTTGTCTGACGTCGTTGCCTCGTGCCGGTCCATATCATCCAACGTCTGCGAAGTAGGAGTGGCTGTCCACCCGGTTTTCCGGAGGCCGTGACTGCTTCCGTGGCCATGTTAGAGCCGGAGCTGGTCCCACTGGAGCACACCGTCGCCCAGCTCGGCCACGGTCGCGGCCAGCCCGAGCCGGGCCCTTCGCAGGTCCGGGTCGTCGGCCATCACGAACACGTCCTCGAAGAAGGTGTTGACCGGGTCGATCAGCGCTGCGGCCATGGACACGAAGCTGTTCAGGTCGCCCGCGCCGCTGAGATCGGGCGCCACCTCGCTCAGGCGCTGGTGCAGTGCCAATTCGGCGGGCTCGGACAGCACCGACGGGTCGTACCCGGGTGCGGTGCCAGCCGGGACGATCCGGCGGGCCCGCTGCAGCACCTCGGCCAGCCGGCGGAACTGCTGATCCTTCAGCAGGGGGCCCAGCTCCTTCAGCGTGCGCACGGCCGCGTAGGGACGATCGGCGTGCTTCAGCACCGCGCGCACCTGGTCGACCGCGAACCCCTCATCGACCAGGACCTGCTCCAGGCGCTTGGACAGGAAGTCCGACGCAGCCTGCAGAATCTCGGCTGACACCTCCACCGGCTGCAGCTTGGCCGCCGCGGCCAGCCCTTCGGCCAGCGACACCGCCGCCATCTCAGGCTGGCTGCGGTGCACAGCGAGCAGCCCGAGCGCCGCCCGGCGCAGGGCGAACGGGTCGCTGCTGCCGGTGGGCAGGCCGACCGTGGCAGCCAGGCCGGCCAGCAGGTCGAACCGATCGGCCATCGACAGCAGCATGCCGGGAATGCTGCGTGGCAGTTCGCCGCCGCTGGCGCGGGGCAGTTCGGCCTCGTAGACCGCCTGAGCCACGCCCGGCCGCTCACCCGCGTTCAGGGCGTAATCGCGGGCCATCGTCCCGGCCAGGCTGGTCATCTCGGTGACCAGCTGCGACCCGAGGTCGAACTTCACCAGCTCAGCGGCGCGCGCGGCGTCCTGCGCCGCATCGCCGGTCAGGCCCACAGCTAGGGCGAGCTGCCCGGCGAGCTCCGCGATCCGGCTGGCCCGCTCGGCCATCGAGCCGAGCTGGTCGGTGAAGGTGAGCCGGCCCAGCCTGGCCCGCAGATCGGCCAGCGGCACCTGCCGGTCGGCGCGGTAGAAGAACGCGGCGTCCTCGTAGCGGGCCCGCAGCACGGCCTCGTTGCCCGCCCGGACCTGATCGGGGTCGATGCCGGTGTCGATCGATCGGTTCGCCACCACCACGAAGAACGGCAGCAGGCTGCCGTCCGGATCCCGGACCGGCAGGTAACGCTGGTGCTTGCGCATCACCGCGGTCAGCACCTGCTCGGGCAGTTCCAGGTAGCGCTCCTCGAACTGGCCAAGCAGCGCGGCCGGCTGTTCAACCAGGTAGGTGATCTGGTCGAGCAAGGCGGCCTCACCGGCCAGATCGACCGTGCCCCCGCCGATCTGGCGCAGCGTGCCGCTCTGCGCCGCCATCAGCTCGGCGTCCCCGCTCAGCCGCAGAGCGGCCTCCTCGATCAGCTGCCGCCGCTGGGCCTGGTCGGCCACGATCCCGCCGTCCGCCAGCACTTCCAGGTAGCTCTCGGCGTCGGCGACGTCGACGACGGGTTGGGCCGACGTCCGGTGCAAGCGGGTCTGCCGGCCCGCGGCCAGGGTGGACATCGTGACCGGGATGATCCGGTCCCCCCACAGCGCCAGCAGCCAGCGGATCGGGCGGGAGTACGACAACTCGGGATCGTTCCAGCGCATGTTCTTGGCCGGTCGCAACGCGAGGGCCGCGCCGGCCAGCACGCCGGCCAGGACTTCCTCGGCCCGGCGGCCCTTTTCATACTTCTGAGCGACCAGATGGGGGACGCCGCCGAACTCCTGCTGCTCCAGCTGCTCGGCACCCACGCCCTGCGAGCGGGCGAATCCGGCCGCGGCCGGTGTCGGCGTCCCGTCCGCGGTGAAGGCAGCGCTGACCTTGGGACCCTTCACCGTGCGGACGGCGTCCGGCTCCTGGGCGGCCACCTCCGCGATCAGTGCGATCAGCCGGCGGGGGGTGGCCAGCACGGTGATGGCGCCGTGGGCCAGCCGGGTCGCGTTCAGCCGCTGAGTCAGCTCGCGGTCCAGCTGCTGGACGGCGGCGCGGGCCTCGAACGGTGGTAATTCCTCAGTGCCGATCTCGAAAACCGCTGTGCGCGGGCCAGTTCCGGGTTCAGGGGCCATTTCCGCCGGGGCCGCCGGGGCCAGCGCGGGGGTGACGCCGAGCGGATGACCCAGGTCGTGGCGGATCTGCTCCCACAGCGCGCTGACCTGGCCGGCCATCCGGCGCATCCGGGCGAACTCGCTGGCCCGCTCGGCGGTGGAGATCACGCCCCGGCTGTCCAGCACGTTGAAGGCGTGCGAACACTTCAGCACGTAGTAGTGAGCCGGTACCGGCAGCCGCGCGTCGATCAGCCGCTGCGCCTCGGCCGCGAACAGCTCCAGCAGCTGGCGCTGAGTCTCGACGTCGGCGTTGTCCAGGTAGTACCGCGACATCTCGAATTCGCTCTGCCCGAACACTTCTCCGTAGGAGATGCCCGGCGCGTACTCGATGTCCTTGAAGTGGGTGACCTTCTGCAGCGCCATGATGATGCGTTCCATGCCATAGGTCAGCTCGACCGACACAGGGTCCAGGTTCAGGCCGCCCGACTGCTGGAAGTAGGTGAACTGGGTGATCTCCAGGCCGTCCAGCCACACCTCCCAGCCCAGCCCCCAGGCTCCCATCGCGGGAGAGGCCCAGTTGTCTTCGACGAACCGGACGTCGTGGGCGCAGGTGTCGATACCGAGCGCTTCCAGGCTGCCCAGATACAGTTCCTGCGGATTGCCCGGGTCGGGCTTGAGGATCACCTGGAACTGAGTGTGGGTCTGCAGCCGGTTCGGGTTCTCGCCGTACCGGGAATCGTCTGGGCGAACGCTCGGCTCGACGTAGCCGACCCGCCAGGGCTCTGGCCCGAGCACCCGCAGCAGGGTGGCCGAATTCAGCGTCCCGGCGCCGACCTCGGTGTTCATCGGCTGGACGGTTAAGCAGCCCTGCGCCGTCCAGTAGGCGGCAAGGCGCGCCAGCGCGTCCTGCATGGTCAACAAAAGAGGCTCCATTCGGCGCCGCAGCGAGGCCTGACGCGTCTATCGGGGTGAGAGCTGAATCTACGCGGCGTCGAGTCTAGGCCGGCCGGGGTGTGGCCGGTCCCAGCGTTCCGAACGGGAGGATCAATCGCGCGGAACCGGCTCTGGCGGCACTTGCGTTCAGGTTGGTCCTCCCCGTTGGCACGCCAATCTTCCGCCAGGATGAATCCATGCCTGCCCTGGTCTGGATGCCCGTGCTCGAAAGGCCCGATCTGCTGGGGCCCGTTCGCAGGGAGGTGGAGAACACGCCTGAGCTGGCGGGTGCGCAGGTGACGGCGATCGACCCGGCGTACGCGGGAACCGAGGAATTCTGCGAGCACTATGGAGTCAGCCCGGCCGATTGCGCGAACTGCGTGGTGGTGGCCGGGCGACGCGGCCCGGACACCACGTACGCCGCCTGCCTGGTGCTGGCCAGCACCAGGGCCGACGTGAACAATGTGGTGCGCCGGCATCTGGGTGCGCGCAAGGCGTCCTTCGCTCCGCTGGCCGAGGTGGAAGCCGCCAGCGGGCAGGCCTACGGGGCGATCACGCCGATCGGGCTGCCGCCGTCCTGGGCCATCCTGATCTCGGACGGCGTGGCCAGTCATCCGGCCGCGATCATCGGCAGCGGAGTCCGGGGGTCCAAGCTGCGTCTGCCCGGTTGCGTGCTGGCCGCGTTGCCGGGGGCCGAGATACTTCCGAGCCTGGCCATCTGATGTGTCCTTTGGCGGCCGGTCCGTTCGTCCTTCTATGAACCACCGGCAGACAACGCAGGACAACTCACTGGGAGGAACGCCATGCCACAGTACGCAGCCCTCATCTACAGCCAGGACGTCGACTGGTCCCGGCCCGAGTACGCGGAGGAGACCAAGGAGTACGCGGCCTTCGGCGCCGCTGCGGCCTCGGTCCTGCGAGGCGGTGCTGCCCTGTACCCCACCAGCACCGCCACCACCGTGCAGGTGAAGGGCGGGAAGGGTGGCGACGTCGTTACCACCGACGGCCCGTACACCGAGACCAAGGAAGCGCTGACCGGGTTCTACCTGATCGAGGCCGGCGATCTGGACGCCGCGGTGGCGCTGGCGGCCCAGATCCCGGCGGCCTGGACCGGCGGGTCGATCGAGGTCCGGCCGGTTCTCGACTTCGGCTCGCAGATGAGCTGACCGGCTGACTCAGTTGACGTTTCGTGGATGACTGCACGCGCACCCTCACCCAGCTGGTCCGGGATGAGGGTGCGCGCGTCGTCGCCACCCTGATCCGGCTGACCGGTGATGTCCAGCTCGCCGAGGACGCCGTGCAGGACGCCGCCATTCGCGCGCTGGACACCTGGCGCCGCGATGGCGTCCCGGCCAATCCCCGCGCCTGGCTGACCGTCGCCGCCCGCAACTGCGCCATCGACACGGTCCGGCGGGAGAGCAACCGTGACCGGCGGGAGGCGGAGGCGGTGCGACTGCAGAGCCTGTTCGATGCGGAGCCGCCCGGACACGAGGTGCCGGACGACCTGCTGCGGCTGGTGTTCACCTGCTGCCACCCGGCGCTGGCGCTGGAGGCTCAGGTGGCCCTGGCGTTGCGCACGCTGTGCGGGCTGACCACCGCGGAGGTGGCCCGGGCGCTACTGGTGCCGGAGCAGACCATGATCAAGAGGCTGACCCGGACCAAGCAGAAGATCGCTCGAGCCGGCATCCCGTTTCGGATTCCGCCCGCCTCGCAGCTGCCGGGCCGGGTGGCCGGAGTCGCCGCCTGCGTCTACCTGCTGTTCAACGAGGGCTACTCGGCCACCGCCGGCGATGACCCGATCCGGCCGGAGCTGGCCGACGAGGCGATCCGGCTCGGGCGGTTGCTGCACATGCTGATGCCCGACGAGGCCGCCCTGACCGGGCTGCTGGCGCTGATGCTGCTGCAGGACTCGCGCCGGCCCGCCCGGTTGGACGACCACGGTGCCGTGGTGCTGCTGGCCGATCAGGATCGTTCGCGCTGGGACCAGGCCAAGATTCGCGAGGGCGTGCTACTGACCGGTGAGGGTCTGGCCAGGACGCCGGATCGCCCGGATCCGTACGTGGCGCAGGCCGCGATCGCCGCCTGCCATGCGCTGGCCGCGTCATCGGCCGAAACCGACTGGCCGGCCATCGTCTCCTGGTACGACGTGCTGCTGCGGGTGCAGGACTCCGACGTCGTCCGGCTGAATCGCGGCGCGGCGATCGCGGAGCGGGACGGCGCTGCGGCCGGACTGGCCGAAATCGATTTGCTCACCGGGCTGGGCCGCTATCCGTTCTGGCATGCTTCCAGGGCGGTCCTGCTGGACCGGCTCGGCCGGACCGCCGAGGCGCAGGCCGCCCGGCAGGCCGCCCTGGCCCTGGACACCAACTCGGCGCTGCGCCGGTTCCTCCAGGCTGATGGCTGATCGGGCGAGTCGCTCTGGTCAGCGGTCCAGCAGCGCGGTGGACACCGTCCAGAGGCGTTCGGCGAGGGCTGGTTCGAGGGCCCAGGCTTTCACGCCGTGCGGGTGGTCTGCGAGCTCGGCGTCGTTGGGCACCGGGTAGGCCTCCTGGCAGTCGTCGAGGTAGTGACCTCCGGTGAAGGCAAATTCCGGCGACACTGCGGCGACCATGGTTGTAGCGGCACCTTGCTCGATCGTCTTGTATCTGAAGACGCCGGCCGCCTCGGCGGCGTCGAGCGACTCCTTCTGCCGCGCCGTGAAGTTGCGCTGCAGCCCAGTGGCCACCCCGCCGGGGTTCACCGCGTTCGCGACGATGCCGTCGTCCGCCCACCGCCGGGTGGCTTCGACGGCGAACAGGGAATTCGCCGTCTTGGACTGGGCGTACGCGATCTGCGGGTCGTAGCTGCGGTGCTCGAAGTGAAGGTCGTCGAAGTCGACGCCGGCCCGCATGTGCGCGGTCGAACTGAGCGACACGATCCTCGCGCCGTGCCGCTGCGAGGCACCACCGGCCAAGGCGTCGTGAAGCCCCGTCGCGAGGGCGAAATGGCCGAGATGATTGGTGGCGAACTGCAGCTCCCAGCCTTCCTCGGTCCGGTCGAGGCCGCCGGTGACAAGCCCGGCGTTATTGACCAGCAGGTGCAGCACGCCGTCCCACGAGCTGATGAAGCCAGCCACGGACTGAGGGCTGGCCAGGTCGAGCCTCATCACCTGGGGACTGGTCGCGGCCCCGGACCGCTCGACCGCCTGGGCGACGGCGTGGCCCACCTCGATGTTGCGCACGGCGAGAGTGACGTCCGCGCCCGCCGCGGCGAGCGCTCGGGCGGTCTCGGCGCCCAGCCCGGACGAACCGCCGGTCACGATGGCGCGCACGCCGCTCAGGTCAGTACCGGCCAACACGTCATCGGCGGTGCTGGCCGCGTCGAATCGAGTCCTGAGCAGAGGCGAAGTCATGCCGCTACTGTACGGAGTAGACAACTTCTGTAAAGTTCGTTCAGCTCTGGGAGTGGGCGCATGCGGGCTGGCACGCACGACGCCGGCGATCCGGTCGCTGCCGGCCCGGACCGGCGTGCAGCGGTCCTGGAGTCTGCGCTTCTCACCTTCGCCCGGTTCGGGTACAAGACGTCGATGGAGGCCATCGCGCGGGAGGCGCGTATTTCCAGGCCTGGCCTGTACTTCCTGTTCAGCTCCAAGGACGAGTTGTTCCGCGCTGCCGTCACGCACGCCCTGCTGGAGGACGTGATCGCTGCCGAAGGCATCCTGAACGAGACCGCGCGAGCGCTGCCGGAGCGCCTCCTGGACGCGTTCGACCGGTGGACCGGCCGATACCTGGGGCCGATGACGCGACACGTCACCGCGGTGATCGAGGACAATCCCGATCTGCTCGGGTCGATCACTGAGTCAGCACCCGTGCGCTTCGCTGAACTGATCACCCGCGCCATCGCTGCGGAGGCAGGCCCGGAACATCAGCAGCGAGCACTGGCGGTCGCGCAGACGCTGATCAGTACCTCCATCGGGATCAAGCACCAAGCCGGGGATCGGCCCACCTACCTACACCGTCTCGAGATCGCGATCGGGCTGCTCCTGCCCTGAGAACCCGGCGCCCGAGTGGATCAGCCGAGTACGGGCACCCCGGCCAGGGCCTGCTCGAGCTGCTGGTCCGAGAGTCCCGAATCGATCATCCGCCCGTGCAGGTAGTCGTCATAGGCGGCGAGGTCGAGCAGGCCGTGCCCGCACAGCGCCGTCACGATCACCTTCTCCTCGCCGGACTCCTTGCAGGCCAGCGCCTCGGTCATCGTCTCGGCCAGTGCGTGGGTGGGCTCCGGAGCGGGGACGATGCCCTCGGTCCGGGCGAACCGGATCGCCGCGTCGAAGCAGGCGGTCTGGTCGATCGCGGTGGCCTCCATCAGGCCCAGCTCGTAGACGTGGGACAGCAGCGGGGACATGCCGTGATAGCGCAGGCCGCCGGCGTGGATCGGGTCCGGTACGAAGTCGTGGCCCAGGGTGTGCATCTTCATCAGCGGCGTCATCCCGGCCGTGTCGCCGAAGTCGTAGCGGTATTCACCGCGGGTCAGCGAGGGACAGGAGGCCGGCTCCACCGCGCGGATCACCGGGTTCATCCGCCCGGCCAGCTTCTCCCGGATGAACGGGAACGACAGCCCGCCGAAGTTCGACCCGCCGCCGGTACACCCGATCACCAGGTCGACCTCGGTCTCACCGGCCATCCGCAGTTGCAGCAGCGCCTCCTCGCCGATGATCGTCTGGTGCATCAGCACGTGGTTCAGCACCGAGCCCAGCGAGTACTTGGTGTCCTCGCTCTGCGCCGCGACCTCGACCGCCTCCGAGATGGCGATCCCGAGTGAGCCGGTGTGGTCCTGCGGGAAGGCGCGTCCGGCGCCGGTGAGCTGGGACGGTGAGCGGTGGACGGTGCCGCCGAATGTCTCGATCATGGCGCGCCGGTAGGGCTTGGAGTCGTAGGAGCCGCCGACCTGCCAGACCTCGCACTCGAGCCCGAAGACCGCGCAGGCGAACGCCAGCGCTGTTCCCCACTGGCCGGCTCCGGTCTCGGTGGTCAGTTTCCGGACACCGGCCTGGGCGTTGTAGAACGCTTGCGGCACGGCGGTGTTGGTCTTGTGCGAACCGGACGGAGAGACGCCCTCGTACTTGTAGTAGATCCGTGCCGGAGTGTCCAGGGCCTGCTCCAGCCGGTGCGCCCGGTACAGCGGCGACGGGCGCCAGAGCCGGTAGACGTCCTGGACCTCCGGCGGGATGTCGATGTACGACTCGCCCGACACCTCCTGCATGATCAGCGCCATCGGGAACAGGGGCGCCAGGTCGTCCGGGCCGATCGGGTGGTGGGTGCCCGGATGCAGCGGCGGCGGAGGCGGCTGCGGGAGATCGGGAATGATGTTGTACCACTGGGTCGGCATCTGCGATTCGTCCAGCAGGTACTTGTGCTGCTTGACCTGGGTCAGCTCTGCGGTCAACGCGACCTCCACGGGCTCGTGCCGGCTCGCTCGCCGGTGATCAGCGCAGCGTAAGCCGGCTCCGATGAAACCGTCAGCACTCATCTGACCCGCAGATGTATCCGGCCGCCCGGCGCAAGAAGGTGCACCCGCGGCGCTGGGCCGGCTGTCTGTGCTGGTCAGCACCTGATCGCGGCTGTTTCGGGCCGGGGTGACGCCCGGGGGTACATGCCCTGGCCAATCTCGTACTCGGCCGATGCGGCGGATCGATCAGGGAGGGGCTGACCGATCCGCCAACGCCGGTCACTGGTTCACGGAGGGCGGATCGATCAGGGAGGGGCTGACCGATCCGCCAGAACCGGTCAGGAGCTGAAAGAAGGGAGCCGGATGCCTCGCGAGCTGCCGGAGATCGGGCGGCGGGGAGACGGGATCGACGTGCTATCCGGAGGGGACGTCGATCCACGGACTGGCCGGCTGCTCTCCATCGCCGAGCTGCAAGCCCGGTTCGAGGCGGCGCGGGTGCAGAACGGGTCGTCCGGCCGGGCCACGATCAGGCTGGTTCACCGGCTCACCGAGTTGCCGGAGCAGACCGACCGGCTGGCCGAGCCCGACCCACCCACCTCTGCTGCGTCCAGTGGCCCGGGTGCGTTCAGTGGCTCCGCTGGCCCGCGCCAATGGTTCGCGATGATCTCGGCCGAGCCGCCGCCCCCTCCGGCAAAATCGCTGGGCGAGCT
>CAXUFS010000064.1:8234-12739 GCA_964250315.1 uncultured Kineosporia sp. | reverse complement strand
CTCCGGCTGCGGCGTTGGGTCGGGCGCTGGCTGTGGCGGCGGCGGGGCGCCGGGATCCGGCGGTGGAGGCGGCGGCAACCCTGGCTGCGGCGGTAACTCGGGTGCCGGCTCCAGAACGGGCGCCGGGTCCGGCCCAGGAACCGGCTCGGATGCCGTCTCGCGGCCGGAGACGGGCGGCAGTTCCAGCGTCTGCTTGATCCCTTCTCCGGTCTCCGCGGCCGGGATCAGTTCGGTGTCCGCGTCTCTGGCCGCCGGTTGCACCTTGGCCACTGGCAGAGTTCCTTTCGTCGTGGTCACTGCTCGCTTCATCGTCAGCGACTGCTTGAACGCTACGGGGAACCGGCCGATGCGTTCCGCCATGGCACGGCCGTTTCGTGCCGTCGCGGGCAAACGGTCGAGCCGTCGAGGCCGGCCCGGGCGGACCCGCGTGGACACGGCGTCTGCGCGAGCACCTCGGGTCAGCACAACCGCTCGGGCCGCCTGGTCAGTCTGCCGTTTCGGCCGAGAAGAAGGAGATCTTGCCGTCGGCCTCCAGCACGGCCAGTTCGATGTCGGCGATCCGGCGGATGCCATTCTCACGGGCGGCGGCGAAGAAATCGTCGACTGAAAGCTGCTCTCCGCCAAGCGTATCCAGTCTCAGATCACCGTCTCGGACCAGGCAGACCGGCGTCCCGTGAGTGACCGGCCGAACCCATCTGAAGCGCCGGTTCAGGTAACCGATGCCCGAGGTGAGGACGGCCAGGGTAGAGATGGCCAGCACGGCTCCGGTGACCGAGTAGTCCTGCTGAGTCACTCCCTGCTGGACCAGGTCCCCCATGGCGACATACAGCACCAACTCGAACGAGCTCAGTTCGCCCAGGGTTGAGCGGCCCAGAGCGCGGATGACGATCCAGAGGAAGAAGTAGATGACCGCGGCGCGGACGACGATTTCCATCACGGCACCAGATGGGTTCGATAACTGACGCTCGTGATCAGGCGGCCACCGATGATCAGCCGGGTGATGGCGCGATGGCCCCGCTGACTGCTGGGCTGGATGTAGCCGTCGAAGACCACCCGCAGGGTGTCCCCGGGCGGTGCCGCGAAACTCTGGTACGTAAGACCGGAACTCGTGGTCGCAGCAGTGGGATCCGGTGTCAGGCCCTGGGTTTCAAACATATCGAAGTAGTCAGTGCTGGTGGCCAGCGTGATATCGGCGGTGAAACCGCCCGCATGCCGGACGGTCACAGTCCACGGGGTGTCCAGGCCGGCCCGCGACACTCGTCCGTAGCGAACCGACAGCTGGTATCCACTGGCGCCGGAGGTGACGGTATCGGTATGGACGCCGAACACGCCGGCCAGGCCGAGCAGCACCAGGACCACCAGGACGCCGACAGTGATCCGGCGCAACAGCCGGCCCCGGCTGTTCTCAGCGGAATCCCGGACGCCGTCGAGTACGTCGAAACCCTCGGGCTTGGCCGTCATGATCGCCCTAGAAGCATGATCGGAAGCTAGCCCTGGTTGGCCGCCCGCGCGAGCCAGCCCGCCCCAGTCCGGCCGCCCGGTTCCTTCACCATGCCGCAGCGGCTACGTGGTGCCAACATGATCTACCCGAAGCCGATCGGAGGAAGTGATTCAGATGTCTGTCACCGCTTTCGCGGATCTCCCGCTGGCCAGCCAGGACCGTCGATGGGACGGGGACGCCGCCGAGAAGCGGGTCCGTACCTGGGCGGCCGCCACCAAGGAACCGAACCAGAAGTACCGCGACGCACACGTCTGGTACGACAAGGATAAGAAGGACAACTTCACCGCCTACAAGCTGCTGATCGCTGACGTGATCGACGGAGAGCTGATGGCCGTCCCCCGGGCGGTGATGGCTGCTGGAGGGATCATGCAGGGTGCGCACGGCGGAGCTGATCTGCCCAGCCAGGATGTCTCACGGGTGAAGAGCCACCTGGCGAAGTACTACCGGAAGATGGGCGACACCCCGCCCTGGGAGCGCTGACCCTGGGCAGGTCAGACAGTGCCGAACCGGGCCCGGTTGCGAGCTATCGCCCGCTCTCGTTCGATGTCACGGTCGCGCGGAGGTGCGCTGGTGATCAGCTGGTCCAGCAGTTCGCGGGTGTGCTCGGCGATCGCGTGCACGGCGTGGTCGAAGACGGCCTCGTTCGCCTTGGACGGCTTGGTGGTCCCGGCCACCTTGCGCACGTACTGCAGGGCAGCCGCGTGGATCTCGTCGGTGGTGGCGGCCGGCTCGAAATTGTGCAGAGTACGGATGTTGCGGCACATGGCCCCTCCTTCAGGCGCTGTGGTGCGACGGGTCAGCGGTTCGTCGTCGCTACTCGGCGCGGATGGCTCGATTCTACGAAACCCCGGGCACCGGAGGGGTGTGCATAGGGCACGGCCGAGGCTGCGGGCCGGAGGGTGTCAACCGGAAATGGACACCGTTCCGCTGATCACAGTCACTGCATGACCACCGACCCAGATCGGATCGCCCAGCGTCACCGAGATCCGGCCGTCGCGGCCGCGATGGCGGCCCTGCCTGGCCTGATACTGCATCGGCACGTCCGCGGTCCGGCCGGTCTTCATCAGATGGACCGCCACCGCCACGTTGCCGGAACCGCAGACCGGATCCTCGACCAGCATGCCCGCGGCGGTGAAGAACGAGCGCACATGCACCTGCTGGGCGTCGTCCACCGCATAGACGGTCATGCCGCTGGCCGCGGTGAGACCGGCCGCCCGCACGAACTCGGTCCCATCCGGCCGGAGGGCGTTCAGGGCGGCGGCGTCCAGCCGTCCGGTGATCCAGCGCGGCCCCACCTCGACCATCATCAGATCGGCTGGAGCCGGTCCGCCCAGCAGCCGGCCGGCGGTAGCGGCCGGCACCGGTGACGCGGTGACCACCGCCGGTGGGGCTGCGAAGCTGATCGCCTTGTCGCCGTCGCAGCGCAGCTGGACCAGGCCGGCTCCGCACTCTTGGATCCAGCTGGCCCGCCCGGCCAGGCGGCCGGCGGTGCGAAGGGCCCAGGCCGAACCGATGGTGGGATGCCCAGCGAAGGGCAACTCGTGATCGGGCGTGAAGATGCGCAGTCGGTAATCAGCCGGCGCCGACGACGGTGGAAAGACGAACGTGGTCTCCGAGAGGTTGGTCCAGTTCGCGAAGCTCTGCATGGCCTTGGTGCTCAGGCCCCGGGCGTCGAGGACCACCGCCACCGGGTTGCCCAGTCCCGGGCAGACGGTGAAGACATCGACCTGGGCGAAAGCTCGCATCGCCCCAGCGTGGCTCACCACCTCGCGTGCGGCGACGTCCAGTCACGGAGAACTGGCCGTGACTGGACGCGGCCCGATCGGCCGGGCGAAATCGCTCTAGCGCGAACGGGCCAGATCGCTGCGGGTGAAGGTCTGGGTGGGCAGCGAGGGCCGCTCCGGCGTGCCGTGCCGCAGGGCCGCGTCCAGGCTGGCCGCGAACTGCGGGTGCAGGCCCACCGCCTGCTCCAGACTGCGGTGCAGATCGTGCATGGCCCAGGCGTCGTGGCTGTCGTCGCAGAGCCGTTCATAGGTGACCTTGGCCCAGCCGTCGAGGGACTGGAGCTCCCGGAAAGCCTGGACGATCGGTGGCTCAGCAGCCGGAAGGGCAGCGTCTACGTCGATGGCGGCACGAGCCTCAAGGGCTGACAGCAGTAGCTGCAGTGCTTCGGTCGCCATCTGTGCTGCTTCCATCACTCGCTCCAGTCTGGGCCTGCCCCGGCCGTCATTGCCGGGGTAGCAATTATCTGCGACCAGGGCTCGATCGCTTGAACGTGTCTGATGCATGGTCAGTGGTGTGGATCACACCGGCGGGCCCGGCAGGGCCGACGATACGCCTATCGGCGCGGTGGCCGAGACCATTACACGGCACCGGACAACGTTTTCCCAATCGCGAGAACCGGTGCTCCGCAGCTCGCCATCAGCCCGGTGGGCCGGGCCGGTCCGGGCCGCAGCCACGCCGGTGATTCCGCTGCCCAGCACCGGGCAGGTGCGCTGAGTGAGACGATGACGGCTTGCTTGCCCTCGTCATTGTGATCATCGGTATTGGCTCAGCCGGCTACGCCGCATTGTGCGGCGACCGCGTCGGTTGCGTGGTGCTGGCTGTCCTCGGGCTGCTGTGGCTATGGGTGAACAAGCCGGTCGAAGGACCGGTCCTGTGGCAGATCAGCGTGAATCACGGCGTCACCACCGCTGATCTGCTCACCCTGTTCGTCTGGGCCGTTGCTCTGCTGGCCTGGAGGCGGGCCAGCCGCCGGGAGAGGAACGCGGCCACGAGGGCCGGTTCCCCGCCCTCGTGAGCACCCTTGTGAGGCTCGCTGACCGTGGGTCAGCGCCTACATACATTGCTGAGGGCATTGTTGATGGCACTTAATAGTTACCCTGCGTTCTAGATTTCGGACGTGGGGAAGGTGCGATGATCAGTGGGGTAATGCTGGGCGCCATCGGCGGCCTCGGCGCGGCTTACCGCCTGGCCAATCTGCTCAGTAGCAGCTCCAAACGCC
>CAXUFS010000064.1:0-8194 GCA_964250315.1 uncultured Kineosporia sp. | reverse complement strand
GAGCGAGATCCATGACGGCCGCCGGTCCTTCAGCGATCCCGCCGTCCACGAGGTGCTGCACTGGGCCAACACGGTGGCCGCCTCGGGCCGCGACGTCCCGCTTCGGATGCGGCCAGCCCCGCGCTGAGCCGGACCGCCCGGATCACAGCAGCGCCTGGACCCGGGCCAGCCGCTCACGCCACCAGCGCTCCCGCACCGGGTCGAGCCGAGACGCTGTGAGTCGTTCTTCGCTGGGCACTGGCCGCAGAGCCGGAACCTGCAACATCCCGCCCACCGGGAGCAGCTCGCCTGCCGGATCAGTCAGATCGGCATCAAGCAGGCTGATCGTGGCGAGGCCGCAGGCGTAATCCAGGTGCGGCAGCGCGGCCGCCAGAGCCAGCTCCGCCGCCAGGCCGACCGAGCTCTCCAGCGCCGACGAGACCACGCACGGCAGTCCGCAGGCCTGCGCCACCTCCAGCGATCGCCACACACCGCCCAGGGGCGCGCATTTCAGCACCGCGATGTCGGCAGCACCGGAAAGGGCCACCGCCATCGGATCAGGAGCCCGGCGGATCGACTCGTCCGCCGCAATCGGGACGTTAACCCGGCGCCGGACCGCGGCCAGTTCCGCCAGCGTGCCGCAGGGCTGCTCGGCGTACTCCAGGCCTCCAGCCGCAGCGTCGAGCAATCGCAACCGGGTCACGGCGGTATCCACGTCCCAGGCCGCATTGGCATCCACCCGTAATCGGCCGCGCGACCCCAGCGCATCCCGGACCGCCTCCACCCGGGCCACATCCTCGGCGGCCGAATCGGGGTGATTGGCTACCTTGATCTTCGCAGTGACACAGCCAGCCGTCCGAGCCAGGTCGTGGGCGGTCTGCGGATCCACCGCCGGAATGATCGAGTTGACCGGGACCTGAGTGCGGACCGGCGCGGGCCAGTCCGTCGTGGCGGCCTCGATCGCCGCCTCCAGCCACGGCTTAGCCTCAGCATCGCCGTATTCGGGAAATGGGCAGAACTCTCCCCACCCTGCCTCCCCCAGTAACACCATTCCCTCACGTACAGTGAGGCCCCGAAAGCGCGTGGTCATCGTCAGGCCATATGCCTCCATCCTCAGCAGATGCATGGGTTCAGGGGTCGTGGCATCAGTCGTCCGCTAAGACCGGCCTGGCTACTGTTCGCGAACTTGATCGCGATTTTGCACCGAAGAATCATGCCTACCCCTCAACTACCGGAAGACCGATCGGGCCGGCCCGGTACCGCCAGCCCCGCAGAACGCCAAGGAGACCACCCGTGCGAGCCATCCTGGGATGCCTGCTCATGGTGACAGGCCCCTGGCTGGGTGTCGCAACGCTGCTCAGTTCCCTCAGCCCTGGCATCGGCGGCTGGACCGCCTGCGCTTTCTTGGTGCTGCTCGGGCTGCTGTTGCTCGGATGCCGCCCAGGCCCAGCCGCACCGCGGGATGAGCGCGCGTGCCGGACCTGCCGGGGAGGTGGCACCGTGTACTCCGAGGAGTACAACGACTGGCGCCGGGCTGGGCCGATCCCGGTCATCCGCGAGCTGTGCCCGGGTTGCCAGGGCTCAGGTGTGACCCTCAGCCCGGCCGGCCGGACGATCCGGATCGGCTGACGCCTGGGGCTGCCGGCGGCGGCTCTCGCCCTCGGCGATCACCTCGGAAATCTGCCGGTAACTTCATTCGGCATCCTCCGGACGTGCATCATGGTCCGAGCAACCTGGCCGGAACCCGGCCTGCCAGGACGGCGCCGTCCGCTTCAGGATCGTCGCCGCGATGCCGAAGGGCGGCGATGGCGGTGTTCGGCGGACCTTCCCTGGACGTGAGCCTCAAGGCCCTGGAAGGCCTGGCGGCCCCGGCGGGCCCGGGCAGCGGCTGTCCGGATCCAGCTCGGCTGAACATGCCGGCGCAGGATCTGATCACCGGCCTTGTGATCAGCGCTCTGGAGCCATCCTTGGGCGAGATCGAGTGGCTGGACGGTGTTCCGGTCCGTGACGACCTGCAATTCAAGGATCAGGTGCTCCCGGGCCAAGCCCGGTTGCACGCCTGGCTGTACGCACCGGGCGGGCGGGTCGCAATGGCCGTACACGCGCCGAACTGGACCGCTCCGCAGACCATGGCTTCCCAGCGGCAGGCTCGGCAGAACTGGGATGCCTTGTTGCGTGAGCACCTCCATGCCTCCTCCGGCCAGGGCTGGAGCGAGCTCGGAGCCGTGGCGATGCCGGTTCGGCCGCCCTTCGACGAGCCGGGTCTCAAGCTCTGGCCCCTGCTGGCGCTGTGGGCTCCGGTGTCCTGTGGGGAGACCTATCTGAGCGAGACCAAGACCGCCAGCGTCCGCCACGGCGGCCCGGCGGTGATCGGGGTTCGGGTCTTCTCGGCGGCTTTGTACATCCGGGCGCTGCTGGACGAAGGGCGATCCAGCGTGCGCATCAACACCCCTCACAGCTCGTCCGTTCTGCCCATTGCCTTGTAAACTCGCAGTACTTGGTTGGATACAGAAAGTAGTGTCTGTTCTGTGCTCCGGGCCGGCCGGATCTCCGAATGCCCCCGAAGACCGGCCGGTCGGGAGCGCACCAGCCGAATGCCTGACGCCCCTGTCCGGAGATCGTCACGACTGATCCACTCGGGCCCTCGCTGTCGAGACGGCGGAGGCGATGCGTGCCAGACTGCCCATATGACGCAGCCCCCCTCGCCGGGCACCACTCCCACTGCTTCCCCGGCCGGTGAAAGCGCTACGACATCACCGAAGACGCCGGAGAAAGCAGTCCTGGCCACCACCGCCGAACCGGCGCCTGCAGGCGGCCCAGCCGCAGCCCCGGTCACAAGCGCGGGCAAGGGATCCACCTCGCGCCGGGCCCCGGAGAGCACAATCACGGCCGCGCCAGCCTCGAAAGTGACACCGGCCGGACCAGTGATCCGGCCGGTGGATGCGGGCGTGCTGAGCG
Source organism: uncultured Kineosporia sp. (assembly GCA_964250315.1). GTDB lineage: Bacteria > Actinomycetota > Actinomycetes > Actinomycetales > Kineosporiaceae > CAXUFS01. The sequence goes on along the minus strand of CAXUFS010000064.1, from coordinate 5,257 downwards.
CCGTGGCCACCGGTGCTTATCACGATCCGCACAGCATCTTGGGTGCTCACCCCTACGAGGGCGGGGTCACCGTGCGCAGCCTGCGGCCACTGGCCGAGCGGGTCGCCGTGCTCACCGAGGACGGCCGTAGCACCGACCTATCCCACGAACACGACGGAATCTGGGCGGGCGCCCTCGACCAGCCAGCCATCGGTGACTACCGGATCCAAGTGCAGTATCCAGGCGCTGCGCTGACCACGGTGGATGATCCTTACCGTTTCCTGCCCACGCTGGGCGAGATCGACATCCACCTGATCAGCGAGGGACGGCACGAGCAGCTCTGGCAGGCGCTGGGGGCGCACCAGCGCCGTTTCGACGGCCCGATGGGCACGACCGAAGGCACGTCTTTCGCAGTGTGGGCGCCGAATGCGCAGGCGGTGCGCCTGATTTCGGACTTCGGTTCCTGGGACGGCCGGCAGTCAGCCATGCGCAGCCTGGGCTCCTCCGGAATCTGGGAACTGTTCATCCCCGGCCTCGGCGCCGGCACCAAGTACAAGTTCGAGATCTTGGGCAAGGACGGCTACTGGCGGCAGAAGGCAGACCCGATGGCTTTCGGCACCGAGGTGCCGCCGCTGACGGCATCCGTGGTCGTGTCCTCGCAATACGCGTGGGACGACGCCAGCTGGATGGATCAGCGGTCCGGAAGCGACGTGCACAACGGTCCGATGAGTGTCTACGAGGTGCACCTCGGATCCTGGCGGCAGGGCTTGAGCTATCGCGACCTGGCCGACCAGCTGGTCGGTTACGTCAAGGACATGGGCTTCACCCACGTCGAATTCCTGCCGGTGGCCGAGCATCCCTTCGGTGGCTCATGGGGATATCAGGTGACCTCGTACTACGCGCCCACATCCCGGTTCGGGCACCCAGACGATTTCCGGTTCCTGGTCGATCGCCTGCATCAGGCCGGGATCGGCGTGATCGTGGACTGGGTACCCGGGCACTTCCCCAAGGACTCGTGGGCGCTGGCGCGGTTCGACGGCGAGCCGCTGTACGAGTCGGGCGACCCGCGCCGCGGTGAGCACAAGGAATGGGGCACGTTGATCTTCGACTACGGCCGTTCGGAGGTGCGGAACTTTCTGGTGGCGAACGCCCTGTACTGGCTGGAGGAGTTCCACGTCGACGGCCTGAGAGTCGACGCGGTCGCCTCGATGCTGTACCTGGACTACGACCGTGAGGCCGGGGAGTGGGCGCCCAACATCTTCGGAGGGCGCGAGAACCTGGAGGCAGTGGCCTTCTTGCAGGAGGTCAACGCCACGGCCTACAAGCGGGTGCCGGGGATCGCCATGATCGCTGAGGAGTCCACCGCCTGGCCGGGCGTCACCCGGCCAACCCACTTGGGCGGCTTGGGTTTTGGACTGAAATGGAACATGGGCTGGATGCACGATTCGCTTGGCTACATGGCCAAGGATCCGATCCACCGGCAGTTCCATCACCACCAGCTGACGTTCTCGATGATGTACGCATACACCGAGAGCTTCATGCTGCCGATCAGCCACGACGAGGTCGTGTACGGCAAGGGATCGCTGCTACGCAAGATGCCCGGTGATCGGTGGCAGCAGCTGGCCAACGTCCGCGCCTACCTGTCCTTCATGTGGTCCCATCCGGGCAAGCAGCTGCTGTTCATGGGCTCCGAACTCGGCCAGGAGGCTGAGTGGTCGGAGAACCGCAGCCTGGACTGGTTCCTGGAGGACACGCCCTGGCACGCGGGACTGCAGCAACTGGTGCGGGATCTGAACCGGATCTATACCCAGCATCCGGCCTTGTGGCGGCTGGACAACGACCCGAGCGGCTTCGAATGGATCGATGCTAACGACTCCACCCACAACGTGTTCTCGTTCGTCCGCCGGGACGGCCAGGGCGACGAGGTGGTCTGCGTGGTCAACTTCTCCGGCGGTCCGCACGAGGGCTACCGGATCGGAGTCCCCCATGGCGGGACCTGGGACGAACTACTCAATACCGATGCCGGCCACTACGGCGGTTCCGGGGTGGGGAATCTCGGTTCGGTGCACGCCGAGGACGTGCCCTGGCACGGGATGCCCGCTTCGGTGGTGCTCCGGGTGCCGCCGCTGGGCGCGGTCTGGCTGTCTCCCTCCGCGGGCTAGCCCTGTTCGGGCGGCAGGGCGCTGGGAGCCCGGCTCCGGGGTACGGCAGGCTGTACCCATGACCTCTGATCTGACCGGCGCCGCCGATCGCGGCGATACCCGCTCGGGTATCGACATGACCCAGCTGAAGCCCTCGGTCCGTCCTCAGGACGACCTGTTCCGGCATGTCAACGGCGGCTGGCTGGAGACGGCGCAAATTCCCGAGGATCAGGCCGTCTACGGCACGTTCCACCGGCTGCGGGACGAGGCCGAGGCTCAGCTGCGGGAAATCGTCGAGGAGGCGGCCGGTTCTGATGCCGAGCCGGGCACTGCGGCCCAGAAGGTCGGCGACCTGTACGCCAGTTTCATGGATTCCGATCGGGCCGAGGAACTGGGCGCGATCCCGATCGCCGAGGGGCTGGCGCTGGCGGCGTCCCCCACCGACGTCACCAGCCTGGCCAGCGTTTTCGGCGAACTGGCCCGGTCCGGGGTGGGTGGCCCGTTCGGCTTCTGGGTGAACGGCGACGCCATGCAATCGGACACCAACATCATCTACCTGACCCAGAGCGGGATCAGCCTGCCCGACGAGTCCTACTACCGCGAGGACACGTTCGCCGAGATCAGGACCGAATTCATCAAGCATGTCGAGCGGATGCTCACCCTGGCCGGGGTCGAGCTACCGGCCATCTCAGCCGAGCGGATCATGGCGCTGGAGACCCGGCTCGCGGCTTCTCACTGGGACCGGGTGACCAACCGGGACGCCAACAAGACCTACAACAAGACCGAGCGGGCCGGGCTGGACGAGCTGGCGCCAGGCTTCGACTGGGATGTCTGGTTGCAGGCACTTGGCGCCCCGGAGGGTTCGTTCTCCACCGTGGTGGTGCGCCAGCCGACCTTCTTCACCGGGTTCGCCCAAGCCTTGACCGCGGTACCGATCGAGGACTGGCGGGCCTGGCTGCAGTGGCGAGTGGTGCACTCGGCGGCACCGCTGCTGAGCGGAGCTTTCGTGCAGGAGAACTTCGCCTTCTACGGCCGTACCCTGACCGGCGCCCCGCAACTGCGGGAACGGTGGAAGCGCGGCGTGGCCATGGTCGAAGGCTCACTCGGCGAGGCCCTGGGCCAGCTCTACGTCGAGCGGCACTTCTCCCCTGCTGCCAAGTCCCGGATGCGGGAGCTGGTGGCCAATCTGGTCGAGGCCTACCGGCGCAGCATCGCTGAGCTGGAGTGGATGGGCGAGGAGACCCGGGGCCGGGCGCTGGAGAAACTGGCCCGGTTCACCCCCAAGATCGGGTATCCGGACAAGTGGCGGGACTATTCGGCGCTGGAGATCCGCCGCGATGATCTGGTCGGAAATGCTCGTCGCTCAGAAGCTTTCGAGCTGGCCCGGGAGTTCGCCAAGCTACTGGAGCCGGTAGACCGGGACGAATGGTTCATGAGTCCGCAGACGGTGAACGCGTACTACAACCCGCTGCTCAACGAGATCGTCTTCCCGGCCGCCATTCTGCAGCCCCCCTTCTTCGACGCGGAGGCGGACGACGCCGCCAACTACGGGGCCATCGGCGCCATCATCGGGCACGAGATCGGGCATGGCTTCGACGACCAGGGTTCGAAGTACGACGGTGACGGCAACCTGAACGACTGGTGGACCGATGCCGACCGGACCGAGTTCGAGAAGCGCACCAATCAGCTGATCGCCCAGTACGACGTGCTGGAACCTCGCCAGACTCCGGGGCATCACGTCAATGGGGCGCTGACCGTGGGCGAGAACATCGGTGACCTGGGCGGCTTGTCGATCGCCTACACCGCCTATCTGATCGCCCTGGACGGCATCGCCCCGCCGGACCTGGACGGGCTGACCGGGGCTCAGCGATTCTTCTTCTCCTGGGCGCAGGGCTGGCGGACCAAGGCCCGGGATACCGAGGTGATCCGGCGGCTGGCCCTCGATCCGCACTCACCGGACGAATTCCGTTGCAACGCGGTCATTCGGAACCTGGACGCGTTCCATGTCGCCTTTGGCGTGGAACCAGAGGACGAGCTGTACCTCGAGCCCGGGCAGCGGGTCCGGATCTGGTGAATCAGCGGTTGAGCAGGTAGGGGGGCGAGGCCGGGGCCGGGTCGGTGTCGCGCCGGACCCGGACCAGTTCCAGCGACAGCGCGGCCAGGATCAGGCCCAGCCCGATGCCGATCGGCCACCGCAGACTGAGTTGAGCGCCGGTCTGCGCTGGGTGGCCGGATGGGCCGGCCAGGATCTGGACGGCCGTCAGATCCAACCGGCCGGTGCGCACCGACTGCAGCTGCGGAGCTGCGTTGTCCCGCAACAACACCCGGCCCTGGGTGGTCACGGTGAGGGCGCCGCCGGTCAGCATCAGCCCGCCCCTGCGGTTGCCGGCCAGGGTGACGTCCCGCAGCAGCAGCCGGGTGGAACCGCCCGCGATCAGCCCGGTTCCGCGTGAGCGCTGGATCTGGACGCCGGTCAGGCCGGCCGGCCCGACTCCGTCCAGTCGGATTCCTCCTGCCCCACCGATGATCAGGACCGAGATCATCCGCAGCTGGCCACCGATCAGGTCCAGCGCCCGGCCGGCGCGGCCAGTGCGCTGATCGAGAATCCCGACCCGCGAGATGCGCACGCTGGAGCCGTCCTGATACTGAATGAGCGCGGCTGCAGGCGGTTCTGGAGCCGGGCTCGGAGCCGGATCTGAAGCCGGGGTCCGCCCGGCCCGGAGAGTGACGTTGCTGATGCTCAGCACCGCGCCGGAGCCGGACAGTGCCCCCCGGCCGGATATCTGAACCTGGTGCAGCCGGGGGCCGCCCGCGACAGCCAGCCTCGACCCTGATCGCTGCTCGATCGGCACCTTGAGTTCGATCACCCCGCCAGGATGCTCGCAGATCAGACCCGGATCTGCGACCAGCCCAGGCAGAGCGCCGAAATCGACCAGTCCGGGCGTCTTCTCGGTATGCGCCGGGCCGGTTGCCGGGTGGATCTCCAGCTGGCCCGGCTCGATCACGATCCGGGCCAGGTCCGGAGCCGCTGCCGTGGACCGCTCGGCGCCACCAGCTACAACCAGAACCGCGGCCAGGCCGCAGACCAGGCCGCAGACCAGGCTGCGGGCCAAGCCCCGGATCGGGCCGCCGCGGCT
>CAXUFS010000063.1:0-12764 GCA_964250315.1 uncultured Kineosporia sp. | reverse complement strand
GCACACCCTCACCCAGCGACCCCCCCGGCCCGGTCCGGGCACCGGCCGCGATCGACCCCGCCGCTGGTGACCCAGCCTTCTATACCACCAGCTATTCCATCCCCAGCGCCGGCGATCCGGATTCCGCTCCGGACGCCGGGTTGCAGGGCCTGATCGGCACCAGCCCGCGCCGGTTGCCGCGCCTGGGGCACCGGCCACGCCAGCTGCAGCGTCATCCGGCCGCTGGTGAAACCCGTGGGCTTGGCCTGGTCACCGATCCACTCGGCCCCCGGACCGATCCGTTCGGCGTCTCTGGCCGGGCCGCAATCCCCTCCGAAGCTGATCTCAGCACCAGTTCGGCGCTGGATCGGCGCCTGGACTCCGAGGCAGCGGCGCTGGCCAGCGATCGCGGCATCCGCAGCCGGTCGGCCGGCGGGATCGTGATGCGCCCGGCTGACCTGGTGCAGTCCCTGCTCGACCAGGTCGGCGACCTCTATGGAGTCTCCGACACTGCTCAGGTGCTGGCCGACGACGTGATCGAGCGCGCGGACGCCGATGCCGCCGCCGTTCTGGTTCCGGACGGCCCAATCTGGCGGGTCAGCGGCGGCGTCGGCCTGCGCCCGCTGGAGCGGCGGCTGATCTTGGAAGCGACCCACTGGCTGATCACCGAGATCGGCTCGGCCGGGCGGGCAGTGCTGATCGACGACACCGACATCATCCGCCCGCAGCTGGCGGGTGCTCCACTGGCCGCGTGGCGGCACCTGCTCGCCGTTCCGGTGCCGGAGGTGCGGGCGATTGTGGTACTGGCCCGGGGGCAGGAGGCCGGACCCTTCACCGATCGCGACCTTGCTGCAGTGATCGCCCCGGTTCGGGAGGCGGCCACCCTGCTGGCCCAGGCCGTGCAGACCCGGCGGCTGGCCCGGGCGCTCAGCTCGCTGCGCGAAGCGGACACTGAATTGTCCCCTCGCCGCCATGATAACTGATTCCGGAACTGGGCTATTGGGTGAAGATCCGCTCGTCCAGCAGTTCTTCGGCCACAGCGTTGGTCTCACGCTCGAATCGGCTCTGTTCCAGTCGTTTCCGCAACTCCAGATCGATCCGGGCTAACCCCGAGCGGTTCTTCTCGATGCTCAGGACGACGTGATCGCGGTACCGATCAACGGCGCGGGTGTCATAGATCAGGTGGTGCCGGGCGACCACGTCGTACTTCTCGTTCATCATCAGGATGACGTCCGGTTCGTAGGCCAGCGCGGACGAACCACCCAGGTGTCCTACTCGCATCCGCCGTCCAGGCCCGGCCGCCGCGGCGTCGACCGCTGATACGGCCAGCACCGCGACGTCATACTGTGCCGCCACATCCTTGAGGCCATCGACGATGGCAGTGATCCGGTCGGCCTCCGACCCAGCCTGCGGCGTGTGAACCTTCTGCAGATAGTCGACCACCATCAGCGCGGGCCCGTCGTGTTCGGCCATCAGCTCCGCCACCTGGCGGATCGCGGCCAGTCCGGTGCTGGTCCCGCTGGCGCTCATCAGCAAGAGCCGTTCCCGGTATCCGCGCAGGGCGTCGATCGCCTCCGCCGCGCCGAGTGTGTTCGACAACCGCTGAGCCAGATTCGATCCGGGCGGTCCGCCGCCCTCCAGGGCCTCCCGGACCCGGCGCAACGGCACTCCATCGACTCCTAACGTGTCGCCGGCCTCGATCGCGATCAGCCGCTCGATCAGGGTGGTGGCGTCGTGCTCGTACGACATCACCGCGGTGGCCTCACCGATCGCGGCGATGTAACGAGCCACCTGCAGCACGAAGGCGGTCTTACCCAGACCTTGCGGGCCACCGAGCACGCAGAGTTCCCCGGTGCGCAGCCCGCCCCCCAGATAGGTGTCCAGCAACCGGAAACCGGTCGGCAGCACTGAAGCCGCCGGAATCCGGTCAGAGAGCAGTTCGCGGTCAGCGGCGTCCAGCGCCTCCCCGATCGAGAAGACGTCGTCCCCCGCCGATTCAGCCGATTGATGGGACACCTTTGTTCGTCACCTTGTCCTGAGGCTCTGTGATCAGACCATCCAGCTTGTCATTGGCCCAGATGACCGGCAGCAGCACCGGCGACCGGAGGCCGAAACCGAACGTATTTCGTCCCCACGACCGGACAATCATCGCCTTTCGGATTACCCGATAACGGAACTAGTGCCCGTATCGGGCGAACGCGAGCCAGGAGTATCACTCGTGTGGCAGATTGTCACCGTGGCTGTGTTCGGACTTCGTCTCAATGCCGCCTTTCTGCCGCTGATCGCCCGGGCCGGTGTGATCCTGGCTGCCGTCTGCACCCTAGTCGCGGGCCGGATTGTCACTCAGCAGAACACCATCGATCAGCAGGACATCGTGCTGTCGGCCCTGCTGCTCCTCGTGGTGGCCGCGCTGGCTTCGTTCCCGTTGCCGAGCCAGGTGCCGCCCCTGATCCCGGCCCTGGCCGAAACTCTGGCTGCCGCGATGATCATTGGAGCAGCTGGGCCGGGCGGCGCATTGTTCATGCTCTATCTCGTCGTCCCCTTGTACCTCGCGGCCACCCGGGCCGGTCTTGCTGAGGCGCTGAGCTGCGCCGTCACCGGCGTGGTCACGCTGGTCGCGATGGCCGCGCTGACCAAGCAGGGCGATGACTGGACCGATATGTCCGCGCTGCTGACCGCCGGGGCGTGCATCTTTGTCGGGGTGCCGGTAGTCGGCTCCTGGATGCGAAAGGTTGCCCAGGAGACTGCACCGGACAATGAGGTTGCCTACGCCGACGCACACAGGTTGCTGACCGAACTCCAGGTGGTCGCTCGCCAGCTGAGCCTGGGCCTGGATCCCCGCACACTGGCGACCGCGCTCGCCGACGACATCCGCACGATCGTCCCGCAGGCGAGCACAACCGTGCTCGGCCGCTCCCCGAGCGGCCGTTTCGCCGCGCTGACCGGCGAGGAACCGCCGGATGAGGCCGGCCAGGCCATCGACGACGCGTGGCTACGCGGTACCCCGATGGGCGGCGACTTCCTCGGCGAGCGGTTCACTGCTGTTCCGGTGCTGATGGCTGGACGAGTGGTGGCGCTGGTCGTGATCACCACTCAGCAGCCGATCGACGCTCAGGCGCTGCGCAGGTGCCAGTCCCTGATCGACCAGTCCGGTCCCCGGCTGGCCTCGGCGGTGCTGTTCGACGACGTCCGCCGCCTGGCCACCACGGACGAGCGAATGCGGCTGGCCCGCGAAATCCACGACGGCATCGCCCAGGACCTGGCCTCGGTCGGCTATCTCCTGGACGACATCCGCCGCGACGCCGGGCCCGGATTGAGCGGCCGGGTGGCCAGCGTGCGCGAACAACTGCAAGAGATGGTCGGCGATCTGCGGATGAGCATCTTCGATCTGCGCTCCGGGGTCGATGACTCGACCAGTTTGGGGAATGCGCTCTCTGACCACGCGCAGCGGGTCGGCGGCCCGGCCGGGCTGGTAGTAACCGTGTCGATGGACGAATCTCCGAAACGACTACCAGTCGGAATCGAGGTCGAGCTGATGCGGATCGTGCAGGAGGCCATCACCAACGTTCGCCGTCACGCCCGCGCCTCCAACCTGTGGATCTCGGTGACCGTGGATCCACCTCGGGCTCACATCCTGGTCAGAGACGACGGCCGTGGGCTTCGCCCGGGCCGGTTGGACAGTTTCGGTATCACCGGGATGCGGGAACGGGCCAAGCGGATCGGCGCGCTGCTCGACGTCAGATCAGGTCCGGACAGCGGCACCGTGGTGGAGATCGCCCTGGGCACAGATCCGGTTCAAGCTCGCGAAATGTACCCCATGCCGCGTACTGTCATCAGCCGCGGCGCTCTGACCGATCCACGAGGAATTCCTGCCATCACGCTGCCCGGCACCGCGTCAGCCGCAGGATCGGTCGGCGCATCATCGGACTCCGCCGCGGCGGCGAGCACCAACCTCAATCAGTAGCGCAGGTAACGAGCCCGGCCGAACACCGGGCAGACCAGGAGTGGCCGGGTGACCAGCACACAGACTCTTCGCGTCGTGCTCGTAGATGATCATCAACTGATCCGCGAGGGCCTGCGGCGCGCCTTCGATCGGGCCGGGGACCTCGAGGTGGTCGGTGAGGCCGGATCGATCGCGGAGGCCATGCACGCCCTCGAGCGGCTGCGCCCGGACGTGCTGGTGACCGATGTCCGGCTTCCGGACGGCGACGGGATCTCACTGACCACCCAGGTCCGCGCGGCCAACCCGAACATCGGCATCGTGGTGCTGACCATGTACGCCGGCGACGAGCAGGTGTTCGCCGCGCTGGAGGCCGGGGCCTCGGGCTTCGTCGGCAAGGACGCCCCTGCCGAGGAGGTTGTCGCGGCCGCCCGGCACGCCGCCGCCGCCCCCCGCAACTTCAACACCAAGGACCTGGCTGGAGCGATGCAGCGGCGGATGAGCGCCCCGGCCGGTCCCAAGCTGTCCCCGCGCGAACGCGAGGTGCTCGACCTGCTGGTGGACGGCCTGGCCATCGCCCAGATCGCCCGCCGGCTGTACATCAGCGAGTCAACCGCCAAGACCCACGTGGCCAACATCTACGAGAAGCTCGGTGCCGGAAACCGCGCCCAGGCCGTGATGGCCGCCGTCCGGCTCGGCCTGGTCCGGGAGGGCAAGGGCGCCCCCCAGCGTTGAGTTCCTGATTGTCTCGATGCCCTGGCCCTCACCGGCCAGGGCATCGTTGTTGACGACGCGTTCCGAAGTGTCCAGACACCCTCTGAACTGCGAAAACCGAGATCACATCATCTGTTCGGCCGAGTTTCAGCCGGGGCTCTTCTGCTGATCCGTGTTGTCCGATAGGTACGGAGCTTGATCCAGGTGGCAGGCTGAGCACGTCGTCGGAGAGGGATCTCCCAACCGAGCACCCACGAAAGGGATCCGCATGCTCACGTACATCCGCAAGGTGATGCGGGCCGGCCTGGACCGCGGCGCGTCTGCCGTCGAATACGGCCTGATGGTCGCCGCGATCGCTGCCGTCATCGTCGGCATCGTCTTCGGCCTGGGCGGCGTCGTCCAGAACGTCTTCACCAACAGCTGCAACGACATCAACACGCAGGCCAACGCCGGCGGCAACTGTCCCTGACGCCTAGGGCGAGACGCACGAGCGGGCCCGGCTGCCTTGGGGCGACCGGGCCCGTCCGCATGCGGAGTCAAAGCGCATGAACTTGCTGGGGATGCGAGTTTCGTTCGGGCGCTAGGCTTTTGCAATCTGCTGACACCTCGATCAACCATTCGCCTGATCCTTCAATGTGCGGGTCCCAATGCCAGAGACGTTGTGCCAGGGTCTTTCTCGTCGGGGGCCTCAGGCCGGAGCGGACCGCAGCCGCTCCGGTTGACGAAGGGAATTCCATGATCACTCGGGTCTTCCGAGTCGAACGCCGGCTTCGCGATGCCGGTGCATCTGCCGTGGAGTACGGCCTCCTCATCGCCGCTATTGCTGCCGTCATCGTCGGAGCCGTCTTCGGCTTGGGTGGCATCGTTGGCGACACCTTCCAGCAGACGCAGGACTGCATCCAGCAGATCCAGAACGGGCCCAACTGCAATCCCTGACGGGCGACCGGCGGTCCGATCGGCTCGGCCTAGCATGTGTGGGTGCCGCTGTCTGAGTCACTGAGCCCTGCCCCAGTGGCGTCGCTCAGCCCACGCTGGCACTACGTACGCCGCAGCGCCGCGGCGGCGGAACCCTGGTTAGCGGTGGCCCTGGGGATGGCGGTGGCCACCCACAGCGTCGTCCGCTACGAACTCCCGATTGTTCTGATCTACGCGGCGCTGGCCGCGCTGCTGACGTTCTGGGTGGCGGCCGGACGTTCCGCAGCCCCGGCGGCGGCGCAACCGCTGGCCTGGACCCTGGCTGGCGTCCTCGGCGTGGCCGCCGTCCTCGACGTCCTGGTCCGCCCCTACACCTACCTGACCAGTGGCCAGGGCTGGGCGGTGCGCTGGGTGATGGCGAGCAGCACCGCTCTGGCGGCCCTGCTGCTGTTCGCGGCTGGACGGTGGCTGATCCCTCCCTGGCTGGTGCTGGCGACTGCGGCAACTGGCTATCTGGTGGCCGCGGTGCTACTGATCCATTTCGATCCCCGGCCGAAGATCGACGTCTGGGTAACTCTGCAACAGGCCGCTGACGGCATCGCTCACGGGCGCAACATCTACACCTTGAACTGGCATGACTCCCCCGGCGTGCAGGACTCGTTCACATACCTACCGTTCACCGCGCTGCTGCTGGCGCCGGGCCGCTGGCTGGGCGGGGATGTGCGCTGGGCGCTGGTGGCGATCACGGTGATCGGAGCCGTACTGGTCTACCTGCTGGGCTGCGGACGTGAGTCCAGCCAGACAACCCGGATCACCGCTGCGGCGGCCAGCGCTCTGCTTCTGCTGATGCCGGGCACCGCGACCCAGGTGGAGCAGGCTTGGACCGAGCCCCTGCTGATGACCTGCCTGGCCGGATGGGCGCTCGGCGTCCGGCGTGGCTGGACGGTCCTGCCGGTGATCAGCCTGGCGCTGGGGCTGGCCAGCAAGCAGCACTTGGTGCTGTTGCTGCCGATGCTGGCCGCGTGGCCCCGGTTCGGCTGGCGGCGCGCTCTTGGATCTACTGTTCTGGCTGGCATTTTCGTGATGCCCTGGCTCGTCGCGTCGCCTCCGGACATGGTGCACGACACGGTCACCGTGCTGGTCGACTTCCAGCCACTGAGATTCGCGGACACCCTCTATATCGCAGCCATGCACGAGCTGGGCTGGACTCCCCCGTTCTGGATCACGGGGGCCATCATCGCTCTCACCACCGTGATGGCTGCTGTGCTGGTGCGAGCCCGCAACCCGGACCTGGCCACCGTGCTGCGCTGGGCCGCGCTGATCCTCTTCACCGCCAACCTGGTCAACAAGCAGGCGTTCTACAACCAGTACTGGCTGGTCGCGGCTCTGGTGGTGATGTCACTGGCCTGCCCGGTGCCGCCGCGCCCGGCCGGCCTCACTGCGGAACCGGCTCGCCCGCCAGCAGTCGCATCAGCCTGACCGCGAGGTCATCCCAGCGCCACGCCTGCGCCACCCACTCCCGTCCCCGCTGACCGAACCGGTTCGCCAGTTCGCGGTCCAGCAGCAGCTGCGTGCATCGCCGGGCGATGCTGGCGACGTCCCGCCCGTTCACCACGAACCCGTTCTGGCCGTGGAGGACGGCGTCGGGGGCGCCACCCGAATCGCCGGCGACCACGGGCAGGCCGGCAGCGGCCGCCTCCAGATAGCAGATGCCCAGCGCTTCCGGCTCCAGGCCGCCCAGCCGGGTCCGGGCCGGCATGCAGAAGACGTCGCCGGCCGCGTAGAACGCGGGAGTCTGAGCCCAGGGCACCCGCCCGGCGAACACGACGTGCTCGCGCACGCCGCTGGCCCCGGCCAGCCGTTCCACCGCCCTCCGATGCGGGCCATCACCGACCAGCAGCAGGGTGGCATCAGGCACCTGCTGGCGGATCCGCGGCAGTGCCCGGACCAGCATGTCCTGGCCCTTGCGCGCGACCATCCGGGAGACGCACAGGATCACCGGCCGATTGCCGAGGCCGAACCGGGCCCGAACCGGCTCGGCGTTCGCGCCGGGATGGAAGATCGAGTCGTCCACGCCGGGCGTGAGCCGGATCATCCGCTGCCGGTCCGCCGGGGAGAGCGCGGGGGCGATCCGGGAGCGGCAGTACTCGCCGAGAAAGGTGACCCGGTCAGCGCCTGCCCCAATCCGGCGCATCAGTTGCCGGGCGATGGGAAGCTGCGACCACCACACCTCATGGCCGTGTGTGGTGGCCACGATTCGCTCCGCTCCGGCCGCGCGCAACGCTGGAGCCATCAGGCCCAGCGGAGCCGCAGCACCGAACCAAACCTGATCACAGCGCTCCGACTTGACCAGCTGGGCGCAGCGCCGGGTGATCGCCCGGGTCGGGACCATCAGCGGCGATCGGTCGCGGATCACCGGAAAGTCAAGGGCCGCATCAAATTTGGCGTCACCGGGCTGGCGGGCGGTGTGCACCACCACCTTTTCGGGTGGCATCCGCTGAGCCATCGCCAGCACGAAGGACTCGATTCCGCCCGTGCGCGGCCCGAAATCATTGGTGACGATCAGCGTGCGGGTCACCAGCCGTGGTCCGTCATCGAGCGAGATCTCTCAGTTCTTCTTGCCATTCACCAATCAACACCTGAGTGTTCTTCATTCGCAATACCTTTCGGACGGCGAGATCGACGCGGCTGGACGGCGGGCCACCCCCCGATCCGGCCGCCCGGTAGAAGCTCACTAACCGCGACATTCCACCCTGGGCGGCAATGGTCTTTACCACCGCCCAGGCGAACCCGTACGCGGCCGGAGCGCTCTTGCGAGCCGAATCGAAGTCGGCATCAGCGGGCAGCGACGACGGGATCTGGCCGCGGCCAACCTGTTCCAGGGCGTCCGAGGCGATCTGGCGGGGCGACAATCCAGAGCCCCCGAACCCGACGTAGTCGGCGAATCCCTCGGCCAGCCAGGTCGGCACATCGCCGGACCCGGTCGCCCGGGTGGCTACATGGACCAACTCGTGGGTGAGCACGACCCGGATCCCCAGCGCCGGAAACTCCTTGAACACGGCCGGATTGATCAGTACCTCCTCCGCGCTGGTGACCGGGCCAACGGTGACGGCCGCGGTCTGTTCGAGTCCCTTGGACGCCGAACCGGAGCGATCCAGCAGCGTCCCCAGTTGCTTCTGCGAATCGGGCACGATCAGCACGGTCTGCCTCGGCCAGGCTGTGCCCCAAGCGTCGTCCACCCGGCTGGCCGCGGCGACACAACTGCTGGCGATCCGGCGGTCCAGATAGCGCCACTGGACCGAGCCGATCAGGAGGCAACGACTGGACCGGCTGATCGTGATCGGGCTCAGATCCCAGAGGTCCGATTCGGTCGGGCCAGCCGCCAAGCCAGAGATCCTCCACCGGCCCAAGCCCGAGCTGGGTTGCGGCCGGAACGTCGCCGGGCTGGATGTGGCCGTGCCAGAAGGCGCCGAGCCGATCGATGCCCCCGACCTGGCCGGGGCTGCTGAAGCGGCTGAGCTGGACTTGCTGGCGACGGCCGATGCGACCGGGACAACGCTCAGGTACTGCCGCCGGGAGACCTCTGGGCCTCCAGGAAGGAGCTGATACACCAGGTCCACCCGGGCCAGCCAGCCGCCGGGTGCGGACTCTGCTTGGCTGGCTGGCAGAGCAGAAGCGCTCTGGAAGGAATAGCTCCATGCGGCCGGCCTGAGACTGGCGATCCGGTCGAAGACCCGCCCCTGTTCGGCCCGGAACTGTTCGGAGGCGGGATCGATCGTGCTCAGCCAGGCGCGGCGATCGCGATGCCTCACCGCGACGCCCCGCTGGCTCAGCAGCGGGGCGATTTCGGCGCCGGCCTGGACCGGGACGCCGTCTGAATCAGTTGCTTGCCGGAGGTTCGGCGACGTCGCGGGACTGGGATCGGCCCTTCCGGGCAGCGATGCCGGCGCCCTTTCCTCTACCCCGACCAGCACGAGAACCGCGAGCACGGTCAGCGCCAGACCCACCACCAGCGCTATCGCCCGGCGATGTACACCCCCAGCTGGCACCCGGCCAGGGTACCCAGCGACACCGGGCAGCTTTCGCCGGAAGGGCACCCTTTTCGAGGGTCAGAGCCGCACGGCCGCCGTCGGCGATGCGTAGACCGCAGCGATCCGGACCACATCACCGGTATGTGGTGCGTGCACCATCAGGCCGTCTCCCAGATAGATCGCGACGTGGCTGATCGGTGAGTAGAAGAAGATCAGATCGCCCGGCTGAAGGGACGATGTGCTGACACCGGTACCGTAACCGGCCTGCAACCGGGAGCTGTGCGGCAGCGAGACACCTCCGGCCTGCCAGGACTTCATGGTCAGGCCACTGCAGTCCCACGAACCGGGACCGGCGGAACCCCAGGAGTAAGGCTCTCCGAGCTGGGCACAGGCGAACCGGAGCGCGGCGCGGGCGCCGGAACTGCTGGCCTTGTCAGCCATCGACCGGCAGAACGACGACCCAGCGTTGCTGGGCACTCCAACGGTCTCGACCTTGTTCTGCTCCCTCCGCAGCGATACTCGCTGGCTGGCTTCCAGGCTGGACAGCTGAGCCTGGGCCTGAGCCAGTTTCTGCCGGACGGCGCTGCGCGCCTGCTTCATCTCGGCGTTCGCTTGTGACGCCCGGCTCTGCTGCTGGGCGATGTCCCGCTGGATCGCGACCAGGCGTTGCTCGCCGTCCTTCAGGCGGATCGTCGCGCCGTTCTGCCGCTCGGTCAGCGAGGGAAGATAGCCGGCCTGCGCCAGCACCTCATCAGGGTCGTCACCGAGCAGAACGTCGAGGGTGGTCATTTGGCCACGGCGATAGGTCTCTGAGGCGAGCCGGCCGACCTCCGTCCTGGACCTGGCCACCTCGGTCCTCTGCCGCGCCAGCTTCTGCTGGGCCGCCCGTAACCGGACGTTGATCGACGACAGGTTCTCCCGCGTCTCGTTGTACTGCTCGGAAGCTTGTTCGGCCTGTTCCTGCAGCCGATCAATGGCGCGCCGCACTTGCTGCACGGTTGGCTTCGGGGCCGCACTGGCACCGGGCAGGATGAGCGAGGACGCTGCGACCGCTGAGAGGGCTACCACGGCAACCAGGATATGTCGCCCGGTTCGGCCGGGCAGGTCCTGCCGATTGCGCAAGCGCACCGTGCTTCAGCTCCGTCCTGCCGTGCCGCTGATGAGGCGGGAGAGGGAGAAAGTGACAGACTTTGCTGAACACTCCACCCGCCCCGCGTAACGCGTTGCACGATAACTGCACTGACTGGGCCGGCCAACTGCCGTAAGCGCTTTTCAATATCACTGTGAGTAGTTATGCCTGATCAACGTCGGTGTTTTGTTATCCTATGGTGATATTCATAGCAACTATTTAAGCTTTTCATGGGTTTCAGAAAGGGTCGGCGGCGCATACCTGGGCACCCCGGCTATGCTCCGTAACGTCGAGGCCCTCGCCACATCTCAGCCCGCCTCGGCCGCCCGGCCATCGTCGTCCGTTCGACCGCTGGCCCGATCACCGGCTGCTCGGTCAAGGATCGCGGACCGGTCAGGCTGGACGCCCAGCTCGTCCGGCCCGGAGCTCCTCCGGGGAACCAGGCGAAGAGGCGGGACCAATCCGTGCCCGGCCAGTACAGCCAGGGCCGCCCGTTCGGGTCCATCCAGTTCGACCCGGGTGACCGGGCCATGCGACTCCCGGCTGGGCGCGGCCTGGTCGGATGACCGGGCTGGCATACCCAGCATCACGCTGACCACGCAGTCCTGGCAGGCCAGATCGCGCACGGCGCACGAGTCACAGTCGATCAACATCGCGGCCTCCCCGGCCGTCTCGGGCCTCGCCCGGCCGGTCATCTACCGGCATCCAGAACGCTAGGACCCCCCACCGACAAGTTGGCCGCTTAGGGTCCGCGGCCCCGAGCCGGACCCGAACTGTCGGGGGCGGCGCATAGCGTCCACCACATGACGGAGACAGCGGGGGGCACCCGGCCGGCCATCGTGCAGCCGATGCTGTGGTCCACCGGGCGCTGGCGCGAGGTCTCCCGGGATCGGGACGACGACCAGAACCTGGCGGAGGTGTGCTTCGTCGTCCTTGATCTGGAGACCACCGGTGAGGCGCCGAGCAAGGGCGGCATCACCGAGATCGGTGCGGTCAAGGTTCGCGGCGGCGAGGTGGTCTCGCAGTTCCAGACCCTGGTGCAGCCACCGTCCCCGATCCCCCCGTTCATTACCCTGCTGACCGGGATCAGTAACGCCATGGTGGCCACCGCCCCAGCTCTGTCCGCCGTGCTGCCGTCCTTCATGGAGTTCATCCGGGGTGGCGTGCTGGTCGCTCACAACGCCCCTTACGACATCGGATTCCTGCGCGCGGCCTGCGGCCGCTACGGATACACCTGGCCGCCCTCCACCGTCCTCGACACGCTCCAGCTGGCCCGGCACGTGCTGGAGCGCGACGAGGTCCACAACCACAAGCTGGCCTCGCTGGCCCAGCTGTTCCGGGCCTCGGTCACGCCCGACCACCGGGCGCTCACCGACGCCCGGGCCACCGTTGATGTACTGCACGGCCTGATCGCCCGGATCGGGTCGCTCGGCGTGCACACCCTGGGCGAGCTGCGCCGCTACAACCGCCGGGTTCCCCAGACCACCCGGCGCAAGCGCACTCTGGCCGACGGCCTGCCCGACTGCCCGGGCGTGTACCTGTTCCACGACGACACCGGCCGGGTGCTGTATGTGGGAACGTCGGTGAACATCCGGACCCGGGTCCGCAGTTACTTCACCGCAGCCGAGAAGCGCAGCCGGATGGCCGACATGGTGGCCCGGGCCAGCGGCGTGACCCCGGTTCCCTGCTCGACCAGGCTCGAGGGGCAGGTGCGGGAGATCCGGCTGATCGCCGAGCACGCCCCGCCCTACAACCGGCGCTCGCGCCATCCTGAACGGGCCGGCTGGGTCAAGCTGACGGTTGAGCCCTATCCCCGGCTGTCGGTGGTCAGACAGGTAATGGCCGACGGCGCGACCTATCTCGGCCCGTTCAGCAGCCGGACTCAAGCCGACCAAGCCGTGGCCGCTCTGCAGGAAGCCTTCCCGATCCGCCGTTGCACGCACCGGCTTCCGCGTCGTCCTTCACCGTCGGCCTCCTCGTGCCTGCTGGCTGACCTCGGCCGGTGTCCGGCCCCATGTGTGGGCCGGATCGACCAGACGGGTTACCAGTTGATCGC
>CAXUFS010000062.1:0-12886 GCA_964250315.1 uncultured Kineosporia sp. | reverse complement strand
TCGCCGACGGCCTGCTCTACGCCGGTGTTCCCGCCGCCGAGCGCCGCGCGCGCGGTTCCCCCCCGGCCTTCCCCCGGCGGTCGGGGGCGGGGCGGGACGGGGCGCCGGTCCGGCGGCCGATCCGGCTGACCCGCCGGGTCCGGCACGACTGGCGGGACATCCGGCTCACCCAGGCGCCCCACGGTGGCGGCGCGCGGCTGAGCATGCCCGCCGGGGTCCACCTCGACTGCGGTTCCAGCGCTAAGGCGTACGCCGCCGACCGCTGCGCCGAGCTGGTCGCGGACAGCCTGGGCGCCGGCGTGCTGGTCAGTCTCGGCGGTGATCTGGCCGTGGCCGGTGCGGCGCCGCGCGGTGGCTGGCAGGTGCTGGTTCAGGACGGCGACGCCGAACCGCCGGCCACGGTCTCCTTGTTCTCCGGAGCGCTGGCGACGTCCAGCACACTGAGCCGGACCTGGCGCCAGCGGGCCGGAGCGGGCACCCGGACCGTGCATCACATCCTCGATCCCGGCACCGGTGAGCCGGCCCCGGCGGTCTGGCGCACCGTCTCGGTGGTGGCCGGCACCTGCGCCGAGGCCAACATGCTGGCCACCGCGTCCATCGTGCGCGGGGCGGCGGCGGTGCAGATGTTGCTGGACGCCGGGACACCGGCCCGGCTGATCGGCCAGGATGCCCGGCCAGTGCTGCTGAACGGCTGGCCGGTCGGCCAGCGTGAGGCAGCCTGATGACGACCGAAGCGCTCTGGTACCTGGCGCGAGCCAGCGGTGCCGTCACCCTGATCCTGATCACCCTGACCGTCGCGCTCGGCATCAGCACCCGGTCCGGGCGTTCGCTGGGCGGCCTGACCGGCCGGTCCCGGCTGGTGGTTGCCTCAGTGCACCGCAGCACGTCGCTGCTGGCGGTCGTGTTCCTCGGCATCCACGTGACCACCCTGCTCTTCGATCCCTACGCTCAGCTCAAGCTGATCGATCTGGTGCTGCCGTTGCGTTCCAGCTACCGGCCCGCGTTCGTCGGGCTGGGTGCGCTGGCCCTGGATCTGGTGATCGCCATCGTGGCGACCAGCCTGATCCGTGACCGGCTCGGGCGCCGGGCCTGGCGGGCGGTGCATCTGGCTGCCTACGGGCTGTGGCCGGTTGCCCTGCTGCATGGAATCGGCTCGGGCACGGACAGCACCACCGCCTGGATGCTGAGCACCGACATCGCGTGTGTGGCTCTGGTTCTGGGGGCGCTGGTGACCCGCAGGACGGCGCCTTCTTCAGTTCCAGCGCCCGCGCCGGGGCGGCTGGATCGCCCAGTCAGCGCCATGGCCCGAGGAGGTCCGCGATGACGGTCATGATTCCGCGCCCCGCCGCTTCCGAGCTGGTGGCAGGCCTCTTCGCTGCTCAGGCGCCCGATCTGCAGGCGCACCTGATGGCCTACGGCCCCCTGCCAGTGCTCAGCCCGGCGGCGGTGCTGGACGAACTGGAGCGCTCCGGGCTGACCGGCCGAGGCGGTGCGGGCTTTCCGGCGTCCATCAAGGTCCGCGCGGTAGCCGCCGGATCGCGCGGGCGGGCGATCGTGGTGGGTAACGGCGCCGAAGGTGAGCCGGCCAGCGACAAGGACCGGCAACTGCTGGTCCGCGCCCCGCACCTGGTACTCGACGGCCTGCGGCTGGCCGCCCTGGCCACCGGTGCGGCCCGGGCCTGCCTGTATGTCCGGCCCGATGCGGTGAGCAGTGTCCGCCAGGCGCTGGCGGCCCGGCCGGACCTGGACGGGCTGGCGGTGCACGTGTCCGAGGCGCCGGCCACTTTCGTCGCCGGGCAGGAGAGCGCCGTGGTCTCCCGGCTGTCGGGAGGGTCTGCGCTGCCGCGGTTTTCGCGTCAGCGGGTGAGCATCCGGGGCGTCGACGATCGGCCGACCCTGGTGCAGAACGTGGAGACCCTGGCCCACCTGGCTCTGATCGCCCGCCGTGGCGGTGACTGGTACGCCAGCCTGGGTGTGCCCGGGTCAACCGGTTCTTTCCTGGCCACGGTGCATCCGGTGTGGTCAGAAGGCCAGCCGCAGGCGCCGGCCGTTTGGGAGGTGCCGCACGGCACGTCGCTGGCTGACCTGCTCGGCCGAGCGGCCTCAGTACCAGTCGGGCAACTGGACGCCGTGCTGGTCGGCGGCTATCACGGCAGCTGGCTGCGGCTGCCGCAGGCGCTGCCCGTCCCGCTGTCCCGCGACGGGCTGTCGGCTCTGGGTGCTTCGGTGGGCGCGGGCGTGATCATCCCGATCACGTCGTCCAGCTGCGGCCTCCAGCTGACTGCCCGGATCGTGAAGTATCTGGCTGCTCAATCGGCCCGTCAGTGCGGCCCCTGCCGATTCGGGCTACCCCAACTGGCCCAGCAGATGGCCGACCTGGCCGCCGGAAAGGCTGGCCCGGCTGAACTCTCGGCGCTGCGGGGGACGGCTGGGCTGGTGGCCGGACGAGGGGCCTGCAGCCATCCGGACGGCACCGTGCGCCTGATTCGCAGTGCGCTGACCGTGTTCGAGCCGGACATCGTGCTGCACGGCCATGGCCGTTGCCTGGCCCGGGCTGGCCATACCGGAGGCTGGCTGTGAACGCCCGAACCGGTTCGGCTGCAACCACTTTGATGATTGACTGGACCGCTTGCGACGGCCGTGGCCTGTGCCGGGAACTGCTGCCCGAGCTGCTGGAGGCCGATCCCTGGGGTTACCCCCGAGCCCGAACCGGTGCGGCCGGGGCACCCGGAGCGGGTGTGCTCACTCCGGTCCCGGACGCCCTGACCGGCCCGGCTCGCAAGGCGGCCGGCCTGTGCCCCGTGCTGGCCCTGCGTCTGGCCCCCCGCTGACCGAGGTGCTCGAACCCGGGTCGATGGGCCCGGATTAGCATGTCCTTCACCTCGTCATAGTCCGTCTCTCAAGGAGTTCCCGCTGATGGCCCTGCCATTCGACGACGATCCGAAACTGGCCGCCTACGCCCATCCCCAGCGGCTGGTGACCACTGGCTGGCTGGCCAAGAACCTGGGCACTCAGGGTCTGGTGGTGGTGGAGAGCGACGAGGACGTGCTGCTCTACGACACCGGTCACATCCCGGGCGCGGTCAAGGTGGACTGGCACACCGAGCTGAACGATCAGGTCACCCGGGATTACCTCGACGGCGAGCATTTCGCGAAACTGTTGAGCGAGAAGGGTATTGGCCGCGACGACACGGTGGTCATCTACGGTGACCGGAACAACTGGTGGGCCGCCTATGCGCTCTGGGTGTTCTCCCTGTTCGGCCATCCGGACGTCCGGCTGCTGGACGGCGGGCGCGCGGCCTGGATCGCCGAGGACCGCGAGCTGACCACCGAGGTGCCGCGCCGTGAGCCTGCCAGCTACCCGGTGATCGAGCGGGACGACGCCACCATCCGGGCGTTCAAGGAGCAGGTCCAGGATCATCTCGGGCAGCCGCTGGTGGATGTGCGCTCCCCGGCTGAGTACTCCGGCGAGACCACGCACATGGCCGATTATCCGCAGGAGGGCGTTCTGCGCGGCGGCCACATTCCGGGCGCGGCCAGCATCCCATGGGCCCGGGCGGCGGGCGAGGATGGCCGATTCAAGAGCCGCGCAGACCTGGAGGCCATCTACCAGCAGGAACAGGGTCTGGAGCCTGGCGACGACGTGATCGCCTACTGCCGGATCGGCGAGCGCTCCAGCCACACCTGGTTCGTGCTCACCCATCTGCTCGGGTTCCAGCGAGTCCGCAACTATGACGGTTCATGGACCGAATGGGGCAACAGCGTCCGGGCCCCGATCGCCAAGGGCACCGGCCGCGGTTAAGGATCGGCCCGGCAGCAGCCGATAGAGGTGCGTGACAGCCGAGCACCGCGGCCGGGAGGTCTCCGAAGCCGAACGGCTGGCCGAGCTCGACGCCTACCAGGTGCTGGACACCGAGCCCGAGCGAGCCTTCGACGAACTGGTCCGCACCGCCGCCCTGATCGCTGACACCCCCTCCGCTGCGATCAGCCTGGTGGCGGAGGAACGGCAGTGGTTCAAGGCCTGCCTGGGCCTGACCGGGCCGGGTACATCGCGCGACCGGGCGTTCTGCGACCTGGTGGTGCAGGACGACGCCGAGCTGGTGGTTGAGGACGCTCGCGTGCATCCGGTGCTCTCGCACAATCCGGACGTCGTGGCCGGACCGGAATTCCGCTTCTATGCGGGCTTTCCACTCCGCACTCCGGCCGGTGCCGTGCTGGGCACGCTGTGCGTTATCGACCAGCAGCCGCGCTCGATCTCCGAACAGCAGCTCGAAGTGCTGCGGGTGCTGACCGACCAGGTGATGGCCCGGTTGCAGCTGCGGCGGGAGCTGATCGAGCGCGACCAGCTGATCGTCGAGCGGCAGGCCGCTTTCGACCAGCTGGCCGAGTCCGAGCGGCGCGCCCGGGCCCTGGCCGACGAGGCGGTGGCGGCCAGCACGGCCAAGTCGGCCTTTCTGGCCACCATGAGCCACGAGATCCGGACCCCGATGAACGCCGTGATCGGGATGACCGGGCTGTTGCTCAGCACCGACCTGACCGCCGAGCAGCGGGATCTGCTGGAGACCGTGCGAGCCAGCGGCGACCAGCTGCTGGCCGTGATCAACGACGTCCTCGACTTCTCCAAGGTGGAAGCCGGTGATCTCGCCCTGGAACACCGGCCGTTCGACCTGCGTGAGCTGGCCGAAGGCACGATGGCTCAGTTCGCGGGGTCCTCGCACGGGCTGGACCTGATCTCCCACGTCGATGAGAGCTGCCCGGTCCGGCTGGCCGGCGACGTCACCCGGCTGCGCCAAGTGCTGTCCAACCTGGTCGGCAACGCGATCAAGTTCACCGCCAGGGGCGAGGTGCTACTGCGGGTCAAGGCGGAGGAACGAGCAGGCGGACAGGTGAAACTGCTGTTTCAGGTCCGCGACACCGGGATCGGCATCCCGGCGCACAGCCTGAGCCGGCTGTTCACCTCGTTCAGTCAGGTCGATTCCTCGATCACCCGGATGTACGGCGGCACCGGTTTGGGGCTGGCCATCAGCAAGGCACTGGTCAAAGCGATGGGCGGTGACATCTGGGTCAATTCAGTGCCGGGAGCCGGCTCCACCTTCAGCTTCACCGTGCTGACCGGCATGGACGCCAGCCTGCCGGACGCGCAGCCGGGCGCGATCTCCCCGGCGACGCTGCGGGCCGCCCTCTCTGCCCGCCGGGTTCTGATCGTGGACGACAACGCAACCAACCGCCGGATCCTCAAGCTGCAGCTGTCCAGCTACGGGGTCCTGACCGAGGCGGCCGGCACCCCGATGGAGGCGCTGGCCCTCTTGACCAGCTCGGCCAGGCACTTCGACCTGGCGATCCTGGACCTGGCCATGCCCGTGCTGGACGGCGTCCAGCTGGCCTCCGCGATCCGGCGGCTACCGCGCTGGCAGCAGCTACCGCTGGTGCTGCTGTCGAGCCTGGGACGCCGGTTGGGCCAGGACGAGGTGCTGTTCGCCGCGGTGCTGACCAAGCCCGTTCGCAGCGGCGCCCTGCTGCAGACCTTGGCCGCGGTGCTCAACGGCGATCAGGCGCCGGACCCGGTGGCCGGGTCCAGCCCATCAGCCCGGCCGTCATCCGGGCGTGCGGCGGTGCCGGAGCCCAGTCCAGGATGGGACGATGAGCCGGCCGGGATGCGGGTACTGCTCGCCGAGGACAACGACGTCAACCAGAAGGTGGGGCGTCTGATGCTGGCCAAGCTGGGCTGCCAGGTCGACATTGTGAATAACGGTGAGCAGGCGCTGCAGGCGGCCCAGCGGACCAGCTACGACGTGATCCTGATGGACGTGCACATGCCGGTGATGGACGGCCTGGAGGCCACCCGCCGGATCCGGGCTGATCTGGCCGCCGACCGGCAGCCGCGGATCATCGCGCTGACCGCCTCGGTGACCACGGACGATCGTCAGGCCTGCGAGGCGGCGGGCATGGACGGCTATCTGCCCAAGCCGGTCCGGCCCAGCGAACTCGCCGCGGCGTTGTCCGTTCCTTCTGGTCACCGCAGCTGACGGGTATCCCTTTCGGGCCACGTGCCCGCTAATGTCGCTCAGGGATGCATACGTCGGTGAGGAGTCATGGACCCGCTACTGCTGGCAGGACTGCTCGCCGCACTCGTCGTCGTCCCGCTGGTCCTGATCGCGTTCTGCTACCTGGTCGGCCGAATATTCTCCGCGCCACCGCATTTCGGCGCCGTCCTGTTCCTGATGCTGTTCGGGATCGGGCTCCTGTTCTGCGCTGCCGGGTTCCTGCGGGCCGGTCAGCCGTCCCAGGCGACTGTCACTGGCAGGAACGACCCGATCGTGGTGACCGGCTCCCGGGTCGCCCGGCAGCAGTTCTCCCTCAGCGTGTCGGTCCCCGGCTCGGGCCCCCGGGTCATCTCGGTGCCGGCCCGGATCTTCGACCGTACCCACCGAGGCGATCAGATCGGGGTGCGGACCGGTTCAGTGCTGGGCTGGAAACTGGCCCGGGTGCAGAGCGAGCGGATCACCGACCTCGTTCCGCTCGGCTGCCTGATCGGTGCTGGGCTGGTGGTGCTGTTCACCGCGCTGGCCGCGACCTCGCGGCGGGCCCGGGCACCCGCCGTGCTGCTCCTGCTCAGCGCGCTGATCGCTGTCGCCGTGCAGCCGGCGATCGAGGCCCTCCCGCCCAGCGCAGCGACCGCCGATGTGACCGGCACGGTGACTGGGGTGAGCCGGGTCGGGCCGTCCGGCGTGGCGTCCACCGGCCTCGCCGGATACCTGCGCGGGCCGTTCAGCATCGATCGGCGCTGGATGTGGAGCGGCCAGGCACCGCTGCGGTTCGTTGCGGTCAGCTTCACCCCAGCGGGAGGGACGGAGCCGGTCACGGCGGTGGACGTCGCGGCCGGTTCGGCCGCTGGCCGGGAAGCACCGATCGGCCGGGCCGTCCAGGTCAGGTATCTGACCGCTGATCCGCACCGGATCACCGTGCCAGGCAGCCGGGCCGGGCATTCGGCCGGGATCCTGCTGGCGGTGCTGGGCGGGCTCGAACTGCTGGTCCTGCTGGCCGGGGTGATGATCTGGCGGGTGGCCGCTGTCCGGCGCCGGCGCCGGGCCAACCGGCAGATCACGCTGAACCGGGACGTGAACCAGGCGATCGCGCTGAGCACGCGCCGTGAGTACCAGCTGCAGCCCGAGTCGGCCGCTGAGCAGACCCGGCCGCTGGCCCCGGTCATGGATGAGCCGGTACAGCCTGAACCGCCACCCAGTCCCCCTTCTTCGGGCTACCAGCCGTTCTGAGCGCCGGTGGCTTCGCCGGGCTCAGCCGGTGGCTCTGTGATGGGATGACATGATGACCTCCGGCTCGGCAGGCATAGGCCTGCGCAGCGAACGCGGGCCGGTGCTGATCGCGATCATGCTGAGTACCTCGCTGATCGCCCTCGATGCCACCATCCTGGCCACCGCCGTCCCCTCGGTGGTTCGTGATCTGGGCGGTTTCAGCCAGTTCCCATGGCTGTTCTCGATCTATCTGCTGGCGCAGGCGGTGACCACCCCGATCTATGGCAAGCTGGCCGACCTGTTCGGCCGGAAACCGTTGATGATGCTGGGCATTGCCCTGTTCGTCGGTGGCTCGCTGTTGTGCGGCATCGCCTGGAGCCTGCCCGCACTGATCGCCTTCCGGGCGGTGCAGGGTGTGGGTGCTGGCGCCGTCCAGCCGATCGGGATCACCATCGCCGGGGACATCTACACCGTCGCCGAGCGAGCGCGGGTACAGGGTTATCTGGCCGCGGTGTGGGGTGTGTCGTCCGTGGCCGGGCCGACTCTTGGTGGCGTGTTCTCGGACTACCTGTCCTGGCGGTGGATCTTCTTCGTGAACCTGCCGCTGGGGGCGCTGGCGGCGTGGCTGCTGCTGAGGGGCTTCGAGGAGCGAATCAGCCGCGGCCGCCCTTCGATCGACTACGCCGGCGCGGCC
The DNA here is from genome assembly GCA_964250315.1 of uncultured Kineosporia sp. Taxonomy (GTDB): domain Bacteria; phylum Actinomycetota; class Actinomycetes; order Actinomycetales; family Kineosporiaceae; genus CAXUFS01. The sequence goes on along the minus strand of CAXUFS010000062.1, from coordinate 4,940 downwards.
ACGCTCTGCGCCGGCCTGTCGCTGCTGATCATGGCACTGCTGGAGGGTGGGGTGGCCTGGTCGTGGGTGTCCGGCTGGAGTGTGGGCGTGACCACCGCCGGGCTGCTGCTGCTGGTGGTGTTCGGGCTGGTGGAGCGCCGGGCGTCCGCGCCGATCCTGCCCGGGTGGCTGTTCACCCGCCAGGTCCTGGTCACCGGCAATCTGGTCGCCTTCTTCGTGGGCGCCATCCTGCTCGGACTGACCTCTTACGTCCCGCTCTTCGTGCAGAGTGTGCTGGGCTTCAACGCCCTGATCGCGGGATTCACGGTGGCCGCGCTGAGCCTGGGCTGGCCGTTGTCGGCCACCTTCGCCGGCCGCATCTACCTGCGGGCCGGATTCAAGGCCACCGCCCTGCTGGGCTCGGTGCTGGCGGCCGCTGGGGGAGTGCTGATCACGCTGGTGGGATCGTCCACGCCGGTGATCAGGGTGGGCGCAATCTGCTTCCTGATCGGGGCCGGCCTCGGCCTGGTCAACTCCCCGGTGCTGATAGCGGTGCAGTCCTCGGTCGGCTGGGCCCAGCGCGGGGTGGCCACCGGCACCAACCTGTTCGCGCGCTCGCTGGGCAGTGCCGTCGGCGTGGCGGTCTTCGGTGCGATCGCGAACGCCTCACTGGCTGGGCGGCCAGAAAGCAATCGGACGGCGCTGTCCGGCGCGGCGCATCTGGTCTTCCTGGCCACCGCTGTCTGCAGCGGGCTGCTCACCCTGGCGGTGCTGAGCATGCCGCCCCGCCGAGCCACCGTCCTGGATACCACGGGCCTGCCCACCCCCGTCCCAGCCGCCGGGCCAGAAACTCGCTGATCAGCCGAGACCTCCGGTTCTACAGTCGAATTTACGGAGCGAGCGGGGCCAAGCCGGTGAATCTCAGGTAACCCGCGTGATTGACCGGACGATCTCAGTTAGAATCGCCGGAACCGGACAACTGGGCCATGGCGGAAGGCGGTACATGACCATCATCGGAGCGCCGGAAGCAGTGGCCAGCGCCGATCTGGCCCAGCATTCGGCCGCCTGGCTGGACCTGAAGAGCGCCGCTACCGAGCTACAGCCACTGCAGGCCAAGGACGGCAGCATCCCGGATCCAGGCATGCATCTGCGCGCAGCCGCCTGTGTGGCCGAGATCATCGCCGGCGTCCAGGCCCTTGCTCCGGCCTTCGTGCACGACGCCGGTTACCTCGAGGCTCTGATGGCCGACCTTCAGCGCTGGGCGGACGGCGGTTTCGGCGTCCCCGATTTCCACGACTCGCTGGTGGCGTTCCGGCCCGAACTGCACCGGATCGACGGCCTGCGCCATCTGGTCGTCTTTCCGATGTACACCCAGAACGGCAGCACCGACCGGCTGGTCGAAGCGGTACTGATCGAAGTGATCTGGCCAGACTTCGTGGCCACGCTGGAAGAGCAGTACACCAACGCGATGTTCGTCCCGATCCGGTTCATCGACTTCACGCCCGGCTACGACACCAACTCGGCCGTGCTCTTCCCCGAGGCCGTCGCGGTTCGTCAGACGCCGGCCTTGACCTGGGGCGCCATCTTCGCCGACCGGGAAGCGGCCCGGTTCCGCCGGGTGCTGCGCTCGGCCGCCGAGATCACCAAGCTCGATCTGCCCGAGCCGGCCCAGCGGCTGCTGGACGATCAACGGCTGGCCGAGGACGCGTTCGTGCTCTGGGATCTGATTCACGACCGCACCCACATGCGGGGGGACCTGCCCTTCGACCCGTTCATGATCAAGCAGCGGATGCCATACTTCCTGTACTCGCTGGAGGAGTTGCGCTGCGACCTGACCGCGTTCCGGGAGGCGGTCCGGCTGGCCCAGGACCAAGGCACTGATGACCTCACCCGGGACCGGGCCAGTCTGGCCATCTACGCCCTCGTCTTCGATCGGATCTTCCGATTCCCACTGTCCGGCAACAGGGTTCGCAACTATGACGGTCTGGGCGGGCAACTGTTGTTCGCCTGGCTGCACCAGCGAGGCGTGCTGCGATGGACCGACACCCAGCTCACCATCGACTGGGATGCGCTGCCCGGCGTCGTGGTCGAATTGTCGGACGAGATCAACACCCTGTACTGGCGCTCGATCGACCGGCCCAAGACCGCGCACTGGCTGGCGGCCTACGACCTGGTCGCCACCACACTGACCCCGCATCCGGCTTCGATCTGGGCTCCCGGCCTGCCGCCCCAGATTCTGGCCGGCCCTGCGAAGGGTTTCACCGATGCGGTGCTGGACGACGAGTTTCCGCTGTCGATGTTCTACGAAGCCCTGGGAAAGAAGCTCGGTGGCGTGATCGAATCGACCAGGGGCATCACGGCGGCCAGTACTTGAGATACTCGGCCGCGTGACCCAGCTTCATGACCCGGACTACCGGGGTTTCGCCAGCGACAACTACGCCGGGGTGCACCCGGAGGTGCTGGAGGCGATAGCCGCCGCGAACGGCGGCCACCAGGTCTCCTATGGAGAGGACGCCTACACCGAGCGGCTGGCCGAGGTGGTCCGGGATCACTTCGGCTGGCCGGCCCAGATCTACCCGATGTTCAACGGCACCGGCGCCAACGTGACCGCCCTGACCGCGGTGCTGCCCCGCTGGGGTGCGGTGGTCGCCAGCGCCAACGCGCACATCCACATGGATGAGGGCGGGGCCCCCGAGCGGGTCAGCGGGCTCAAGCTGTTCACCGTCACCGTGCCGGACGGCAAGCTGACGCCGGAGCTGATCGCTACCCAGGCCTGGGGTTTCGGCGACGAACACCGGGCCCAGCCGCTGGCCGTGAGCATCACCCAGAACTCCGAGCTGGGCACCGTTTACACCCCGGATGAAGTCAGTGCCATCTCCGCCTTCGCGCACGAGCGCGAGATGGCGGTACACATGGACGGCGCGCGGCTCTGGAACGCAGCCGCATCCCTGGGCGTGCCGTTCGCAGATTTCACCACTCAGGCCGGAGTGGATGTCATCAGCTTGGGCGGGACCAAGAACGGCCTGCTCGGTGCCGAAGCGGTGGTGGTGCTGGACCCGTCCCGGGCGCCGGGGATGGTTTTCCTGCGCAAGCTCAACATGCAGCTGGCCAGCAAGATGCGGTTCATCAGCGCGCAGTTGCTCACCCTGTTCGAAGATGGCTTGGGTCTGCGGTCAGCCGCTCACGCCAATGCCATGGCCACCCGGCTGCGCTCGGCGCTCGACGCGGGTATCGCCGATGGGTCCATCACCGGTCTGGCCCTCAGCCAGCCCACTGAGGCCAACGCGGTGTTCGCGGTGCTGGCCAATGAGGCCGCCGACCGGATCCGCAAGCGGGTCCGGTTCTATGACTGGGATCGGGCCACCGGCGAAGTGCGCTGGATGACCGCATGGGACACCACTGAAGACGATGTTGACCGATTTGTCTCTGTGATCCGGGATGAACTTGCTCGATGATGTCCCTCACTACGGGGGTGTCCATGGACGGGCTTACCGTGCTGGCCGGTGCGATCATCGCTCTGGGTTTCATCGGGATCTTCCTGCCTGCGCTGCCCGGCCTGTTGATGATCCTGGCCGGGATCCTGGTGTGGGCGGTCGGGGAGCAGCAGCGGGCGGCTTGGGTGGTCTTCGGTATCACGGCTTTGATGGCGGTGATCGGCCTGATCCTGCAGTACGTGATTCCGGGCCGCCGGATGGCCGACCAGGGAGTGCCGGGGTTCAGCATCTTCTGCGGCGCAGTGCTGGGCTTCATCGGTTTCTTCGTCATCCCGGTGGCCGGGCTGGTTCTCGGCTTCATCGCCGGCGTCTTCGTCGCGGAGCTGGTCCGGCTGGGCAGCTCGTCGCTGGCCTGGCCGTCGACCAAGCTTGCCTTGGCTGCAGCCGGCTGGAGCATCCTGATCGAGTTCGTCACCGGCATGATCATGACCGTCACCTGGATCGGTGCGATGGCCTTCGCCATGTGAATCTGAGAGCACTTCTCGTGGCACGGCGTTTCGAGAAGTGTTCTCAGGCTGCGATGCATGCCGTTATGAAGCGGGGACTTCGCACCGACCGCAGCGAGACGTCCGCGCCCGGAGGAGCGCCGCAGGAGCCCGGCTCGTAGGAGGGGACGAGTGCCCGGATCGACTCGCTGAAGGGTCAGATCCGGGCACTCGTGCGAACAGCCATCGGCTCCGGCGTGATCAGCCCAGACGATTCACGTCGGTGACGCGGACGATGGCCGCGCCCGCGGCGGCGCTGGCGGCCAGATCCACCACCGCGCTGATGCCCCAGTCATGATCGCCGGCCGGATCATCGAAGATCTGCCGGACCTCCCAGCGACCGGGCAACTCGTTGATGATGAGCAACTTCGGCCCGCGGGCATCCGGGCCGGAGCCCAGCTCGTCGTGCTCGGTGAAGTAGCTGGCCATCGCGTCCGACCAGCGTTGCGCCGTCCACGTCCCCTCGTTGCCGATCTCCTGCTCGCCGATCACTGCCTGCACCTCTGCCTCCAGCTCGGCCAGTGCCTCGTACTGCCCCCGGGCGGCCAGCTCCACCCGGCGGAACAGCGCATTGCGGACCAGGACGCGGAAAGCCCGTGGGTTGGCCGTGACCGGAGGAGGCTCGGGGTGTGCGGGCAACCCCAGGCCCCGCCCGTCCTGCGAATCCACACCGCTGCGCAGGGATTCCCATTCGTCCAGCAGACTCGAATCCACCTGCCGCACCAGTTCGCCCAGCCAGTCGGTGAACTCGGCCACCTCTTCGGTCCGAGCCGCGTCCGGAACGGCCTGCCGCAACGCCTTCACCACGTCGGACAGATATCGCAGCACCAGCCCCTCGGAGCGGGCCAGGCCGTAGAAGGAGATGAATTCGGTGAAGGTCATGGCCCGCTCGAACATGTCCCGGGCAACGGATTTGGGCGACAGGTCATGGTCGAGCACCCACGGATGCCCGCTGGCGTAGATCGCGAAGGTCGCCTGCAAC
>CAXUFS010000061.1:0-12931 GCA_964250315.1 uncultured Kineosporia sp. | reverse complement strand
CCCGCGAGCTGGCCGGCCAGCCCGGTGTGGTCTACGCCGGCGAACCGGCTTACCGGGGCTCGGTGGGCCCCACCCGGGTCACCACCATCGACGTCCGGCTGGCTGGATCGCCCGGCTCACCCACCGCCAAGCAGGTGGTGCGCGACATCCGCGAGCTGCGTCCGGGATTTCGCATCTGGACGGTGGGCGATACCTCGGAACTGGTGGACCAGCTGGACGACATTCGCCGTCATGCTCCGCTGGCGCTGGCCGTGGTGGTGCTGACCACCTTCGTGTTGCTGTTCCTGATGACTGGTTCGGTGCTGATCCCGGTCAAGGCGCTGGCCATGAACGTGGTGTCGCTGGGGGCCAGCCTGGGCGTGCTGGTCTGGGTGTTCCAGGACGAGAACCTTACCGGGCTGCTGCATTTCAGCTCCAGCGGCGGGATCGAGACGTTCATCCCGCCGCTCACCCTGGCCTTCGGCTTCGGCCTGGCCATGGACTACGAGATGTTCCTGCTCTCCCGGGTGGCCGAGTACCGCCGCCGGGGCTACTCCAACAACGCGGCGGTGGCCCTGGGGCTGCAGCGCTCGGGCCGGATCATCACCTCGGCCGCGCTGATCATCGTGGTCGTGTTCAGCGGCTTCGTGGCCGGGCAGCTCCTGGTGATCAAGGAGACCGGGGTGGCGCTCGCGGTGGCGGTCACCGTCGATGCCAGCCTCGTCCGGATGCTGCTGGTCCCGGCGACCATGACCCTGCTGGGCGAGTGGAACTGGTGGGCGCCGCCGTTCCTGCGCCGCCTGCACAACCGGTTCGGCCTGAGGGAGGAAGGCCAGGAATCGGTTCCGGTCAGTTCTTCGCGACCTCAGCGGGTTCGACCTTGACCGAATCCTCCGGCCCGGGCTGCGCTGGCGGGATCACATCCACGCCGGCCTCCTTGCGCTGCTGGGCGGTGATCGGCGCCGGCGCCGAGGTCAGCGGGTCGTAGCCGCCGCCAGACTTGGGGAACGCGATCACCTCGCGCAGCGAGTCCGCACCGGCCAGCAGCATGGCGATCCGGTCCCAGCCGAACGCGATCCCGCCGTGGGGCGGGGCGCCGTACCGGAACGCGTCCAGCAGGAAGCCGAACTTCTCCTGCGCCTCCGCGGGGCTGATCCCCATCAGCGCGAACACCCGCTCCTGCACCTCCCGGCGATGGATACGGATCGAGCCGCCGCCGATCTCGTTGCCGTTGCACACGATGTCGTAGGCGTAGGCCAGGGCATGGGCCGGGTCGCTCTCGAACCGGTCGATCCACTCTGGCTTGGGTGAGGTGAAGGCATGGTGGACGGCGGTCCAGGCGCCCGGCCCGACCGCCACATCACCGCTGGCCCGGGCCTGTGCCGACGGCTCGAACAGCGGCGCGTCGACGACCCACAGGAATTCCCAGCGGCTGGCATCGATCAGCCCGCAGCGATGCCCGACCTCCAGCCGGGTAGCGCCCAGCAGCGCCCGGGCGGCGGCCGGCTCACCGGCTGCGAAGAACACGCAGTCACCAGGCTGCGCGCCCGCGGCGCTGGCCAAGCCGGCCCGCTCGGCGTCCGACAGGTTCTTGGCCACCGGGCCCGACAGCTCGCCGTCCTCCCCGACCAGCACGTAGGCCAGTCCCCGGGCCCCCCGCGATCGGGCCCAGTCCTGCCAGCCGTCCAGGGTCCGGCGGGCCTGGCTGGCCCCGCCGGGCATCACCACCGCGCCGACGTATTCGGCCTGGAAGACCCGGAACGGAGTGGAGGCGAAGAACTTGGTCAGATCCACCAGTTCATTGCCGAACCGCAGGTCCGGCTTGTCACTGCCGAACCGGGCCAGCGCCTGCGCGTAGGTCATCCGCGGGACCGGCAGTGCGACCTCCACCCCGATCAGCTGCCAGACCGCCCGCACCACCGCCTCGGCCGCCTCGATCACGTCGTCCTGGCTGACGAAGCTCATCTCCATGTCGAGCTGGGTGAACTCGGGCTGCCGGTCGGCGCGGAAGTCCTCGTCCCGGTAGCAGCGGGCGATCTGGAAGTACTTCTCCATGCCGGCGACCATCAGCAGTTGCTTGAACAGCTGGGGGCTCTGCGGCAGCGCGTACCAGGAGCCCGGCCGCAGCCGGGCCGGCACCACGAAGTCCCGCGCCCCCTCGGGAGTGGACCGGGTCAGGGTGGGGGTCTCGATCTCGACGAAGCCCCGGTCGTAGAGGACATCGCGAGCGGCCCGGTTGATCGCACTGCGCAGCCGGATGGCATGGGCCGGCCCGCTGCGGCGAAGGTCCAGATAGCGATACTTCAGCCGGGCCTCCTCCCCCACGTCCACGTGCTCGTCCAGCTGGAAGGGCAGCGGGGCCGAAGGATTCAGCACCTCGACCAGGTCGGCGATCACTTCGATCTCGCCCGTCGGCAGCTGGGCGTTCTCGTTGCCCGCCGGGCGTCCGGCCACCGAGCCGGTGACCTGAAGGCAGTACTCGGCGCGCAGCTCATGGGCGACCGTCTCGTCCCGGACCACCACCTGGACGATCCCACTGGCATCGCGCAGATCCAGGAAGGCCACTCCGCCGTGATCGCGGCGCCGGGCCACCCATCCGGCGAGAGTGACGACCTGACCTGCATCGGCCGCTCGCAACGAGCCGGCCTCACGCGTGCGCAGCACGGGAACCTCTTTCTGGGGCAGCGGGCCATCCTGGCCCTCGGACGGCGATAACGCAGAGTGCGTCGCGCCGTTGCCGAGTCTAGGCAGCAGCGCGACTGGTTTTCGCATCAGCGCCCGGTGCGGCTGGCCGGTCAGAGCAGGCTGAGCTGCTCGTCCGGATGGTGCCCGCCCCGCTGTTCGGGCAGGGCGCCGAGCGGGAACGACGCGCTCGGTTCACCCGGAATGCCCCGGCCGGTTTCAGTTTTCGGTGGCCGCTGCAAGCCATAACGCTCCAGCAGCGGCGCCACCCGCCGAGCCAGCTGACGCCGATAATCAGTGCTGGCGGTGGATCGGCCCTCGTAGAGCCGCCGATAACGCGGCACCAGCATGGGATGCTCCCGCTCTAGCCAGCTGAAGAACCACTCCCGGGCCCCGGGCCGCAGATGCAGCGGCACCACGGTCATCCCGTCCGCCCCAGCCGCGGCCACCATGCTCACCGCATGTTCGAGTTGCCGGGCTGAGTCGGTCAGCCAGGGCAGCACCGGAGCCAGGAACACCCCGCACGGCAGCCCGCGATCCCGGATCGCGCGGACCAGGTCGAGCCGCGAGCGCGGATCCGGCGCGCCGGGTTCCAGTGACCGGTGCAGCGCGTCGTCCCAGATCGCGATGGACACACCGAGCCCGACCGGGACGCTCCTGGCCGCTGATGCCAGCAGGGCCAGGTCGCGGCGCATCAGGGTGCCCTTGGTCAGGATGGACAACGGTGTGCCGGAGTCGGCCAGCACTTTGATCACTCCGGGCATCAGCCGATAGCGGCCCTCGGCGCGCTGGTACGGGTCGGTATTGGTGCCCATCGCCACGTGTTCGCGCTGCCAGGACGCCCGCGCCAGTTCCCGGCGCAGCACCTCGACCAGGTTCACCTTGACCACGATGTCCTGGTCGAATCCGGCCCCGGTGTCCAGCTCCAGATAGCGGTGAGTGCCGCGGGCGAAGCAGTACACGCAGGCGTGGCTGCATCCTCGAAAAGGGTTGATGGTCCATCGGAACGGCATCGGCGAGCCACCCGGAACCTTGTTCAGCGCGCTGCGGGAGATCACCTCGTGGAACCGGATGCCGGCGAAGTCCGGCGTCGTCACGGTGCGCAGATGACCGCGGATGGCGGTGTTCAGGCCGGGTAGCGGCAGCACGTCCAGATCGCGTCGCGACGGCGCTGGCCGCTGGTCATCCGCACTGCCAGCGCAGCCGCCGTCGCAGCTGCCGTCGGAGGGGTCGGCGCCGGTTTCGGCGCCGGTTTCAGCGCCGGCGTCCTGGGCTGTCTCACCCGGGTCTGCGGTGCCGTTCTGGTCGTTCAGGGCCTCGATCAGTTGGCCGTCCCAGCGCATCCTTCCATCGAACAGGTGTTCGACCCAAAGAGCAAGCTCTTCGGTCGCGCGTCACAGCCCCTGCAGATACGGATTGGTCGCCCGCTCGCGGCCAATCGTGGTCGCTTCGCCGTGCCCCGGCAGCACCAGCAGGCCATCGGGCAGCGGCAGCACCTTCTCGCGCAACGTCCGGGTCATTGCCGCAGTGGATCCTCCGAGCAGGTCGGTGCGCCCGATCGAACCCGCGAACAGCACGTCTCCGCTGATCAGCGTGCCGGTCAGGCTGCGATCCGGGGCGAGACCAGCTGGTACCGAGGGCAGGCCGAACATCACCGATCCCTCGGTGTGGCCCGGGGCATGGATCACGTCGATCTCGAGGCCGGCCACACAGAGCCGCTCACGATCCGTGAGCTCGACGACGTCCTCCGGCTCCTTCCAGCCGCTCGCGCCGAACTGCTGCTCGAACATGGCCTTCAGCTGCGGGCCCAGCGTGGACATCGGATCGGCCAGCCGGTAGCGGTCGGCCGGGTGCAGGCGCACCGCCACGCCGTGGGCGCCGCAGACCGGGGTCACCGAGAAGACGTGGTCCACGTGGCCGTGGGTGGCCAGTACCGCGGACGGCTTGAGCCGATGCCTTCCCAGCAGCTCCGCCAGCTCGTCCAGCACCCCGACCCCCGGGTCGATGACCAGGCATTCCTCTCCTTCGTCCGGGGCGACCAGGTAGCAGTTGGTGCCGAACGCCGCAGCCGGGAACCCGATCACCAGCATCCGCCGAGACTAGGGGCCTGTGCGGTGGACGCGTGCGGCGGGGTTACCCTTCGCGGCGTCCTAGACTGACCGGGCACGGCGCGGCCATCGCCGGTGATCGCCGTCTGCAGATCTGAACAGACGTGAACACGTGATCAGCCGATCGACGTGCTGGGACTTGCAGGAGGGGTACGGGGTGTCGCCGAACGCACGCGAGCGGGCCTACGAGAAGCGCCGGTACGAGGAGTGGCAGGCCAAGCTGGCCCAGCGCAAGGCCGCCCGGCGCCGGGCGCGGTTTATCACCATCAGCATCGCGGCCGCCGTCGCCGTGGTCGTGGTCATCGGTGGCAGCTTCTTGCTCTTCACGCAGAACGACGACAGCAGCAACACCGCTGCCTCATCCGCGCCGAGCACATCCCCCAACGCGGCCGCCAGCCCCTCGGCCAGCGCGGCCGCCATCACCAACAAGGCCTGCCCGGTGCCCACGGTGAAGCCTCCGGTCACTCCGGTCTCGATCAAGACGATCCCGCCCAAGACGCTGGCTGGCGGCAAGACCTGGACGATGGACCTGGCCACCAGTTGCGGGGTCATCGACTTCACCATGGACGGCGTCAAGGCCCCGCAGGCCGTCTCGGCGATGATCGCGCTGTCCCAGGCCAAGTTCTTCGACGGCGCTCCCTGCCACCGGCTCACCGTGCAGGGCATCTTCGTGCTGCAGTGCGGCGATCCGACTGGAACCGGCTCCGGCGGCCCAGGATTCGAGTACGGGCCGGTGGAGAACGCTCCGAAGGACAACAGCTACCCGGCCGGCACCGTGGCCATGGCCCGGCGCAAGGACGATGGCAACAGCATGAGCAGCCAGTTCTTCCTGGTCTACAAGGACTCTCCGATTCCGTCCGACACTGCCGGTGGGTACAGCGTGATCGGAAGGATCACCAAGGGGCTGGATGTGCTGGACAAGGTGGCCAAGGGCGGCCTCGATCCGAATGACACGACCCAGACCGGGCCGGCCGAGAAGATCTCGATCGTGTCTACGAAGGTGACGGCAGGTAAGGGATGACCTGTCGCGAAGCAGAAGGCGTGAGTCCGTGAACGAGCAGGGCGAACCAACCATCGGGGCCGATCCCAGTACGCCCGGCCAAGGACGAGCCGTGACGGCGGCGGACCAGTGGGGACGCGCCGACGCCGATGGAACGGTGTGGGTCAAGACAGCTGACGGCGAGCGCATCGTGGGGCAGTACCCCGGCGTGACCCAGCCACAGGCGCTGGCCTACTTCGCCCGCAAGTACGAGGAGCTCGCGGCCCAGGTGAACCTGTTGGAGCAGCGGCTGAAGGCCGGGCAGGTGTCGCCCCCGGACGCCGCCGCGACCATCGCCCGGCTCCGGCCCGCGATCGAGAACGCCAATGCCGTCGGCGATCTGGCTGGGCTGCTCCAACAGCTGAACACACTGGCGCCGCTGGCCGCTGAGCAGCGTGAACAGGCCCAGCAGGCCCGGCGGGAGGCGCGGGATGCGGCGATCGCCAGCCGGGAGGCCATCGTCGCCGAAGCCGAGCAGCTGAGTTCGCCCGCCGCCGAGCGGATCCCGTGGAAGACGTCCGGGGACCGGCTGCGCACGCTGTTCGACGAATGGCGCAAACTGCAGCGCGACTCCCGGCTGGACAAGTCGGCCGAGGACGAGCTGTGGCGCCGGTTCAGCCATGCCCGTACCACCTTCGACCGCAAGCGCCGGCACCACTTCGGCGCGCTGGACGAGCAGCGCTCGGCCGCCCGGCAGGAGAAGGAGAAGCTGGTGGCGGAGGCCGAAAGACTGGCCAGCTCCACCGACTGGTCCGCCACCACCACCGCTTTCCGCGATCTGATGGCGCTGTGGAAGCAGGCCGGGCGGGCCTCTCACCGCGACGACGATGCGCTGTGGTCGAAGTTCCATGTCGCACAGGAGTCGTTCTTCGCCGCCAAACAGCAGGCCAACACGAAGCAGGACGCCGAGTTCGCCGGGAACGCGCAGGCCAAGGAGGCACTGCTGAAGCAGGCCGAGGCGCTGCTGCCGGTTCGGGATCTGTCCGCCGCCAAGGCCGCTCTTCGGGACCTGCAGTCTCGCTGGGACGCGATCGGCAAGGTACCCCGGGCCGACATAGCCCGGCTCGATGGCCGGTTGCGCAAGGTGGAGCAAGCGGTACGGGACGCCGAGCAGGACCGGTGGAAGAAGGCCAATCCGCAGGCCAGGGCCCGCGCCGCTGATCTGGTCGGCCAGCTGGAGGACACCATCGCTGGGCTGGAATCCACCTTGGCCAAGGCTTCGGCCTCCGGTGATGCCCGGCGGATCCAGGAGACCGAGCAGGCGCTGGCCGCCCGGCGCGAGTGGCTGGTTCAGGCTGAGCGGGCGCTGCGCGAATTCGCTGGCTGAGGTTGGTATTCCGGTGGCCCGTGGCCGGCTGAGCACTGACCGGCTGGTCTGACTGTCCACAGGGTGTACGACGGCCCGGCTATCCACAGATTTGGCTGGGCCATCCCGTTCAGCTGATCGAACGGCCACCGTGTGCGGGTGATGACTCCTAACCCGCCGGCCACGCTGCCCGCAGCCGCAGTTCGGCCCGACCAGCCGTTCCGGTCCCGCGCCGGAGTGGCCCGCACCGACCGTCTGCTCGGCGAGGGCCTGATCCGTAGTGTGCTGGCCGACGTGTTCGTTGCCCGCGACGTTCCCGACTCGCTGCGGCTGCGGGCCGAGGCAGCCGCGTTAATGATTCCCCCGCACCGGCGGCGTGAACAGTCCTGGGTGGTCGGGTTCGAGTCAGCGGCCTGGGTGTACACCGGATGGCGCCTGCCACTGCGCCCGCCGGGTTCAGGCACCGAACCCGGTCAGGCCGCCGAACCTGGCCAGGCGCCCGGGTCGTCAGGTCCTCGCCTGGATGTGCTGATCCCCTCCGGCGCCAATCGGCCGCTCGATCCGTGGATCAGGGCCCGGCAGGCCCGGCTGGACGCGATCGAGGTTGTGGTGCTGCATGGGCTGGCGATCACCGATCCGATCCGCACTGCGGCCGACATCGCCCGCGAGCTCCCTCCCGGCCCAGCCTCTCAGCTACTGGGCCAGCTGGGCGAGCTGGCCCAGGTCACCCCGGCTCAGGTGTTGTACCGGCTCGGCCAGATGCGCTACGCCCGGGGAGCGGCCAGGGCCCGCGCGATCATCAGGGCTTGGCAGCAGTCCTGATGGCGTTTCACGGATCTGCTCCGACCTCGTCACCACGGGGTTCACTGGAAGGCGCTGCCCCGCCCGGTCCCGGTCCCAGCGACAGGCCGGACCGGCCGGTTCAGAGGTCAGCCCGGCGTCCTGTGGTGCGGTAGGCGTCATAGACGCCGTCCACCTTCCGTACCGCCTGCAACACGTGATCCAGGTGCGCCGGGTCGCCCATCTCGAAGGTGAACCGGGAGATCGCCATCCGTTCGCGCGAGGTGTTCACATTGGCAGCCAGGATGTTCACGTGGTGATCCGACAGCACCCGGGTCACGTCGGACAGCAACCGGTTCCGGTCCAGCGCCTCCACCTGGATCTGCACCAGGAACACACTGCCCTGGGTCGGAGCCCACTCCACGTCCACCATCCGGTTGGGCTCCTCGCGCAACCCGATCACGTTGTTGCAGTCCTCGCGGTGGACCGAGACGCCACTGCCCCGGGTGACGAATCCGATGATCGGGTCACCCGGAACCGGAGTACAGCAGCGAGCAAGCTTGACCCAGACGTCGTCGGCCCCGCGGACGACCACCCCAGGGTCACTGGTGCGCGGGCGCTTGGGCCGGGTTGGGGTCAGCGCCTCCGCCAGATCCTCCTCGACGCCCTGCTCGCCACCGGCGAACTCCATCAGCCGCTGGACGACGTTGGCGGCCGAGACGTGACCTTCGCCGACCGCGGCGTAGAGGCCGGAGACATCCAGGTACCGCATCTCGGTGGCCAGGCCGATCAGGGACTCGTGCGACATCAGACGCTGCATCGGCAGGTGCTGCTTGCGCATCACCTTGGCGATCGCCTCCTTACCGGACTCGATCGCCTCCTCCCGGCGCTCCTTGGAGAACCACTGACGGATCTTGTTCCGGGCCCGGGCGCTGCGCACGAAGGTGAGCCAGTCCTGGCTGGGGCCGGCCGCCTCGGTCTTGGAGGTGAAGATTTCCACCACGTCGCCGTTGTCCAGCGCACTCTCCAGCGGCACCAGCCGGCCGTTCACCCGGGCGCCCATGCAGCGGTGCCCGACCTCGGTGTGCACGGCGTAGGCGAAGTCCACCGGCGTTGCTCCGGACGGCAGTGGCACCACGTCGCCCTTGGGCGTGAAGACGTACACCTCCTGGGCGTTGATCTCGAACCGGAGCGAGTCGAGAAACTCCCCCGGGTCCGCCGTCTCCCGCTGCCAATCCAGCAGTTGCCGCAACCAGGTCATGTCGTTGGCGTTCTGGCCGCCGCCGTCAGCGCTGGTGCTGTCCTCCTTGTACTTCCAGTGCGCGGCGACGCCGTACTCGGCCCGGCGATGCATCTGATACGTCCGGATCTGGATCTCGACCGGCTTGCCCTCAGGACCGATCACCGTGGTGTGCAGCGACTGGTACATGTTGAACTTGGGCATCGCGATGTAGTCCTTGAACCGGCCCGGCACCGGGTTCCAGCGCGCGTGCAGAGCGCCCAGGACGGCGTAGCAGTCGCGCAACGACTCGACCAGGACCCGAACTCCGACCAGGTCGTAGATGTCGGCGAAGTCGCGGCCGCGCACGATCATCTTCTGGTAAACGGAGTAGTAGTGCTTGGGCCGGCCCGACACGTCGGCTTTGATCTTCGCTGCTCGCAGGTCGGCCCAGACCTGTTCGCGCACCTGGGCCAGGTAGTCCTCCCGGGCCGGAGCGCGTTCGGCCACCAGCCGGACGATCTCGTCGAACACTTTGGGATAGAGGGTGGCGAAGGACAGGTCCTCCAGCTCCCACTTGATCGTGTTCATACCCAGCCGGTGGGCCAGCGGAGCGTAGATCTCCAGTGTTTCCTTGGCCTTCTTCTCGGCCTTGTGCGCCGGTACGTAGCGCCAGGTCCGGGCATTGTGCAGGCGGTCGGCCAGCTTGATCACCAGCACCCGGATGTCCCTGGACATCGCGACGACCATCTTCCGGACGGTCTCGGCCTGAGCGGCATCGCCGAACTTGACCTTGTCCAGCTTGGTGACGCCGTCGACCAGGTTGGCGACCTCGTCGCCGAAGTCAGCGCGTACCAGGTCCAGGGTGTAGGCGGTGTCCTCGACAGTGTCGTGCAGCAACGCGGCGGCCAGGGTCGGTGGGGTCATACCCAGCTCGGCCAGGATGGTGGCCACCGCGACCGGATGGGTGATGTAGGGGTCGCCGCTCTTACGTTTCTGCCCCGAGTGCGCCAGCGACGCCTTGTCGAACGCCTTCTCCACCACCGCCAGGTCAGCCTTGGGGTGCGATTGCCGGACCGTGCGCAGCAGTGGCTCCAGCAGCGGCGACACTTGCGTCGATCGGCCCGCTCCGAACCGCGCGATCCGCGAAAGCACCCGGCTGGCCGATGGCAGCACTGGTTCCGAACTCGGCGTGGACCGGGTCCGATGGTGGTCACGCGACGGTGCCGGGGCTGGGGCCACTGGTGCGGAGGCAGCGGAAGCGGACGCCGAAGATGGACCGTCATCGGAGCCGGACCAACCGGGCGGAACCGCCTGCGACGGCTGAGCCGGTACTGCAGGGGAAGTCAGCGATCGGGCGGCCGCTGGCTGGGTTTGCGAGGGATGCGACGGCCCCAGACTGTTCTGGCCGGGATCAATGGGGCCGGAACTGCCGCGGGCCGCCTTTCCGGACGGCGGCTGGCCCGGATCGGGTCTGCGCGGAGCCGGTGCGGCCGGATCCAGGCTCCCCCGGGCCGGCACCACCTCAGCCTCAGGCCCGGCTTCCCCGTCCGGGTGCGCCGGATGATCGAGTTCGTCCTCGACCGCGGTCAGAGATGTGCGCGCGGGTCGAGCGGCGCTGGCGCGCTCAACGGCGTCTTCAGACACGCCCGCCTCCCGCTGTTGAATTTCAGGCCTGCGGATCTGTTGCTTTGGTCTCTTGATACTAGGGGCTTGGCTCCGCAGGCTGCCCATACCTCACCGATGTGCCGATTCACCGACGGGCTCTGCCCTTAGAGCACGGCGAGGCGCTGCTTCATTCCCGGGGTGATCATGGTCGCGGCCAGGCAGAGCGGTCAGTAGGACAGCACGGAATGCAGGGGCAGCTGTGGCAGCTGCTCTCGTCCATGCAGGAAGCCGAGCTCGATCAGGATGGACAGCCCGGCCACCTCCGCTCCCAGGCCGGTCAGCAGGCGGACCGCCGCGGCCGCGGTGCCGCCGGTCGCCAGCACGTCGTCGACCAGCAGCACGCGCTGGCCCGCCGCGATCGCGTCGGTGTGTACCTCGATCTCGGCCGCGCCATATTCCAGCTGGTAACTCGTCCCGGCCGTCGTGAACGGCAGCTTGCCCTTCTTCCGGATCGGGACGAAGCCGGCTCCCAGCACCAGAGCGACTGGGGCGGCCAGGATGAAGCCGCGGGCTTCGATACCGGCCACGACGTCGATCGGGCCGAACATGCTGTCCCCCGGCGTGGCGCCATCCAAGCTCAGCCGGCCAGCCAGAACCTCGACCGCCTCGGCCATCAGCTGCGCGTCGGCCAGCAGCGGCGTGATGTCCTTGAAGACGACCCCGGCCTGCGGGTAGTCCGGGATGTCGCGGATCCCGGCGGCTAGACGCTGCTGGACCTGGGTCTGCGCCAACCGCTGCGCGGGCGGCGGCATGGATCCGGACTCGCTCAACGCCGGCGACCGCCCGGACGGGACTTGCCCCGCTTCGGCTGCTGACGCTGAGCGCGGCCGGCCCCCTGACCATCCGCCTCTCCGGCGGATTGACCGGCGGATTGACCGGCGGCTCGGCCGGGACGGCCATTCGCCGAACCAGCACCGGGGACGCCTCGTCCGGAGCTGGCCGGAGCGTTCCACGACGGAGCGCCCGACGTGACCGGCTGAGTGACCAGCAGATCGTCGTCCCGGTCCAGCAGCGAGGATCCGCTGGCCGAATCCGGAGTGCCGTGGTCAGCCCTGGCCGCGACCTCCGCCCGGCGCCGCTCGATCTTGACGGTGTGGGCCGCTATGTCGGGCTCGTTTCTGCGCAGGTCGACCAGTAGCGGCGTGGCGATGAAGATCGACGAATAGGTGCCGGCCGCGATCCCGACGAACAGGGCGAGAGAGATGTCCTTCAAGGTGCCCGCCCCCAGCAGGAAGGACCCGATGAACAGGATGGAGCCGACCGGCAGCAGAGCCACCACGGAAGTGTTGATCGACCTGACCAGGGTCTGGTTCACCGCCATGTTGGCCGCCTCGGCGAAGCTCCGCCGGGTCGAGTGCACCACGTCCGCGGTGTTCTCCCGGACCTTGTCGAACACCACCACGGTGTCGTACAGCGAATAGCCGAGGATGGTCAGGAATCCGATCACCGACGCCGGGGTGACCTCGAAGCGCAGGATCGCGTAGACGCCGACCGTGATGATCAGGTCGTGGACCAGGGCGATCAACGCCGACGCCGCCATCTTCCAGGTCCGGAAGTACAAGGTGATCACCAGCGACACCAGGACCATGAACGCGATCAGGCCCTGCAACGCCTTCTTGGAGACGTCCTGCCCCCAGCTCGGGCCGACGAAACTGGACGTCACATCCTGGACATTGGCCCCGTACGCCTTGGCCAGGGCCTGTTTCACCTGATCGGTCTGGGTATCGCTGAGACGCTCCGTGCTGATCCGGATACCCGAAGTCCCCAGTTTGACCACATGGGGCGTCTCGCCGCCGGACACGATCGTCCCCACGGCATCTTGACCGATCTGCTGGCTGGTGTCGCTGACGTGGAGGATCTCGAACTGGGATCCGCCCTTGAACTCCAGGCCCAGATTCAGCTTGAGCACGATCAGCGCCAGCAGCGACAGGCTGACCATGATCACACCGATCGTGTACCAGGTCCGCCGCCGGCCGATGAAGTCGATCGAGCGCCGGCCTGTGTACAGGTCGTTGCCGAAGGCAGCGAAGCTGGCCATCAGGAGTCCCTCCTCGAACTGCTCCGCGACGAGCGGCCGGAGCCGGCCCCTGCCTTGCCGTCCTCGCCTGCCGCCCGGTCCGCCTCGGCCGCCCGGTCCCCCAGCCCCGGAC
>CAXUFS010000060.1:0-12933 GCA_964250315.1 uncultured Kineosporia sp. | reverse complement strand
GTTGAATACAAGCAGTTCGGCGTTCAGCTCAACTTCACGCCGGTTGTCCTCGGTAACGGTCGCATTCAGCTTGACGTGGCCCCTGAGGTCAGCGACCTCGATTACTCGCGCAGCATTACGCTGGGCGGATTCGTGATTCCGACGATCACCAAGCGAAACGTCACGACGACGGTTGAACTCGCAGAAGGCCAGACCTTCGCGATCGGCGGCCTCTTTCAGAGCCGCGTGACCGCCAGCAAGGCAGTCACGCCTGTCCTGGGCGATGTGCCGGTCCTCGGCGCGCTCTTCCGGTCGGTCCGCTACGAGCTGAGACGGAACGCGGGGGCCTGGTCACCCCGTACGTTGTCGATGCGATGAACCCCGGGCAGGTCCCGTCGATCCCCGGCGAGAAGTGGCGCTTCCCGACGGAAGGGGAGCTCTTCTGGAACCGCGACCTGGGCGGCGAAGCCCCGGACCTGGCCCACGCCCCCCGGGCGGGCGACGCCACCACCCATGCCGTTGCTGCCGGGTCGGACGCCCCCAAGTTCCGTGGACAGTTCGGATTCACCCCCGCGGACTGAAGCGAAGCATAAGAGTCCCGGGGCGGCGGGGGGGGATTGGCCCCCGGCGCCTGCCCGCCCTCCGGACGAGCCGGTGGCTCTGCTGCTGATCGATCTGGACGGATTCAAGGACGTCAACGACTCGCGTGGCCATCTGGCCGGAGACGTGGTGTTGCAGCGGGTTTCGGTTGCTCTGCGCACCGCCGCCCGGCTGGAGGACGTGGTGGCCCGCTGGGGCGGGGATGAGTTCGTGGTGGTGGCGGCGCTCGATCAGGACCGGGCGCTGGCGCTGGCCCACCGGCTCTGCAGCACGATTCGCGAGTCGGCCGCCGAGGGCGATACGGCGCTGGTCACCGGCAGCGTCGGGGTGGCGGTGCGGGAGGCGCCGCTGGACGAGGAGACCTGGCTGCGCCGGGCGGACGAAGCCATGTACGCGGCCAAGCGGTCCGGCGGTGACGCCGTCGTACTCGGCTGACCGGCGTCACTTCTGCTTCGGTTCGGCCGGGCCGGAAATCCAGCCGGTGCGGCGGTTCGGCCGGGTTCGGCCCTGACCGGGTGACAACCCGCATCCGGGGCAAGCGATTGCTGATGGGTAGTCGCCCGGCCGGGGCATTCAGCGGGCTCAGGACGTCGCCGACCCGATAAGAGTGCCAGCGTCGCGGTCGCCCCGGAGCCGGCCGCTCAGCGCTCCAGCCAGCTCGTTGACCACCTCTCTGGCCGCTTTCTTCGCGGCCGTCCCGGCCGCGAGGCTGGTCGCGGTCCTGCTGTCGGTGCTGCTGGCAGTGAGCGTGGGGGAGGCGACCGATGCGATCACCCGTGGACGGCTGGCCGGCCTGGGTCTTGCCCCGCTGCCGGGGCTCAGCGGTGATCGCCGCTATCCGGCGCTCCCGGCCGACGCATCCGCCGCACCGCTGGCCCAGCCCGCGCCCGCACCGTCCGGCTCGGGCGGCTACGTGGTGCTGGAACACCAGGACGATGGTTCCGGCCGGCCCGTGCGCTGGGATCCCTGCCGCCCGATCCATTACGTGATCAGGGCTCGTGGTGCACCCCCGGGCGGGGACGCGGCAGTCTCGTCGTCCGTCGCGGAACTGGAGCAGATCACCGGCCTGCGGTTCCAGTTCGACGGGTACACCGATGAAAGTCCGGTTCCGGACCGGCGAACATTCCAGCCGTCCCGTTACGGCGACCGCTGGGCGCCGGTTCTCGTAGCCTGGACCGGCCCGCGGGAATATCCGCCGATGGCCGGCTATGCCGGCTTGGGCGGTCCCGACGCTGTGTCCGGCCGCAGTCCTGGCCAGCGCCGCTTCGTCAGCGGTGTCGTGCTGCTGAACCGGGACTACCTGATCCAGGCGCTGCGCTGGGACGGCGGCCGCGAGCACCTCGACGCAGTGGTCTTGCACGAGTTCGGACATCTGGCCGGGCTCGATCACGTGAACGATCCTGCCCAGCTGATGTACAGGCAGCCGACACCCAAGCCGGGAGGCTTTGCCGATGGCGATCGCCGGGGACTGGCTGCGCTGGCCGGCGGTCCTTGTTTCACCGACTACTGACCCAGCCATCCTGGCCCCGGCCCCGATGTCATCGAACAATCCACAACCCGCAGGACGGCTGGCTTTTCCACAGATCTTGCTCGGCTCGGTCTCGGAGGTGCCGTCCGGGCCAAGGTCGAGCCATGGAACCGGCAGTGGTGAGACGGGCAGGCCCCGGAGATCTGATCGCGTACACCTGGTACGAGCTCGGCTATCGGCCGCAGCAGAGTCTGATACTGATCGCCCTGCATGGCAACCGTTTTCGAGCTGGCATGATCTCGCGCTGCGATCTGCCCGACCCGCCGCTCAAGCGGTCACTGCTGGCCGAACAGGTCCGGGCAGCGGCCCGGCCACTGGTGGCCCGCGGGGCCAGCGCAGTGATGGCGATGATCTGTACCGGTGACGTTCTGCGTCGGCCAGAGCCTCCGCTGGTCCGGGTGCTGGTGAAGGAGCTGCCCCGGCTCGGGCTGGAGGTCCGGGACGTGCTCGGGGTCACCGATCGGGCCTATCGCTCGTTGCTGTGTGACGACGAGGCGTGTTGCCCGCCGGCGGGACATTCGCTGGACGGCGTTCTGCATACCGCGACCGCCGTCATGCAGGTTGTGGCCGGTCGTGTCATCGCCAGCAGTGAGGAGGATCTGGTGGCGGATGTCAGGCCGGTCAGTCTGGCCGAACCGGGTTCGCCGGTCCAGGCAACCGAGCCTGCTGCGACCGGCCTGGATGCGTCCCCGGCTGATGCCAGCCGGGATCTGTCCGGGCTCGGGGATCCCGGATCCTCGAATCCCGGTGATCCGGATGCTGGCGAAAGCAAGCGTCTCGAGTGGTGGTACTGGTGGCGCGACGAACTGGCCCGCCAGTGCGAGGCCTCCAGCGAGCCGGACGAAAGGATCAAGATCTTCTGGTGGGTGCTGGACGATGTGTTGCTGCGCGATGCCGTGATGTTGCACGCGATCGGAGCTTCAGCGGCGGAGTGTGAGGCGCTGGTTCGCCGGATCGATGGGGGCCCCGGCTGGGCCGGGTGGGATCATGCTCTGACCGCGGCGGGCAGACAGTTGCCGGGTGACACCAGGGTCGGGGTGGCCCGATCCCTGCTGGTCAGTGCGGCCCGGCACGCTCGTCCTGGGCGACGCGCACCCGTGCTGGCCATGTTGGCCTGGGTGGCCTGGTTCGAGGGGAACGGCGTGCGGGCCCGGCTGCTGGTTCAGCAGGCGCTGGACGACCGCCCCGGGTACTCCCTCGCCCTGATCGTGGAGGAGATCCTGCTGGCTGGTGCCGCGCCGCCCTGGGTGGCGCTGCGGGCCGTCGCATCGGACGGGTGATCGGACGGGTGATCGGACGGGTGAGTCCAGCCGTAACTGGAGTCGTTCGATCCAGAATCTGAGACGGGCTGGGCCGGAAGATTTCCAGCACGTATCCTCACCTGTAGGTCATGAGCGCCAGCGTCAAGCCCCGGCTTGCTGGCCGGCAACCCTCCTCCGCGGCGGGGTGCCCCGGGTGATGACCTGGCCTGCAACTCACCCGGGTTGCAGGCAAGCGCGGTCGATCCACGGCCGGCGCGTCCTCATTGGCTGCAGGCAAGACCTGCGGGGCGCGATCGTGCGCTCCTCGAACTGTGGAGGAAGACAACCATGACCACGGGATGGTCCTTCGAAACCCGGCAGATCCACGCCGGTCAGACCCCGGATCCAACCACTGGCGCTCGTGCGCTGCCGATCTTTCAGACCACGTCCTATGTGTTCCGGGACACCGATCACGCGGCGGCGCTGTTCGGGCTGCAGGAGTTCGGCAATATCTACACCCGGCTCAACAACCCGACCACCGATGTGGTCGAACAGCGACTGGCCAGCCTGGAGGGTGGCGTCGGCGCGCTCATGGTCGCCAGCGGCCAGGCCGCCGAGACGCTGGCACTGCTGAATGTCGCCGAGGCCGGTGACCACATCGTGTCCAGCCCGAGCCTGTACGGCGGCACCTACAACCTGTTCCACTACACCCTCCCGAAGCTCGGTGTGCAGGTCAGCTTCGTCGAGGACCCGGACGACCTGCAGTCCTGGCGTGCTGCCGCCCGGCCCAACACCAAGGCATTCTTCGGGGAGACCATCTCCAACCCCAAGCAGGACATCCTCGACATCGAAGGCGTGGCCGGGGTCGCCCACGAGCTGGGCGTTCCGCTGATCCTGGACAACACGGTGGCCACGCCCTACCTGATCAGGCCGCTGGAGTGGGGTGCGGACGTCGTGGTGCACTCGGCCACCAAGTATCTCGGCGGCCACGGATCGGCGATCGCTGGCGTGATCGTGGACGGCGGGACCTTCGACTACGCGGCTCAGCCCGAGCGGTTCCCCGGCTTCAACCAGCCCGACCCCAGCTACCACGGCCTGGTCTACGGCCGTGATCTCGGCGTCGGCAGCCCGCTGGGCGCCAACCTCTCCTACATCCTCAAAGCCCGGGTCCAGTTGATCAGGGACCTGGGTCCGGCCGTCTCACCGTTCAACTCGTTCCTGATCGCCCAGGGCCTGGAAACGCTCAGCCTGCGGATCGAGCGGCACGTCCAGAACGCGCAGGCGGTGGCCGAATGGCTGGACGCCCGCGACGAGGTCGAATCGGTCAGCTATGCCGGGCTACCCAGCAGCCGATGGTACGAACTGGGCCGCAAGTACGCGCCGAACGGTGCAGGCGCTGTGCTGGCCTTCGAGATCCAGGGCGGGGCCGAGGCGGGCAAGCGCTTCGTCGATGCCCTGGAACTGCACAGCCTGGTCGCGAACATCGGCGATGTGCGCAGCTTGGTGATCCATCCGGCCAGTACCACCCACAGCCAGCTCACGCCGCAGGAGCAGGCGGCGACCGGCGTCACCCCGGGTCTGGTCAGGCTTTCGGTCGGGCTGGAGAACATCACCGACATCCTGGCTGACCTGGAGGCTGGGTTCCGGGCCGCGAAGGCCAGCTAGTGACCGCCGCATCGCCCGAATCGGTTCCCGGACCCGCCTTGCCCCCAGTCACCGGGGCTTGGCGGCCCGGGGACGATCCGGGCCGGCGGCAGTTCGCCGACCTGGGCAATCTCAGCCTGGAGCGCGGGGGCGTTCTCGGGCCGATCCGGATGGCCTACGAGACCTGGGGCCGGTTGGCACCAGATCGCGGCAACGCCGTCCTGATCGAACACGCGCTGACCGGCGACAGTCACGTCAGCGGCCCGGCTGAACCCGGCCACCTCACCTCGGGTTGGTGGGACGAGCTGGTCGGCCCAGGGCGGCCGCTGGACACCGAGCGCTGGTTCGTGGTCGCGGCCAACGTGCTGGGGGGCTGTCAGGGGACCACCGGACCATCCAGTGCCGCCGCCGATGGCCGCCCCTACGGCAGCCGGTTCCCGTACCTGACCGTGCGTGATCAGGTCGAGGCCGAACGGCTGCTGGCCGATCAGCTCGGCCTGGACCGGTGGGCCCTGGTCGCGGGCGGCTCAATGGGAGGGATGCGGGCGCTGGAATGGGCGGTCGGTCATCCGCAGCGAGTGGACCGACTGTTCCTGGTGGCCACCACCGCTGCCGCCACTGGTGACCAGATCGCTTGGTCCGCCGGGCAACTGGCGGCCATCCGGGGCGACGCCGGCTTCCGTGACGGCGACTACTACGACGCGCATCGCGGCCAAGGGCCGCACCTGGGTCTGGGGATCGCACGCCGGATCGCTCACGCCACTTATCGGTCCGAGGCCGAGCTCAACCTGCGCTTCGGCCGCAGGGCCCAGCCCGGCGAGGACCCGCTGGGTGGCCACGGCCGGTGGGCGGTCGAGTCCTATCTGGACCACCATGCGGACAAGCTGGTGAATCGCTTCGACGCCAACTCCTACCTGGTGCTGACCGAGGCGATGAACTCGCACGACGTCGGCCGTGGCCGCGGCGGCACCTCCGCTGCCCTGAGCCGGGTCCGCGCCAAGACCCTTGTCTCGGCCATAGATTCAGACCGGCTGTACACACCGCCGCAGAACGCCGAACTGGCCGCCGCCATCCCCGGATGCCCCCCGGTGCGAATGATCCCCTCGCCGTACGGGCACGACGGCTTCCTGATCGAGAGCGGCGAGGTGGGCAAGATCGTGGAGGAACTGCTCAGCGAGTGAACGGCCGCCACGAGTGGCTCCCGGCTGTTCGCAGCGATACCAGGGCTATCCGGTAGTGGCCGTTCTCAGCGCCGACCAGATATCCGGCTGGAGTGACTCCCACGTACTGGCCAGGCCGGAGTGCAGGGGCAGGCCGGTGACCCGGCTCAGGCCCACCCAGGCCAGCTCGTCACTCTCCTCGTTGGGTGGTCCCACCCGCAGCCCGTGCCGGGCCAGTGCGATCGCGTAGGTGTAGGTCCAGTTCACGTGATCCGCGCCCAGCACCGTGGTCAGCACGGTGACCTGACTGGCCTGGACCCCGGCCTCCTCGGCAGCTTCACGCAGGGCTGCTTGGGTGATGGTTTCGTGGCTGTCCCGGGCGCCACCGGGTAACCCCCAGCGGCCGCCCTCGTGCGTCCACCCGGCCCGCAGTTGCAGCAGCACCTCCGGCTCGGTGAGCCTGCGGATCAGAAGCAGGCCCGCGGCACCGAACAGGCCCCAATGCCGGTGACCGAACGGGCATTCCACCCATCCGTTGCCGTCGCCCGGGGCCATGACTCCACCGTAGATGGTCGATGTGGCGGACCGGCCCGCCCAGGGCAGCGGGCTGGCTGGGTGGCTGGTGTCCGTATGACTGCGGACGCCGATGGGGCTGCGGGTACCCGCAGGGCCGCCGGTGGGATAGCGTCCGGCCGCAGGAGGTGTACATGACTGTCCTGGTCGGATTTGCACCCACACCGGAAGGCCGGGCGGCAGTACGCCGGGCGCTGACCGAGTGCGGGCTGCGCCGGGCTCAGCTGGTGCTGGTCAGTTCCGAGCGGGCCGGCGCTGACCCCGTCGAGGCCGCGGCCCTGGAGCGGGAGATCGCCAGTGCGTGCGCCGAACTCAGCATCGCCGACCCTGGCCATGAGGTGCGGGTGTTCACCGGATCCGTTGAGCCGGCCGACGACATCCTCGACGTCGCTCAGGAGCGCAACGCCGAGCTGATCGTGATCGGCCTGCGACGGCGGACGCCGGTCGGCAAGCTGATCCTCGGCCAGAGCGCTCAGCGGATCCTGCTCGAAGCCGGTTGCCCGGTAATGGCGGTCAAAGGGAGCTCCGCTTCGGCCCAGCCGTCAGGGCAACCGTCCGCCGAGGCGTCCCGGTGAGCCCAGCCCAGGCCCGGGCCGAGCTGTGCCTGGCGCAGGACCCGGCCGCCGACGCGCTCCTGGCCCGGGACCCGTTCGCGTTGCTGACCGGCATGTTGCTGGACCAGCAGGTGCCGATGGAGAAGGCGTTCTCCGGCCCTCATCTGATCGCTCAGCGGCTGGGTCTGGACCGTCTCGATCCGGCCGTGATCGCAGCCACCGGCACCTCCGCCTTCGAGGCGGTGATGGCCGGGCCGCCGGCCGTGCACCGCTACCCGGCCTCAATGGGTGCCCGGGTTCAGGCTCTGGCCACCGCCGTCTGTGCCCAGTACCAGGGTGATGCGGCGGCGATCTGGAACGATGTGCCCGGCGCCGGGCTGCTACTGAAGCGGTTGCAGGACCTGCCCGGGTTCGGCCCGCAGAAGGCCAAGATCTTCATCGCCCTGCTGGCCAAGCAGCGTGGCGTCCAGCCGGACGGATGGCAGCAGGCGGCGGGAGACTACGGGCTGACCGGATACCGGTCGGTGGCCGACGTGGTTGACAGTGAATCCCTGCTCAAGGTCCGGGAGACCAAGAAGGCGGCCAAGGCGGCCCGGCTCTGAGTCAGCCGAACCGCTGGTAGCCGGCCGGTCAGGCTGGTCACGCTGCTCCGGCTGGGAGTGACCAGGTGATGCAGATCAGTCCGATGATGCGCCGGATGCGCCGGCTTGGCGTGCAACAATGAACAGTTGACTCACCGGGATTCCTCGTTGGGGAGACGAATCGGGCATCATCTCCGGCCCCGGCGCGTTGAACCATGGGTTCCCACCATCAAGTAGCCGGACCTGCCGTCGGCAGGTCCGCACAGCAGTGCCCCGCGAGCCTGCTGGCTCACGACGAAAGGTAGTCCGTGTCGTCGGTTCCGACCCCCCGGCCGCTCCCCGCTGAACCCTCCGCTGAACCCTCCGCTGAACTGGGCCATCCAGCCCTTCAGGAACTCCTGCGCCATGGCGTCGCCAACGGCAGCGTCGATGCTGCTGCGGTGCGTTCGGCCTGTGAGGCGGCCAGCCTTCCGGTGCAGGCCACCAGCACTGTCCTGGAGATGCTCGGCCAGGCCGGCGTGACCGTCGAGGCGAGCCGGGCCAGTCGCGCCGCAGCCGCCCCGACGGCGTCCAAGCAAGCGGCCTCAGCCCGAGTCAGCCCGGCCAAGAAAGCCGAGTCCGCTGACGCCGAGCCGAAAGCCGCCAAGACGGCCAAGAAGGCGCCGGCCAGGACCGCGAAGACCGCCAGAACCGCAGCCAAGGCGACCCCGGCGGACGAGGGGTCAGCCGCTGGTGCTGACGATCCAGCCAAGGCGAACGAGGTCGGGAGCCTGGACGAGGCGGTCGCCGAGCCGGACGACGCTGAGGCGACCGACCTGGCCGAGGTCGAGATCGATGAGTCCGAACTGGCCGAGATCAGCGTGGACGCCTCCGAGGACGAGCCCGAGGAGAGCACCGGCGAAACGCCCGAGGAGACTCCCGACGCTGCCGACCTGAGCGAAGCGGGCGACGAGGCCAAGCCGGACGCCGACGCAGCGGCCGAGGGCGAGGAGGGCGCCTTCGTCATCAACAACGACGACGACGACGCTCCCGCCCAGCAGGTGGTCACCGCTGGCGCCACGGCTGACCCGATCAAGGACTATCTCAAGCAGATCGGCAAGGTCGCCCTGCTGAACGCCGAGCAGGAGGTCGAGCTGGCCAAGCGGATCGAGGCGGGCCTGTTCGCGGAGGAGCGGCTGAACTCCGGCGAGAAGCTGGAGACCAAGCTCAAGCGCGAGCTGCTGTGGATCGCCGAGGACGGTCGCCGGGCCAAGAACCACCTGCTCGAGGCCAACCTGCGGCTGGTGGTGTCGCTGGCCAAGCGCTACACCGGTCGCGGCATGCAGTTCCTGGACCTGATCCAGGAAGGCAACCTGGGGCTGATCCGCGCGGTCGAGAAGTTCGACTACACCAAGGGCTACAAGTTCTCGACCTACGCCACCTGGTGGATCCGGCAGGCGATCACCCGGGCGATGGCCGACCAGGCCCGGACCATCCGGATCCCCGTGCACATGGTCGAGGTGATCAACAAGCTGGCCCGGGTGCAGCGGCAGATGCTCCAGGACCTGGGCCGCGAGCCCACCCCTGAGGAACTCGCCAAAGAACTCGACATGACCCCGGAGAAGGTCATCGAGGTGCAGAAGTACGGCCGGGAGCCGATCTCGCTGCACACTCCGCTGGGCGAGGACGGCGACAGCGAGTTCGGTGATCTGATCGAGGACTCCGAAGCGGTTGTGCCGGCCGACGCGGTCAGCTTCACCCTGCTCCAGGAGCAGCTGCACTCGGTGCTGGACACGCTCTCCGAGCGTGAAGCCGGGGTGGTATCGATGCGGTTCGGCCTGACCGACGGCCAGCCCAAGACCCTGGACGAGATCGGCAAGGTGTACGGCGTCACCCGTGAGCGGATCCGGCAGATCGAGAGCAAGACGATGTCGAAGCTGCGCCACCCGAGCCGCTCGCAGGTCCTGCGCGACTACTTGGACTGAGCGCGGGCACGTTCATCACGGCAAGCGAGAAGGCCCGCTCCGGTGGTATCCGGTGCGGGCCTCTGGCTTGCCTTCGACTCAAGGTCAAGATTCGCCGTCCGGCGCGGTGGCCGGGACATCGTTGAGCTTGGCGGTCTCGTCCTCGATCCGGGCGTCGGCTGCGATCAAGGCATCCTCATGGGCCCGGCCGTGATGGGCGCAGAACAACAGTTCGCCGCCGCCGGGCAGGGTGACCCGCAGATAGGCCCGGGCACCGCACCGGTCGCAGCGGTCGGCCGCGGACAGGATGTGCGGGGCGATAGCGGCTGTCATCTAGGACCTCCTCCAAGGCCGGGCATTCGGTCTGGACCGCCGGGCTACTCACCCGCCAGACCAGACATCGCTGACACTGTCGCCAACAGTCAAGCAGGGATGGCGCTTCCCCGCTCCGCCGTATTCGCCCGTTCGCTCTGCGCGTAGCCGAGGCTGGCCGGGCCTGCGGGAGTGCGGCGCGCCGGACCAGAGGGGGCCTGAGCGGCGGGTAATCTGCCGGGAAGTCCCGATTCACCAGACCCTTCAACCGGCATCATCGCCTCGATCCGGCGATCGCATTCAGGAGGTCAGAGCGTGGCCGTGCAACCCACGCAGCTGCGGGCTCCCCGCGCCCGCACGGGTGGCAGCTCCGACTACACGGCCCGGCACCTGTCCGTACTGGAGGGTCTGGAGGCGGTCCGCAAACGACCCGGCATGTACATCGGCACCACCGGCTCACCGGGGCTGATGCACTGCCTGTGGGAGATCATCGACAACGCCGTGGACGAGGCGCTGGCCGGGTTCTGCCACCACATCCGGGTGGTGCTGCGGATGGACGGTTCGGTCGAGGTGCTCGACGACGGCCGCGGCATTCCGGTCGACCTGGAACCGAAGACCGGTTTGTCCGGGGTCGAGGTGGTCTTCACCAAGCTGCACGCCGGAGGCAAGTTCGGCAGTGGCTCATACGCGGCGTCCGGCGGCCTGCACGGTGTGGGCGCCAGCGTGGTCAACGCCCTGTCCGCCAGGCTGGACGTCGAAGTGGATCGCGGCGGCAGTGTGCACGCGATGAGTTTCCGCCGGGGCGAGCCCGGTGTCTTCCTCGACGCGGGAGGCCCGAAGGATCCGGAGCACGCGTTCAAGCCGTTCATCGACGGGTCGGAACTGAGGATCACCGGCAAAGTGCGCCGCGGGGTCACCGGCACCCGGGTCCGGTACTGGGCCGACCGGCAGATCTTCCTCAAGGACGCCGCGTTCTCCTACGACGATCTGGTGGCCCGGGCCCGGCAGACCACCTATCTGCTGCCGGGGCTGGAGATCGTGCTCCGGGACGAACGGAGGCTGCCCGGTACCCCCGGCGCCAGCGGGCCGGTGGAAGAGCGGTTCGTGCACGAGGGCGGCATCACCGAGTTCGCCGACTTCCTGGCCACTGACCCGGCCGTGACCGGCATCTGGCGGCTGGAGGGCACCGGGCACTTCACCGAGACAGTGCCGGTGCTGGACAGCCACGGGCACATGACTCCGCAGGAGGTGCAGCGCGAATGCGGCGTGGACGTCGCGCTGCGCTGGGGCACCGGCTACGACACCGACGTCCGATCGTTCGTCAACATCATCTCCACTCCCAAGGGCGGCACCCATCTGGCCGGATTCGAGGCCGCCGTCACCAAGGCCTTCCGCCAGGTCGTCACCGAGAACGCGCGCCGCCTCAAGTTCAACTTGAAGGACGACAAGCTGGAGAAGGACGACGTGCTGGAGGGCCTGACCGCCATCGTCACTGTGCGGCTGGCCGAGCCCCAGTTCGAGGGTCAGACCAAGGAGGTGCTCGGTACGGCCGCCGTCCGCGGAATCGTCGCCCGGGTGGTTGAGCGGGAACTCACCGCCAAGCTGACCTCGGGTCAGCGGGTGGAAAAGGCGCAGTCGGCGCTGCTGCTGGACAAGGTCGTCGGCGCAATGCGCACCCGGGTCACCGCCCGGTTGCACAAGGAGACCCAGCGCCGCAAGACCGCCCTTGAAACCTCCTCTCTGCCAGCCAAACTCAAGGACTGCCGGAGCGAGGACGTGGAGCGCTCGGAGTTGTTCATCGTGGAGGGCGACTCCGCGCTGGGCACGGCCAAAGAGGCGCGCAATTCCGAGTTCCAGGCCATCCTGCCGATCCGGGGCAAGATCCTGAACGTGCAGAAGGCCTCCATCGCGGACATGCTGAAGAACGCTGAGTGCGGTTCGATCATCCAGGTGATCGGCGCCGGATCGGGCCGCACCTTCGACCTGGCCGCCGCCCGGTACGGCAAGATCATCCTGATGACGGACGCCGACGTGGACGGCGCCCACATCCGCACCCTGCTGCTCACCCTGTTCTTCCGGTACATGCGCTCGCTGGTCGAGTCCGGCCGGGTGTATGCCGCCGTGCCGCCGCTGCACCGGATCGAAGTGGTCAACCCGGGCTCCAAGTCCAACGAGATCATGTACACCTACAACGACGCTGAGCTGCACCGGATACTGGGCCAGCTGGAGAAGCGCAACCGCCGGTACAAGGAGCCGATCCAGCGCTACAAGGGCCTGGGCGAGATGGACGCCGACCAGCTGGCCGAGACCACGATGGACCCGCGCCGCCGTACCCTGCGCCGGGTCCGGATGGCCGATGCCGCTGCCGCGGAGCGGGTGTTCGAGCTGCTGATGGGCAACGACGTGGCCCCGCGCAAGGACTTCATCGTGGACGGAGCCGCCGCCCTGGACCGCGAGCGGATCGACGTCTGAACTGTGGCTGATGTCGCGGGGCAGCTGCCGCCGGGCATCCCGGACGCTCCGCAGCTGCACTGGCATCCGCTCAGTCACGACCTGGTCGACACCTGGTTCTGGCTCACGCAGAGGCTGCACCGCGACGGCGAGGAAGGCGAATACCTGGGCCGGGACGACCTGCACGACCTGCTCGCCGCGGACTGGCTGGATCTGAGCCGGGACTCCTGGATCGGGCTGGATTCCGAGGGCCGGGCCCGCGCCTATGGCCTGGTCGATCTGCGTCCGGGGGACCGGAGCCTGCTGCGCGTGCTCACCCACGGCGGCGTGCATCCGGACTGGCGCGGACGCGGGATCGGACGGGCTC
>CAXUFS010000059.1:0-12954 GCA_964250315.1 uncultured Kineosporia sp. | reverse complement strand
GTCCGGGCCCGCCCGGCCGCCGCCCTGATCCGGCTTCGCAATGACTCGTCCAGGCCAGTGGTCGCGGTGTCGACCCGATGGTCGGCCAACCCTGGCGGTGACAGCGTGAGGCTGCGGTCGGGGGGCAGCAGATAGCCGATCTGCTGGATCGCTCCGGTCCACTCCCCGTCGGCCGCCTCACCCCGGCTGAGGGCCGAGCGAGCCATCGACTGAGCCTGCTCCAAGCTGCCGGCGAATCGGGCCAGTGCCTGTCCGCAGCCGCGGTAGGCCCGTTCGGACTTGGCGAACTCGCCGGGCATATCGTGCAGCGCGTCCTGGAACGGCTTGGCGTAATCGCCGGCCATCTTCAGCACATCGCTGGACGTCGCGATCGACGACAGCCGCGACGACGTCCGCTCCAGCACGTCGGCCTGATTGCCGAAGCGCTGCGCGGTGGTTCGAACGGCAACCGGGTCGCCCGGTGCCGGATCCTGACTCAGGCCAAGGACAGCCCAGCTCGCCATGTCTTTCCCCCACCCATTCCAGGCCTGGTGCCGCCGCCCCACCAGCGAACACGGGCCTGATTGCCGCCCAGCTTTCAGTTGGAGGCAAAGATAGCCATATCGGTGGTCTGTCCGCACTCCGTGCCCCTCACGGATACCCGGCCCGCTGCTGCGGCCCGCTTACCCTGGGGTCATGCCGACGATGAGGGACCTGGTCTTGCGCCACTGCGACCTGGAGCAGGCCGATCTCGAATGGCTGCACCTGCTGGCCGGTGACTGGCAGATGATCTCTGACTTGTCCTTCGCCGACCTGGTGCTATGGGTGCCGCAACGCGACACCGGGGGATGGGTCGCGGTGGCGCACTGCCGTCCGAGCACGGGCACCACGGTGTACTACGACGACATCGTTGGAGCGGTGGTGGAGCAGGGGCGCCGCCCGCAGCTGGAGCGAGCCTTCGAGCTGCGCCGGATCTGCCGCAACCGCGATCCGGAGTGGCACGATGACGTCCCGGTGCGCGAGGAGACTGTCCCGGTGATGCGGGCTGGCCAGCCGATCGCGGTGATCTCGCGGCACACCAACCTGTCCACGGCCCGCACTCCGAGCCGGCTCGAGCTGACCTATCTTCAGTGCGCTGACGATCTGGCGCGCATGATCAGCTCGGGCGAGTTCCCGCTGGCCGGGTCACCGAGCGGCCCACGCCGGGGCGCGCCCCGGGTTGGTGACGGGCTGATCCGGCTGGACAAGGAGGGCCGGGTTGTCTACGCCAGTCCGAACGCGGTGTCGGCCCTGCACCGGCTCGGGCACTTCGGCGACATCGTGGACGAGACGCTCTCGGAGCTGATCACACCGCTGCTGGACCAGCCCGGTCCAGTGGACGAGTCGCTGCCGCTGGTGCTGACCGGCCGGGCACCGTGGCGCAGCCACATCGAGAGCCGCGGTGCGACCCTGTCGTTGCGGGCCATTCCGTTGACCGTGGACGGCGAACGGCGAGCCGCACTGCTGCTGTTGCGCGAGATCACCGAGCTCCGGCGGCGTGAGCGCGAACTGCTCACGAAGGATGCGACCATCCGCGAGGTTCATCATCGGGTCAAGAACAACCTGCAGACAGTGGCCGCGCTGCTGCGGATGCAGGCCCGGCGGATCCAGTCCGACGAGGCGCGATTCGCTCTGCAGGAGGCGATGCGGCGGGTGGCCACGATCGCGCTGGTGCACGAGACACTATCCGAGGGCCTGGGCGAGACGGTGGACTTCGACGAGGTGGTCGGGCGCACGCTGTCACTGGCGGTGGAGCTGGCGGTGCCGTCCGGGCAGGTGCGGATCCGCAGGCTGGGCCGGTTCGGCGAGATGCGCGCCGAGAACGCGACCCCGCTGGCACTGGTGATCACCGAACTGGTGACCAATGCCGTGGCCCACGGCCTGAACGGCACGGACGGAACGGTTACGGTCAGCGCGCAACGGCATGGCGCTCAACTGACCGCGACGATCCAGGACGACGGGCGCGGCCTGCCGGAAGGCTTCTCGGCCGGAGCCTCCGGCCTGGGCACGCAGATCGTGCAGGCCCTGATCGGCGGGGAGATGAACGGGCGGATCAGCTGGGCCAGTCCCGGCGACGTGGCCGGCCCGGCCGCCGATACCGCCAACGATGGGCCGGTTGATGGAACTGTCAGTCGCGGCCTTGGCGGTGGCACCGTGGTGACCATCGAGGTCAAATTGCAGACCTCGCGAGACGGCCAGCCGGAAGGGCATGCCGAAGGTCAATCCGATGCTGCCACGGATGACAGTGCGGGCATCGATGCCGGCGGCGCCGCCGAGCGTGTGCTGGACGAGCAGGTGCTGCTGGACGACGTGTCCACCTGGTGAAGGTGAGCGGGCAGGCACGCCAAACGCGCTGTTCCCGGTCCGGATCCGGACCGGGAACAGTGAGCTAGGGAAGAGGAAGTCAGCTGGCCCGGCGAGCGCGAGCATTCCGCCGCTTGAGAGCGCGGCGCTCGTCCTCGGACAGGCCGCCCCACACGCCGGCGTCCTGGCCGCTGTCGAGGGCCCACCGAAGGCAGGTCTCGATCACGTCGCAACGCCGGCAGACGGCCTTGGCCTCTTCAATCTGGAGAATCGCGGGACCCGTATTGCCGATCGGAAAGAACAGCTCGGGGTCTTCTTCTAGGCAGGCTGCCTGATGGCGCCAGTCCATGTGTTGGTCCACTCCTCACGCCCGGGTCGGGCGGTTGCTGGTCTCGGGGCACTCGTTTCGCCCCCCGCTCACCCGGCCTGGTCCAGCATGGACCTGGGCCGAGTTGTGATGCTGAATGCGGATCAAGCGGTCGTGCTTATATTGCTTCCGCCGAATTCAACGCTCAGCCTCACACTCTTGTGCCCACTTTCACAAGGCTTTTCCGGCCGAGACTTGAGCATTTGTTGCTCGCCCTGGGTCACGAAAGTGGACTGTAGTCGTTGAAGCACGCTGCGTATATACGCTGCTGGTCATCGAATGGATCGGTGCGCGCCACCGGTTCCACGCAGGGCGTGGACTCAAGTGCGCTGCGTAATGACCAGCTGGATTTCGCCTCCGCAGCGTCAGAGTTTTCACACATAACGTTCATCTCTGCAAAGCGGCTGTGCGCGGCAGGTCATCATCAGTCCCGGCCGCCCCATCGCGGGAACGCAGAGTAATTCCCGGCTGTCCTGCGGCCGGGCACGGAGATGGCCGGCGTCCGGCCGGGACCGGAGCTAGCGACCAGGCCGCTATTCGCGGGCTGATTCTCTTGGTGGAAGAACCCACGGTCCGGCGATCAGGATGCCAGTCACCACGGCCATGGCCAGGAGCGGCAACCCGATCCACCATGCGGCCAGCACAGTCAGCCGCATCGCTACGCCACCCTGCACCAGCTGCCAGGTCAGCACCGGCCCGCGCACCCAGGATCGGTGCCTCAGGGCGGCGCCGCCGCAAGCCGCCAGTCCCGCGGCCAGCAGCGCGGCGATCACCACCAGGCCGATCGCTGAACCGGTGCTCTCCGGAGTACTGCTGATGGTCTCCACACCGGCGTAGATGCCCCCGGTCATCAGGCCGGCTGCCTCAACGCCGATCAGTACCGTCGCCAGGCGGGTCAGCCGAATGCTGAGGCCGGGGCCGGTCGTGTCGCCGTGCACCCGGCCAACGCTAGCGGCGGCTGGGCAGCACCCGGTCAGCTGCCGCCCGGCTGAGGCATTAGCAGGCTGCCCGGTCTCACGGGTGCTCGGTCAGCTGCCCGCGCAGCGTGGCCAGGCTCTTGGCCAGCAGGCGGGACACGTGCATCTGGGAGACGCCGACCTCGCGAGCGATCTGCGACTGCGACATCCCCTTCACGAAACGCAGTTTCAGGATGTGCTGCTCCCGCGCCGGTAGCCGGGCCAGCAGTGGGCGCAGGGTCTCGCGTTGCTCCACCTGTTCCAGATCAGTGTCAAGGGCGGCCCGCTGCAGCCGGTCGGTCTCCTCGGCGGTGGCCGGCAATGGCACGGTGAGGTAGGCGCTGGCGGTGTCCATCGCCTCCAGCACCAGATCGGCGTCCACGCCCAGATGCAGCGCGATCTCCGCGATGGTGGGAGAGCGATCCAGCCGATGGGTCAGGGTCTCCCGGGCATCGGCAACCTGGCGTCCCAGATCCTGCACCCGGCGCGGGATCCGCAACGCCCAGCCGCGGTCGCGGAAATGGCGCCTGATCTCACCGACGATGGTGGGGACGGCGTAGCCGGCGAACGACCCGCGCTCGGGGTCGTACCGATCGACGGCGTGCAGCAGCCCGATGGTGCCGACCTGAACCAGATCGTCGTACGGCTCACCGCGGCCGACGAACCGCTTGGCCAGGTGGTGAACGAGCGGCAGGTTCGCCTCGATCACGCTGCGGCGCAGCGCTGCCCGGCGAGGGTCGCCCGGAGCCATCCGGGAGAGCGCCAGCAGTCGTGGATCGGGTGGAGGTCCAAGCGGGGAACCGTCCGTCCGGTCTGGGCTGGTGCTGCCCGGACCCAGGCTGCCCGACGAGGCGATCCGCGGACCCGGCGGACGCACGATCAGGCTGAGGCCCGGCGTCCCCGAGCCGTGAACGACCGCCTCGCCATGTTCGCTCACGAATCGACTCCCCGGCCCCGGCAGGTCAATGCGATCCAGCTGCCATCCTCGCTCGATCCGGTGCGTACGTCGCTGCTGAGTGCGTGCAGCATCGTCCAGGCGAAACTGTCCTCACTGGGCAGGACCGAAGCCGGGCCTTCGATGCGGACCGCCAGCACCCCGTCGTCCACAGTGAAGCTGGTGTTCAGGCTGGGTGGCTCGTCCTGGCCGTGTCCGGCCTGCTCGCCGATCAGGAGCGCGCAGGCTTCATCCACGGCGATCTGCAGATCCTCGATCTGATCCAGGGTCAGATTCAGGTGGGTGCCCAGCCCGGCCGAGGCTGCCCGCATCACGCTCAAGTAGGCCGGATCGGCCGGGACGGCCAGATCGACCACCTCGTCGTGGGCGGGGCTTGGCATCGAGGCATCAGCAGGCGACGTCACCGGTTCTCCCAGCTCAGGCCCGGGTGCTCAAGGTGCGCATACCCGGATAACGAACTGCGTTCGAGAACGCCTGATTCGCGTTTGCACTGCGCGGTCTCTTCCTCACGGAACGAAACCAATGTCACCATCGGGCAAGGATAGGACACGTTGAGTTGTGGATGTCGAGCTTCCAGAGGCATGAATCCCGGCTCCATCAGCTGATGGTTGCTGGCTGTCACAAAGCCCTGGAACGTATGTGCAACCAGTGACGCCGCGGCGCTTATGAGACCGGTCTCACGGCTGAATCGTGAGCTACGGCGGTGTTGATCCGAGCCGTTTGAGCGCTTCGTCATCGACACGCCAGACCGTCCAGTCGTCCTGCGGCGCGGCGCCAATGCTGCGGTAGAAGGTGTGCGCCGGTTCGTTCCAGTCCAGCACCCACCACTCCAGGCGCGCATATCCGCGTTCGGTGCAGATCTGCGCCAGCTGATTCAGCAGGGCCCGGGCCAGGCCTAACCGGCGATAGGCAGGACGGACGTAGAGATCCTCCAGCCAGATCCCGTGCCGGCCCCGCCAGGTGGAGAACGTGACATACCAGATGGCGATCGCGGCGATCTCCGCGCCATCTGCGCCGTCCACCTCCGCGACGTGAGCATGCACCCGGGGATGCTGATTGAACAGGGCGGCTCGCAAGGAGTCCGCCGTCGCCTCCACCGCATCGGGAGCACGCTCGTACTCGGCGAGTTCCACGATCAGGCGGTGGATCGCCGGCACGTCCGGCGCGCGCGCAGCGCGCACCCGCCAGGCGGTGGCAGGCATCGGCTTCCTCTCTGCGCTGACCAGGCCGGTGCTGGTCGCTCGAGCGACGGTCTATCACGGGCGCCGGCCGGTGTCCGATGCTGAGGGGCCAGACAGGTCGATGAAGGCTGAAGCTGACCGGTCATCTGGTGTCATGCCACCTGTCGCCATGGTGGTCGCCATGGTGCAGGAGTGTTCCGGGCAGCACTGACAATCCGCTGACATCCAGGTGACTGCCGATGACTGGGCAGCCGATCGATCAGCCGATGGGTCAGCCGAGCAGTTCGGGCAACCCCTCCAGCTGGCGGACGATCACCACCCACTGCCGGGGATGCACGAAGGCCACCACCTGGTCCGGGGCCACGTCGGCGGCGCGGAACGCGGCGGTAAGCGGGCGGCGCGGATAGACGGCCCGCAAGGAGGCGAACAGCGATCCCCCCGCACCCTCGAATCCGATTCCGACCAGGTCCTGCCAGCGGCTCAAGACCGAGGCCGGGATGAGCCGCTGCGTCCGGCGCTGGATCCGGACGATGCCGGCGTCGACGGCGGGGATCGGGGTGAAGCTCGTCCGCGCGATCCGCCCAGCCAGCGTCCAGCTGAACGACGGCCAGGACCGAACGGTGGTCAACGTCCAGCGCCCGTAGTCGCCGGTGTGCTTGCGGGCGAACTCCAGCTGCGTGATCACGGTTGCGCTGATCAGCGTGGGGGCGGCCAGGGCCCAGCGCACGATCTGGGTGGTGATGCCGAACGGCAGGTTGCCGGCCAGATGGAAGTCCCGGCCCGGGGGAGGCGAAGCCAGGAAGTCTCCGGTCCTGACCTGGATGCCGGGTGCATGCTGCACCCGATGGGCCAGCCGCTGGGTCATGGCCGGGTCGAGTTCCCAGGCCGTGACGGCACCGAAGTGCCGGGCCAGCCGGACGGTCAGCGCGCCGTCCCCGGCGCCCGCCTCCACACACAGATGGCCGTCCTTGAGTGGCAGCGCACCGATGAAGCGCTGGATCGCCTGGCTGTCGCGCAAGAAGTTCTGGGACATGGTCCGGCGGCGCAGATCTGCTGGACGCCGGCCCGGGGCCGGTGGCTTGGGCTTGCTGTGCGCGTCCGTCATGCCTCCATCATGTCGAGGGCCGGGACGGCGTGTTATTCCCGGCCGCAGCGCCTGTGGACAACCAAAGCGATGAATCGTCAATGTTTAGTACCGTGCGTACCTTGTGTCCCGATAGAGATCATTGCAGGGGGTGCGGTTGGACGCCGTCGCGATCGTCTCCGGTGAGGTCAAGGAGCTAATCCGCGCCCAGGGGATTGACCCTAGCCGGGATCATCACAAGGTTCGCCAACTGGTCGAGGGAGCCGTCGCCGCTTACGACCAGAGATCTCTGCTGCGCGCGTTGCCCCCTCTGACCGATCCCGCGATCACGGTCAAGCGGGTCCTCGATCAAGTAGCGGGATTCGGTGCGCTGCAACCGCTTCTGGATGATCCGACGGTCGAGGAGATCTGGATCAATGAGCCGGGCAAGGTTTTCGTCGCTCGTGGCGGGACACCAGAGACGTTAACACGGTATTCGAGATATGGCCCTGACCTGCGGTGATGTCGGTGAACCCTGCCGGATTGGCTAGGCGAGCGATGCGATAGGCACGAGGATCGCCTGCGCCCAAGCCTGGAAGAAGTAGCAGGCGGTGCCGCTGCTGGTGACCTGGTTGACGGTCACGGTGATGCTGTCGGTGGAGCCGACCGCGATGGGCAAGAACGAGCCGTTACCGGTGGCCATGACCGGCGGCGTGGTGCCGCCCGTCCATCCGTAACCGCCCGCGGCGTGGGCGGCGGTGCCGCCGATGTACAGGGTGGCTTGATTGCTGAAGATGTTGCTGCCGCCACCTGGCACGTACATGTAGCTGGTGAAGCTCATGCCGAGGCAGGCGTAGCCAGCGCCGGGTGTGCCGAGGGTGAGGGTGACGCTGGTCAGTCCGCCACCGCTGCTGTAGGCGTAGCTGGCGGTCAGGATGGTTGCGGCGTTGTTGCTGCGGTATTTGGCAGCGGGCAGGGTCGCGCTCACGGGCTCTCGACTCCCTCGAGGACGAAGCTGACCGAGGCGGTAGACGCCCACACGGTGACGACGTCGCTGTTCTGGAAGCTGAGCCCGATGGTCAGATAGGCGGCGTTGGCGTTGCTGCCCGCAGCGCGCAGCAGGAGGTCATACACGATCACCTGAGAGGCTGCGACGGCGGCGCCGAGCGGTCGTTTCCAGACGCGCACAGTGGCGTCAGAGCTGCCCTGATTGACGATGACCAGCGTTGAGCCGACAGCGGGCGCGG
Organism: uncultured Kineosporia sp.; assembly: GCA_964250315.1. GTDB lineage: Bacteria > Actinomycetota > Actinomycetes > Actinomycetales > Kineosporiaceae > CAXUFS01. Next base: position 4,863 of record CAXUFS010000059.1, on the reverse strand, counting down.
ACGCGGTGTAGAGCGTCGTGTTCGTGGTCGCGGCGGGGTTGGCTTGTCCCAGCGACTGGTAGGTGGCCAACGGGTCAGGCTCCCATCAGGAGGTAGGGGTGTCCGCCACCCGCGCCCGCCGGACCCTGCGGCCCGATCATGGAGGCGCCGGCGGGCCAGGTGCCGCCGGATTTCGGGCCGTAGAGGGTGGGCGGGTAGCTGGTGGAGATGTAGAAATCGCCGTCGGCGCCGAGCGCATCGGCGGGTGCCCCGGTGCCGTAGCGGACGGTCTTGCCGTCGGCGCCGTCCTCGCCGTTGATCCCGCTGATCGGGGTGCCCTGCGCCAGCACGGTCACGCTGGCCGTGGACGGCCGGTAGACGGTGGCGACGGCGCCGCTGGTCAGGCTGTACTCGCTCACGCTGCGGCCACCTCGCCCTGCGCCATCAGGTAGGTGCTACCGGCGATGACGAACTCGAGCCGGACGGCCTTTCCGATGTAGGCGGCCGAGGACTGGGCGGCGCTGACCGTCCAGTTGCTGAATCCGCCGGTGGAGTTGGACGCGGTGAACGTGACCGGGGTGCCCGCGTTGTCGATGACCAGCCGGACCGTGGTGCCGGTCAGATCGAGTGCGTCGCCGTCGGAGTCTTTCCATCCGATGCTGAACGCTTGCTCGGCACCGCTGGCCCAGGCCAGGCGTAGCCGGGGAAGCTGCATCCCGATCTGCAACATGGTCAGGCCACCCGTTCCAGCTCGATCACGGATCCGGCGTTGAGGACGGCGCTGCCTGCGAAGTAGTAGAGGCTCCAGCTCGAGGCGGTGGTGCTGGCGATCTCGCCGGTGAGCTGGTTGGCGCCGTCGCTGATGTCGATGACGGCATCGGCGGATGTCTTGTCGAACAGCGCGGCGTCGGTGCCGTTGCGCACGTTGCCCCACCAGCCGGTCACGCTGCCGTCGCTGGTGAGCTTGAACGAACCGGATGCGCGCAGCAGGCCACGCACCCGGTAGGTACCGGCAGCAGGCAGCGACAGGACGGTCAACGTGGTGGCGCTGCTGGCGTCGGTGGTGGTCGGCGCAGTGCCGGACACCGTGGCCCGTACCGGCGTGCCCTTCAGCACCCGCCACGCGGTGCCGTCCCACTGGTCGATGGTCTGGGTTGCGCTGATCCAGGTGAGTTGCCCGGCGATAGGCGCAGTGATCGCGGCCGTCCTCGCCGAGATGGTGGGGAACCGCACGACGGCTTGGGACTGGAGGTCCAGCACGTCGTCGGCGGTGAACGGATCCACGCCGTCCACGTAGGTTCGCCAGCTCACGCGCTGCTCACTCCTGCATCCGACTCTCGTGTCAGCAGGAAGATCGGCGCGCAGTCCAGGGCAACGGACCAGCGCGGCGGGTGCGCGGTGATGGAGTGCTTGACGCCGATGATCGCGGCGTCGCGGCGTCGTCCGTCAAGCCACAGCTCCAGCCGTGTCGGTGGCGCGGAGTAGTCCAGCCGGGGGTCGAACGGCAGAGCCACGCCGGTCACGTACTCGGGCTGACCGCGCTTGATCGGCATCCGCTGCGCGGCGGCCTCGAGCTGGTCGGCGTCGAACGGGACGTCCAGGCTCACGGATTGGTCGTTGCGGATGGCGCCGGGCAGGGTCCGCGTGTACGTGAGATCATCTAGTTCCGGGTCGCCCTCGGCCGGTGACGGCTTGAACATCGGGGCGACCGTGACCGACGTCGCGGCGGCCTTGCTCTCGCTGAACGACAGCCCCCGGAAGCTGGGTCCGTGGTCGTCCCGCAGCGTCCACGTCGGGCCGTCGTCGTAACTGGTGATCCGCAGCCGGGACGGCAGCGCCGGATCCGGGGTGATCAGCGTGGACGTGATCCGCTCGCAGCGGGTGATCAGCTCCGCGCCGGTCATGGCGTCCTCGTGCCCGGCGGCGATCCGGGCAGCGGCCACGACGGCGGCCACGTCATCGGCGACGTCTACCGCGCTGATGTAGGGCAGCCGGGTCAGCAGCGCCGAGGCGACGTCATCCTCGGGCGCGTCGGGTGCCTCAATCCGGTAGCGCACCGAGCGCTCCTGCGCGGTGGTCGCTGTCAGTGACACCGACCATTTCCGGTAACCGGGTGTAGTGGTGTCGAGATCGACCGAGCGGGAGGCCGCGATCACCGAGCCCCGGAACAGCTCATGCATGCCCGCGTAGGACACGATGATCGTCTTGTCGCGCAGCAGGTCGGGTGCGTCCTCGAACAGCGCCCGCATCGTCAGGGTGGCGGTGTCGGTGGTGATGAACAGGTCCGAGTCGACCTTGCGCGGGTGGCTGATCTCGAGGCTGGTGAGCTGGTCGGCCACGTCCAGCCGGTGCGTGGACTCCGCGCCGATCGTGGTGCCGAGGGTGGAGACACCGAGGATGAATCCACGATCGACCACGGCGATATCGAGTTGATCGACCTCGAACAGCCCGCCACGGGTGAGGCCAGCCATCAGGCGGCGACCTCGATCCGGGCCGGACCGTTCAACCGGGTGTAGGCGGCGAGTGCCTGCACGATCTGCCGCCCGGCGTCGGCCTCGCTGCCGGTGCCGGTCACGTCGATCCGTAGCGTCTGAGAGCCGCTGTAAGCGCCTGCGGCAGAGCCGGTCACGTCCAGTGCCAGGGACGGGCTGACCGCGCTGGTGATGGCGTCTGACAGCTTCTGTGAGGCGGCCTGCACGGTGGCGGTGTCGCTCATCCCCACGGCCAGCCCGCGCACCACGTTGCGGCCGATCTCGACCATCACCCGCGACGGGCTACCGATGTGCAGCGCACCGGATACCGCGTTTTTCACGCTGTCCGCCAGCTCCCGCGCCTTGGCGGCCAGCGCGCCGAACATCGCTTGAATGCCGTTGATCAGGCCCTGCACGACCTGCCGCCCGGCGTCGACCAGGAGCGACCCGGCACCCGACAGCGCCGACGTGATCTTGGACTTGATCTCGCCGACCTTGTCGACCAGCGTGGCGACGGCGGCCGAGACAACGGCCTTGATCGCGTTCCATGCCGTCGATGCGGCCGAGGAGATCGCGGACCAGATCGCGGATGCCACGGCCTTGTAGGCGTTGATCTCGGCGGTGATCCCGCCGAGCACCAGCGAGACGACGGCTTTGATCGCGTTCCATACGGCGGTCGCGGCGGCCTTGATCGCGTCCCAGACCGCGACCACGACGGCGCGATAGGCGTTGATGTAGGCGGTGATTGCGGCGACCACCACGGACACCACGGCCTGAATGGCTTTCCACACGGCCTCGCCGACGGCCTTGGCGGCGTTCCATCCGGCGGTCAGGATCGACCACAACCCGGTAGCCACCGCGACGATGAACGACACCGCAGCCGATACGGCGGCCTGGATCGCGGCCCATCCGGTTTGGACTATCTCCCTGAAGGTTTCGCTTCGCTGATAAGCGACCACCAGCGCAGCAACTAGACCGATGATCAGCAGCACGATGATGGCAATCGGGTTGGCGGCCATCACCGCGTTGAGCACGCCTTGCGCGGCGGCGTAAGCGGTGGTGACACCCGTGGCGATCGACTGCGCGATGGAGTAGGCCGCCATCGCGGCAGCGATCGCAGCCACGCCAGCGGCGAACGCCTGAAACACGGGGTTGCCGAACAGGGTGACCAGCACCCCGATACCGGCTTGGATCGTGGGCAGCGTGGCCATGAAGCCGTCGAAGATGTGCGAGACGACGGGCTTGATCTTGTCGATGATTCCGGGCAGCGCGGCCAGCGCCGAGGCGATCAGCGGCAGCACCTTCACGGCAAGATCGCGCCCGGCGTCCTGCAACGTGTCGATGATGTTCGACCACTGCGCCTGCACGCCCTTGCCCTGCGCGGCGGCCTGCCCGCCGAGCTGCCGGTTGACCTCGCCGAGCACCAGTGACTGAGCCTTGGCGGTGTCGCCCTGCTTGACGGCGGTGTCGATCTGTTTCTGCTGCGCCTCGGTGAGGATGATGTTGGACCGCTTCAGGACGGCGGTCGCCTTGGTCGGATCCGCCAGAGCTTTCGTGATCACCTTGGATGCGGCGTCGATGCTCTGCCCGTTCGCGGCGGCCACGTTCGCCGATGCCAGGGTGGCGGCGTCGAAGTTCTTGGAGTCGCTGATGTGCGCCCGCAGCAACCGTGACTGAGCGTTGAGCACGTCGTTCTCGTCCTGCTGGGCACCGGTCAGGGTTTCGATCGACGCGGCCCGGCTCTTCAGCGTGGCCAGCGACTGCCCGGCGGTGGAGTCGGCGGACTTCAGCGCGGCCTGCGCCTTCTTCTGCGCCTGCTCGTACGACAGCGCATCGCCCACGGCCGATTTCGTGGCCAGTGCCAGACCGGCGATCCCGGCCGCACCGGCGGCGAACAGACCAGCCTTCAGCAGACCGCCGACGCGGGAGAAACCACCGCGCATCCGCTCGGCCTCGGAGGTGACGCCGGACAGCTCCGAACGGGCCTGCGCGGCGTTCGCCAGAATGGCGATCTTGATTGCGGCACCGGCCATGTCATGGTGTCGTCATCTGCGCTTACGGATCTCATTCGCCACCCGGATCAGCGCGTTGCGTTCCCGCCAGCTCAGCGCCCGATACTCGCTCGGCTGGAGGTGCAGGACGGCCGCCAGCACGGCCATCTCACGGGCGCGCTCCTCGGCTGCTAGCCGTCTTTTCCCGCCGGGCTGTCCGGGTCGGTCGGGTCTACGTCGTCCGGTTCCGGCTCGAACATGCCCTCGAGGTCACGCACCCGCAGCGCGCCGACGTCCGCCCATCCCCACCCCGGACGCTGCCGACGGCCCATCAAGTAGACCACCGCACCGGACAACACTCATACGGACAGCCTGTCGAACGCCTCGCCGTAGTGCCGTTCAATCTGCTCGATCTCGGACAG
>CAXUFS010000058.1:0-13124 GCA_964250315.1 uncultured Kineosporia sp. | reverse complement strand
TTCGGGGGGTGGAAGGACTCGCTTTTCGGCGACAATCACATCAAGGGCCCAGATGGCGTCTCGTTCTACACCCGCGCCAAGGTGGTCACCGTCCGGTGGCCACACGTCGACCACGCGGCCGGAGCCAGCATGCACTTCCCGACCTCCAGCTAGCCCGCCGTCTGGCCGGTGGAATCGCGAGCGATAGGGGTGGCCGTCCAGCGACCGCCGGTCAACGAAGGAGCAACGCATGCACGGCATTCGACTGTCTGCGGCCCCTATCTCGTGGGGAATCTGTGAAGTACCTGGCTGGGGTACGCAGCTGCCCGCAAGCCGGGTATTGCCAGAGATGCGCAGCCTTGGACTGGACAGCACTGAACTCGGGGCTCCCGGCTTCCTCCCGCACGACCCCGGCCCGCTGGCGGCTGTCCTCGAGCAGTACGGCATGACCTTGGCCGGCGGATTCGTCCCGCTGATTCTTCACGATCGGCTCCGGCGGGACGAGAGCCTTGCCCAAGCTGAGCGCACGGCCAAGCTCTTCGCTGCCTGCGGCGGCGATCGATTCATAACGGCGGCAGTGATGGACCAGAAATGGTCGCGGCCGATCCGGCTGGACGATACTCAGCTGGCCGAACTGGCCGATGGTCTTACGGCGGTGGACGAGATCTGTGATCGGCACGGCCTGGTCCAAGCCCTCCACCCGCACGTCGGCACCGTGGTCGAAACCGCGGAAGATGTCGAACGTGTTCTGGAGGCGAGCGACGTGCGATGGTGCCTTGATACCGGCCATCTCGCCATCGGCGGGTTCGACCCGGTCACCTTCGCTCGTGACGCTGGCGACCGGGTGGCGCACGTGCACCTGAAGGACGTCGACCTCGCTATCGCTCAACGGGTCTCCACCCGGCAGACCCCGTTGCTGCGCGCCGTCCAGGAAGGCTTGTTTCGGGTACTCGGAACCGGCGATGTCGCTGTTGGCGAAGTGATCACGGAGCTCGACCGGCGAGGGTACAGCGGCCGATACGTGCTGGAGCAGGACATCGCCATCACCGCGGAGGTACCCCTGCCCGGGACCGGTCCCGTTGATGATGTCCGAGCCTGTATGACGTACCTCAGCCAAGAATTCGGCCAGGTCGCATGACCGGGTTGGAGTTGCTCACGGTGGGCCGGATCGGCGTGGACCTGTACCCGGAGCAGTCCGGAGTGCCCCTGGGCGAAGTCACTTCATTCGCCCGATCGCTGGGCGGCACGGCCACCAACGTCGCGGTGGGTGCGGCCCGGCTCGGCCATCGCACAGCCGTGCTGACCAAGGTCGGCCCGGACGGATTCGGTGACTACGTCCGAAAAGCACTGACTGGCTTCGGGGTCGACCCTCGGTTCGTCGGCACCGCGCCCGAACTGCTGACCCCGGTGGTGTTCTGCGCGCTGGATCCGCCGGAGGATCCGCCGCTGCTGTTCTACCGGCTGCCGATCGCGCCCGACCTCACCCTCGAGCACGACGACGTCCCCTGGGACGCCGTCCGCGACGTTCCCGTGTTCTGGGTGACCGGAACCGGTGTGTCGCAGGAGCCTTCGCGCTCCACCCATCTGGAGATGCTCCAGCACCGAGACCGGCCGGACCCGGCCAGCAACCGCTGGACCGTGCTCGATCTGGACTGGCGCCCGATGTTCTGGCCCAGTCCTGAGCAGGCCCGGGCCGAGTACGACGCGCTGCTGGAGTACGCCACCGTCGCGGTGGGCAACCGGGCCGAGGTCGAGGTGGCGGTCGGGACCTCCGAGCCGGAGGAGGCGGCCAAGCGGCTGCTGGACCGGGGGATCGAGCTGGCTCTGGTCAAGCAGGGCGGTAAGGGCGTGCTGGTGGCCACCCGGGATGGGATGAGCGTGGTCGAACCGACTCCGGTGAAGGTGGTCTGCGGGCTCGGCGCGGGCGACGCGTTCGGCGGCGCGCTGGTGCATGGCCTGCTGGAAGGCTGGAAGCCAGCCAGAATCGCTCACTACGCCAACGCGGCGGGAGCCTACGTCGCCGGTCAGCTGGCCTGCGCCGACGCCATGCCCACCCCTGCTGACCTCGAGACCATGCTGGGAGCAGCGCCGTGACCGAAGCCGTGACCGAAGCCGTGACCGAAGCCATGACGCAAGCCTTGACCGCGACCACCACCCGGACGACCGCGGGCAGCTCGAAGCACCCGGTGAGCCGGTCGATCACCGACCAGCAGTGGGACGACCTGCTCAGCACCCGGGTACTGCGCCCGGACCGGATCGCTCAGGCCTACGCCGATCGGGCCCGGCCGGTCAGCCTGGTGTCCGAACGCGGAACCATGTTCCTGATCGCGGCCGACCATCCGGCCCGGGGGGCCCTGGAAACCGGTGGCGATCCGATGGCGATGGCCGATCGGCGCAGCCTGCTCGACCGCCTGATCACCGCGCTGAGTCACCCGGACATCGATGGCCTGCTCGGCAGTCCCGACATCGTCGAGGATCTGCTGCTGCTGGGCGCGCTCGACGGCAAAGTGGTGATCGGCTCGATGAACCGGGGTGGCCTGGCCGGAGCGAGCTGGGAGATCGACGACCGGTTCACCGGCTACGACGCCCAGGCCATCGCCGACGCCCGGCTGGAGGGCGGCAAGATGCTGCTGCGGCTGGTGGACGACGACCCAGGAACGGTGCCGACCCTGCAGGCCTGCGCCGGCGCGGTCACCGATCTGGCCCGGCACGGGCTGATGGCCATGGTCGAGCCGCTGCCGTACCGCCGCAGCGACGACGGACGGCTGGTGCTGCAGCACGACAGCCGATCGCTGGCCCGGGCGGTCACCGTCGCCTCGGCGCTCGGCGTCACCAGCGCCCGGACCTGGATCAAGCTGCCCGCCTGCGACGATCCGGCCGTCGTGCTCGGCTCGACCACCCTGCCCTGCGTGGTGCTGGGCGGTGTTCCCGGGCCCGATCCGGCCGCCGACCTGGTCAAGTGGGGACGCACGCTGACCCAGCCGACCGCCCGGGGGCTCGTGGTCGGCCGAACCCTGCTCTACCCTCCGGACGGCGACGTGTTCACCGCCGTGGACGCCGCCGCGCGCCTGCTCCGGGAGGCCAGAGCCAGTGGTCCACCGGGTGCGCGGTAGCCCGGCCTGATCGAGGGAGTCATAACGTGAGCGAACGGGGCCAGCTGACCATCCAGCCCAGAGCATTGATCACGTCGAGGAATGAGCCGTGATCGCGCCTCTGTACCGCCCGTGGCTGGCCAGCACCGGCCCGCAGAACGGCGACCTGGTCGTGATCACGCCGCAGGACGCCGGCTGGCAGTACAGCGGCCTGCACGTGCTGCGGCTGGAGCCCGGCGTGATGCGAACCGTGGCTACCGGCGAGAGCGAGGTGTTCGTGCTGCCGCTGGCCGGGGGCCTGACCCTGGAGGTGGCCGATGCCAGCGCTCCGGCCAACACCCGCGCCCGCTACGGCCTGACCGGCCGGCCGTCGGTGTTCGAACAGGTCACCGACTTCGCCTACGTCGGGCGCGACAGCCTGATCCGGCTGATCAGCGCCAACGGTGCCGAGGTGGCGCTGCCCTCGGCCCGTTGCGAGCGGCATCTGGAACCGGCCTACGGTCCGGCGTCGGTGGCGGCGGTCGAAGTGCGCGGGGCCGGCCCGGCCACCCGGCAGGTCACCAACTTCGGCACTCCGGGGGTCTGGGATCATGCCGAGCGGCTGATGGCCTGCGAGCTGATCACGCCGTCCGGTAACTGGTCCAGCTATCCGCCGCACAAGCACGACCAGACCGATCCCTGCACCGTGGTGAACGAGGAGATCTACTTCTTCAAGATTGCCGGGCCGGATGGAATCACCCCCAGCCGTGAGGGTTTTGGCCTGCACCGCACCTTCACCGGGCCGGAGCACGAGCAGGCCGGGCTGGCCGAGATCGACGCGACCGTCGAGGTCCGCGACGGCGACGCGTTCTGCATCCCGTACGGCTATCACGGACCCTGCGTGGCTGCTCCCGGCTACGACATGTACTACCTGAACGTGCTGGCCGGCCCGGGGCCGGAGCGATCCATGGCGTTCTGTGACGATCTGGCGCACGCCTGGGTCCGGGACAGCTGGGCCGCGATGGCGCCCGATCCGCGTTGCCCGGTCACCAGTGCCGATGGCCGGGTGAGTAGTGACCGGCTGACCGAAACCCTTGCTGCCGCAATGGAATGAACCACCGATGAAGGAGCGCGCCCGACCATGACCATGACCCAGCCCGGCCCCGCCGGGATCCGCGGTACGGCCACGGTCCGGCTGACCACGGCTCAAGCCCTGGTGCGCTGGATGCTGGCGCAGCGCTCGGAGTTGCTGGACGGTACCGAGGTGCCGCTGTTCGCAGGGGTTTTCGGTATCTTCGGGCACGGCAATGTGCTCGGACTGGGCACCGCCCTGCACGACGTGCGCCACCAGCTGCCGACCTATCGCGGCCATACTGAGCAGGGGATGGCCCTGGCTGCGATCGGCTACGCCAAGGCGATGGATCGGCGTCAGGTGATGGCGGCGACGTCATCGGTCGGGCCGGGCGCGCTGAACATGGTCACCGCCGCCGGGCTGGCCCACGCCAACCGCCTACCGGTGCTGCTGCTGCCCGGCGACACGTTCACCGGGCGGGCAGCGGATCCGGTGCTGCAGCAGGTCGAGCACTTCGGGGACCCGACGGTCTCGGTGAACGACGCCTTCCGCGCGGTCAGCCGGTACTTCGACCGGATCGTCCGGCCCGAGCAGCTGGTCTCGACCCTGCCCCAGGTGGCCCGGGTGCTGACCGATCCGGCCGACGCCGGTCCGGTGGTGCTGGCGCTGCCGCAGGACGTGCAGGCCGAGGAGTTCGACTTCCCGGCGGCGATGTTCGAGCACCGGGTGCACCGGGTGCCCCGGGCCCGCCCGGACCAGCTCGATGTCGCCGAAGCGGCCGCCCTGCTGCGAGCCTCGCGGCGTCCGGTCATCGTCGCCGGCGGAGGAGTGCGGTACTCCGGTGCGGCCGCCGCAGTGCTCACCTTCGCTCACGATCACGGCATCCCGTTGACTGAAACTCCTTCTGGCCGGACGCTTTTTCCCAACGATGACGAGCTGTACGCCGGTGCGGCCGGGATCATCGGCAGCGCCAGTGCGAACACCGTTGCCGGGCGGGCCGATCTGGTCCTGGCGATCGGAACCAGGCTGCAGGACTTCACCACCGCGTCGTGGACGGTGTTCGACCCGATGGCGCACGTGGTCACCGTGAACGCGGCCCGCTTCGATGCGGTCAAGCACGGGGCGCACGCGGTGACCGGTGATGCCCGGGCCTGCCTGGCCGACCTGGACGCCGCTGTGGCCGGCTGGACGTCCGAGCCCGGCTGGGCGCAGGTCGCCGCGACCGAACGGGCCAGCTGGGACGCGCACATCGATGAGCTCCGGGCCGGCACTGCCCCGGGCGGCGCCCTGAGCTATGCCGAAGTGGTGGGCGTGGTCAACGAAGCCAGCGGACCGGACGACTACGTGGTCACCTCGTCCGGCGGGATGCCGGGTGAGCTGATCGGCGGCTGGCGTACGGTGCCCCGGGTTGTCACCGACGACGGCCCGGCGTCCGGCTCGACCATGGACATGGAGTACGGCTTCTCCTGCATGGGCTACGAGACGGCCGGGCCATGGGGGGCGGCGATCGCCCGGGCCCGGACCCATCCGGATGGGGTGGTCACGACGCTGATGGGCGACGGCTCGTACCTGATGCTCAATTCGGATCTGTTCTCGGCCGCCTTCGCCGGGCACGGCTTCGTGGCGGTGGTCTGCGACAACGGCGGCTACGCCGTTATCCACCGGCTGCAGACCAATCAGGGCGCGGACGGGTTCAACAACCTGTACGTGGACTCGTTCGGCCCCGGCTCGGCTCCCGGCGGCGTCCGAGTCGATTTTGCCGCGCACGCAACCGCTTTGGGCTGCATCGTGGAGGACGTCGCGGCCGGATCATCGGCGGCCGGCCTGCGCGCCGCCTATGCCCGGGCCAAAGCGGCCGCGGCCGCTCAGCGCCGTCCCGCTGTGGTGGTCTGCCGGGTGGATCCGTCGACCTGGACCGAGTCCGGAGCCTGGTGGGAGGTCGGGGTGCCTGCCTCACTGTCCGGCCGGGCCAGCTACGAGCAGAACAAGGCCACCCAGCTCCGCTGGCTCGCCTAGGCGCCACGCCGAGCGGTCAGTAGTAGAGGTGGTGGAAGAGAGCCTGCAGCGCTTTGAGATATCCGGCGGGCCAATCGGACTGCTTCGACGGATCGGCCGTGGCCGCGCCGGACTTGCCGCCGATCACACCGTCTCCGCGGATGATGAACTTCTTGTCGCCGGTGATCAGTGCCAGCTTCACCTCGCTGCTCTTCTGCGAGCCACACCGCGATGACCAGCCGGCCGCGATCTCGGCCACGCCGTCCTGATTGAGGTCCCGCACCAGCAGCGAATTCTTGGTGAAGCCGGCCGTGCCACCGGCCCGGCACTGCGGCAGGGTGGGCTCGCGCAGGCCTCGCAGCGTGTCCGGCTTGTCAGTGTCGAGCCGGGCCACGTGGATCACCGTAAGAGCGGTGTGCCCATGGGTCAGCGTCTTACGCGTGGTCACGACCAGGTTGCTGCCGTTCTTGTCGTTCCAGGTCCAGCCCTCGACCACCGAGCCACCGCCCTTCTGCCCGGCTTTGGCCAGCAGGCGCCCGGCCGTACTGGAGCTGACCTCGGTCAGGTTCTTCGGTCGTTGGCCGCCGAAGCTGGCCTCGGCCGCGCTCGCACCGGTCAATGCCGTGGTGGACGGGGTCGCGCCGGCCTTGTGGGCGTCCTTGCCACCTCCTCCGGCCAGCAGCAGCAGGGCGATGACCACCACGACCAGTACGCCGGCCCCGCCCGCCAGCAGGATCCGCGGGTCGCCCGGCCAATGCCAGGGGTGATCCGCCGCTGGTTCGAGCTGGGGCGGTTGCGCTTCGAAAGGGGCCGCCCCCGGCCTCCCGGGGTACGAAGCCTGATCGGGCCGATCAGCTGCCCGGGTCCCGGCCTGGCTCGGGATCGGGCCGGTGATGATGCCCTCGGGAGCCGACTGGGTGAAGGTGGCGAAAATGTCGTCGGCGTCCAGCGCTTGGGTGGGGGACCCATCCGGATCGCCAGCCGTCCCGTTGACCCGGAGCTGTGCGTCCTGCCCGTCCTGCGCGTCCAAGCCGGACGACGAGCCGGCCTGGTCCGGGTCCTGCTTCACCGAGGGGGTCGCGGTCCAGCGCGGGCGAGGCGGTGCGGGCGACGACGGCGCAGTGGAGGCCCGGCTCAGCTTGAGCCCGGGATGCCGGAGGCCGCCAGCCCCGTTGGACTGCTCAGCCCGCGGCGGTGCCAGCGCCGCATCGGGCGATGAGCCGGAGGCCGAACCGGAGGCAGTCGATCTGGGCGGCTCCGGCGGCTGGGTCCACCAGGGTCCCTGCTCGTCGTCCACGGGCGGCTCCGGCTCCTCACCGTTTCGTTACCAACTCGTTCGAGGCGATCCTGCCACGGACCTGGACAGCTGCACTCCATGGAGAACCTCTGATCTCCGGCCCATCCTGGGCAAGGTCATCACATGTTCACCCGCTGCTCAACTGCCCCCGGTGATCTGCCGATCTTCAGCAGGTGGAGCCAGCGCGTGATGCCACGAGTTCGCGCAGCCCGCGTCGGCGGCGGTCGTTTCGCCCGTCCGTCCTGTTCACCGGTGCGGCGGGCGCGGCGCTGGCCACCCTGATCATCGCCATCACTCTGCTGCTGGCCGGCGCCAGCACCCTGATCTGGGCGATCCCAGCCGGCCTGCTGACCGGTGCGGCCCTGACCGCACTGTTCTCGTGGCGGCTGGCGCTGCCCCTGCGCCAGATCGAGCGGCTGTCCGACCTGGCTGATCAGGCCGAGAAGCTTGCTCACCGGCTGATGGTGCGGGCCGCGCACCGGCCGTCGTCCCAGCCCCAGGAAGGAACCCGGCGCGAACTGCAGCCGGCCGGCCGGCCCGACCCCAGGCGCACGCTGACCCGGGTGCTCAACCAACTGATGCACGCCCTGCACGCAGAACGCCGCTACCGCGCGATCGTGGACGCCACCGGCGACGTGGTGCTGCTGCTCGACCCGCTCGGCCAGATCGCGCTGGCTTCCCGGTCGGTCGAGGCGGTGGCCGGGTTCTCCCCGGCGGAGCTGACCGGCCAGCCGCTGGCCCGCTACGTGCACGCCAGCGACCTGGAGGAGCTGCTGAATCTGCTCGAGGCGGCTGACGCCCGGGCCCAGCCCGAAGGTCAGGCGGCCCGGCCCCGGCTGCGGCTACGAGCGGCGAACGACTCCTGGCGGGTGCTCGAATGGACGGTCTCGCCCTGGCCGGCCGGTCAGGCCGGAAGCATGCTGCTGACTGGCCGGGATGTCACCGAGCGGGTCGCACTGCAGCAGGAGCTGGTGCATCAGGCCCAGCACGACGGGCTGACCGGCCTGCCGAACCGGATCGCGCTGATCGCCCGGCTGTCGGAACTGGCCGCCCAGGCCTCATCGGCCCGCCCGGCCGCCGTCCTGATGATCGACCTGGACCGGTTCAAGCTGATCAACGACAGTCTCGGTCATTCGATCGGCGACGAGCTCCTGGCCCAGGTAGGAGCTCGGCTGAGTTCGGTGATGCGGCCCAGCGACATGCTGGCCCGGCTGGGCGGGGACGAGTTCGCGGTGGTGATCCAGACCAGTGGGCTGGACGGTGCCCAGCTGGTGGCCCAGCGGCTGACCAGCCAGCTGGAGGACCCCTTCCTGGTCGGGGGCGCCCAGCTCAGCGTGCAGGCCTCGATCGGGATCGCGATCAGCCATCACAGCGCCCGGAGCCAGTCGCCCGATTCAGCCACCCTGCTCAGCGAGGCGGACATCGCCATGTACCGGGCCAAGCGGTCCCGATCGGCCTGCGCCGCCTTCGAGCTGGAGCTGGACCAGGCCACGGCCCGGCGCCTGGAGCTGTGCGACGAACTGCGCGCCGCGATCGAGGCCGGCCAGCTGGTGCTGCACTACCAGCCGATCATCGACATCCGGCAGGCCCGGGTGGCCGGACTGGAGGCGCTGCTGCGCTGGCAGCACACCCAGCGCGGGCTGCTGCTGCCGGCGGACTTCCTGCCGCTGGCCGACGAGACCGGCCTGATCGGCCAGCTCTCCCGGGCCGTGCTGGACCAGATGCTCGGGCAGTTGAACGAATGGATCGAGCAGGGCTGGAAGTTGCCGATCTCCATCAACCTGTCACCGAGCTGGCTGCAGCAGGACGACGTGGCGGCCGAGATCGACCAGGCGCTGGTGCGGCACGGCGTTCCGGCTCAGCTGCTGCGGGTGGAGATCACCGAGGCCGCCCTGCTCACGGCCAATCCGGGGCGGAGCGGGGCTACCCTGCGGCGGCTGCACGAGATGGGAATCCAGCTCACTCTGGACGATTTCGGCGCCGGGCTGTCGTCGATGACGCATCTGCGCACGCTGCCGATAGATCAGCTCAAGGTCGACCGCACCTTCGTGGCGACCATGGTCGGTTCACGCCAGGACGCCGTCATCGTCCGGGCCGCGATCGGGCTCGGGCACGACTTGGGCTTCAGTGTCGTGGCCGAGGGGATCGAGGACGCGGACACGCTGGCCCGGGTGATGGGGGCTGGCTGCTCACTGGCCCAGGGGCACTACTTCGCCGCGCCGATGCCGGCGGAGCGGGTGCTGGGCTGGATCCAGCCGCTCATCCCAGCCGGCGTCGGGGTCCCTGGCTGAATCGGGCTATTCGCCGTCCGGCAGGATCAGGTGCAGCACCATGCTGACGAAGCTGACCACGATGGCCGCCAGCACGGCGGTCCAGAAGAAGTGGTCGATGTGGAACTCGATGTTCAGCGAATCCGAGAGCCAGGACACCAGCTGCAGCATGAACGCGTTGATGATGAACACGAACAGGCCCAGGGTGAGCACGATCGCCGGTAGCGAGAACAACTTGATCACCGGCTTGATGAAGGCGTTCAGCACGCCGAAGATGGCCCCGACGACGAGCAGGGTCAGCACCTTCTTGCCGCCTGATCCGCCGACATGAACCCCGTTGATGACTGCTGCGGCCACCCAGATGGCCAGGGCATTGACCGCGATCTTGATCAGCACGCTCTTCACAGCCGAATCCTGTCACGACCTGCCCGCTATGCGCACCGCTCATGATCGCCAGCTCAGCCCGGCAAAGTCGGCGCAGAACCAGCAGTTTGCCGGGCTGGATCGCCGATCATGGGAAGGGCTGCTCGGCCATCGGCCAGGTGGCGCAGGGCCTGGGTGTCGAGCCAGGACTTCAGGGCCGCTTCGCTCATCGGCCGGGCGATGTGAAATCCCTGCAGCCGCTCGCAGCCCAGCGCCCTCAGCGCGTCATGGGTGGCCTGGTCCTCGACGCCTTCGGCTACCACCCGCAGTCCCAGGCCGTGCCCCAGCTCGACCGTCGATCTCACGATCACCTGGCTGTTCTCGTCGGTGTTCATCTGCAGCACGAATGACTTGTCCACCTTGAGCTCGTCCGGCTGCAGCCGCCGCAGATAGGACAGCGACGAGTACCCGGTTCCGAAGTCGTCGATCGCCAGCCGGACGCCGATCTCCCGCAGTTCGTGCAGCACCTGCATGGCTCGCTGGGGATCAGCGGTGATCGTGCTCTCGGTGACCTCGATGGTCAGCTGGTCGGCTGGCACCGCCGTGGCCAGCAGCATCCGCTTGATCCAGCGGGGCAGATCCAGATCCGACAGCAGCCGGGCGGAGATGTTGACCGCCATCGAGATGTCGTGCCCGGCCCGGTGGAGCAGGGCCAGCGTCTCCAGCGCCGACTCGACCGCGCCGCGCGACATCGGCCCGATCAGGCCGCTGCTCTCGGCCAGCGGGATGAACACGTCCGGCGTGATCACTCCGTGGTCTGGGTGCCGCCAGCGCATCAGCGCCTCCACCGCCACCACGGCGCCGGTCTCGCCGTCCACCTGGGGCTGGAAGACAAGCACGAACTCCTCGTTGTCGACCGCGGCGTGCAGGTCGCCCATCAGGCTCAGTCGCCGGACGGTGTGCTGGTCGATCTCGCTGCGATAGACCTCGATCGTGCCGCGGTGTGCCTTGGCGCGGTACAGGGCGATGTCGGCCCGTTGCATCAGCGCGTCGAAGGTACTGGCGTGATCGGGGCTGATCGCGATCCCGATGCTGCCCAGTGCGCCGATCCGCAGCCCGTCAGCCAGCACCGGCTCGTGCAGGCACTCCGCCACCTCCTGGGCGACCTCCCGGACTTCCGGGATCGAGCGTGCATTCGAGACCAGGACGGCGAATTCGTCCCCGCCCAGCCGGGCAATGGTGTGCGTGCCGGACAGCACGGTGCTCAGCCGCTTGGCCACCTCCCGGAGCAGTTCGTCCCCAACCGCGTGGCCGAGGGTGTCGTTGACCTCCTTGAAGTGGTCGAGGTCGATCAGCACGACGCCCACCATCGGGGACGCCCCGCCGGCCTGCTCTATCGCCCGCTCGGCCCGGCGGCGGAACAGCTCACGGTTCGGCAACTGGGTCAGCCCGTCGTGCAGAGCCTCGTGCTGGCGCTGGGCGGCCAGCTGGGCCGAGTTCATCACCCCGATGATCGGCAGCACCAGGAGGGGAAGCATCATCGGCGACACCACGGCGACCATGGCCGCCACCGGGGCCAGCCCGAGCAGGATCACCGACGGCAGGCTCTGGGTCGCCACCACCTCCCGGGTCACCGGCCAGAATCGCTGGCTGGTGTGCAGGCTGATGGCAGCGGCGACCGCGCCGTTGTTGACCAGGAAGAACACCGCCGCCGCGGCCAGGGCCGGCAGCAGTTCGGGCGGCTTCAGCTCGGTCCGGACGGCCAGCACCGGGGAGCCGTCGGTCAGGGCGAACACCAGCCGGGTGGCGGCCAAAGTGATCAGGTACTGGCCGATGTTGAAGATCGCTCGCACGGGCGAGCGGCGACGCAGGTCATCGGCCGCGACGGCAAGCGACTGGGCCACCAGGGCCAGGAACAGCGGCCCGGACAGGATCAGTGCCAGCACGAAGGTGGACGACACAGTGACCGTATCTATCTCACCGTCGCTGCGGGCGATCAGTAGCGGCCGCAGCTCGCCCAGGAACAGCATGAACGCCAACAGGTACATGGGCAGCATCTGGTGCGAGGCCCAGTCCACCCGGCCGATCTGCAGGATGCCGGTCCCGGCCAGGATCAAGGCCCCCGTCACTCCGACCGCGCTGACGTAGGCCGGTCCCGCGACAGCGCGCAGGGAGCCCGCGACCGCAGTGGTCACGGGCTCCGGCGATGAATCGCTCACCATGCCTTCCAGCTAAGAAGGACGGTGCTGCGGTCCATTACTGCTCCTCAAACCTTTTCGGGCCTGGTGGTTCTCACCACCACTTGTGCCCGGCTCCAACGATGGCGATCAGGGCCAGAACGGTTGCGAGCGAACTGGTTGCCCCGGTGATCAAGCGTGCCTTCATGTGGCCGTGTCCTTCCGATCGGATCCAGCGGATCTGGACTCTGATCGTGGGCAGGCCGGTTCAGGTTTTCCTATGCATGCGTTCTGAAATCACTCTCCGGCATCTCTCGATCACTCTCAGGGACTAGTTGAGGGTCATCAGAAACAGAGCCAAAACGGAACTGCCGCAACGCCTCTGGATAGTGGCGCAATCTGGGCACCGGCCGCTGAAACCGAGCCGGCACCAGCCACGGGGCGCTGAACCAGCTGCCGCAGATCCGCAGCGAAACCAGTGCCACCCCGGTCAGGATGGTCAGGTCGCCGATGCTGAAAACATTGGCCAGCGGCCAGTTTGCCGGGATGGCGAAGACGTCGCCGAGGAACCAGAGCCGAGGGTGGCTGAGCGCTTCGGTGTTGGCGTACCCATCGACGTGTACCGGTAGTCCGGCCAGTCGCAACGCAGCCGGTCGGGCGGGCAGAGTGCCCCCGTTGAGGGTGATGGTGATCCCGTTGGACGCCGCCCCGAGGCCGATCAGCCAGAGCCACGGCACCCGCATGTTCGCCCATAGGAACCATGCGGCCACCGCATAACTGCCGATATGGACCGCTTGCAGCGCCGGCCGCAGCACCGGCCCCGGGTCGGTGAAGCCCTCAATAGCAACGCCTTGGACCAGCAGGGCGCCGACCAGCAGGCCGGTGCCCTGGAGCTGGACC